>CAIWFB010000077.1 GCA_903911825.1 uncultured Verrucomicrobia subdivision 3 bacterium
ATGGTTAATGAAGATGCCGCACTTTTGAACCGCCACGTCACACACATGACCCCGCCGCACTTTTCAGCCGCCGTTTACAGATCCAAAGCCGCCGCTTGATTTGGGTTGAATCAGAATTTGTAAGAAACGCCGGCGATGATTTTCACATCGTTTTTCTGGCGGTCAGAGGCGGGACGATTCGCGTAGGTGTCATCCAGATAGGTTTTCAGACTGAACTGTTTAGAAATAGCGGCCTCAATGCCGATCTGAAAATTGATGATGTAGTTTTCAAGTTTGTCCACTTGAGGCAATAGTTCCACGCTCTGCCAGAGCCGGGCACGATCATTGAACTTATGCTCAAACCGTTCGGCTAGCCGCACGGTTGCGAATTGTTTATCTTCGCCACCCAGACGTTGCAATTCAACGGCACCGCCCGCTTCCGCCGCGAGCAAGGTGTTCGTGTCTTTGATCAGATAGTAACCGACACCGGGACCAATCGTCAGCCGATAATCTAAGTCAGCCACCAGATCGCGCAACGCATCCGCACGGAGGTAACCATAGAAACGCTCAGTAAAAAGGTGGTTCCACTGTGCAAAAACTTTGTAGCTATTGGCGGTATCAGCCGAGTTCTGCGTGCCATAAGCAATCCCAACCCCGAAGGAATATTCGTTGTTAGGCGTCTTTTTTGCCGTCAAATAATCGGCAGTGAACAAGGAAGTATGACTATTGCCGCGCGTGATGGAAATACCGGCAGAAACGGTGCTAGCCCAAGGATACTTTACTTCGGCCGCCTTGGTGGATGGACTGGTATTGGTGCTAGTTTCAGCAAAGGCCACCATCAACCCAGCGGCCGCAATCAGCGTTGCAATCGGTTTTTTCATAAATAAGGTCGCGGAAAGTAATGAATCTTTTTTTCCGAGGCAATTATTTTGTGGGGGTTTCAACGGGGACATCTTCGACGGGAACAACCTCCGCGCCTTCTTCGCTAATCACTTGAGCAATCGCTTGAAGTTTGTCGCCCGCATCTAGATTCACCAATTTTACGCCCATCGTATTGCGGCCCGCTTCGCGGATGCCGCCAACGGCGATACGCACCATCTGACCACCGACAGTGATCAACATGATTTCGTCAGTGTCTTTCACCGTAAGCGCGCCGACCACGCCGCCGGTTTTGTCTCCGGTTTTCATGGTGATGATGCCTTTGCCTCCGCGCGATTGAATCCGATATTCATCAAAGCCCGTGCGTTTGCCAATGGCATTTTCGCCAGCCACGAGCAACGTCGCATCTTTGACGACAATAGCCGCCGCGACTAATGCGTCGCCCGGTTCCAAATTAATACCGCGCACGCCGCCCGCCGAACGGCCCATCGAACGCACGTCCGATTCGTAGAAGTGAATGCTCATGCCATCCTTCGTGATCAGCACGACGCCGTCGCCCGGATCTTTCACTTCGTCATTCTCAACGATGCTGCCGCGCGTCAATTTTACATCAATCAACGCGTCACCTTCATCAATGCCGATGGCGATGATGCCGCCTTTGCGGACGTTGGAGAATTCGTTGAGCGACGTTTTCTTCACGGTGCCTTGGCGCGTGGCGAAGAATAATTCACCGGACTGTTCCCACGTGACATCTTTCTTATCCGCGTCCGTTTTTGAGAGAATGCGGATGAGTGCGGTGACCTTTTCGTCCGCTTTCAATTCCAAAAGATTCGCGATGCTGCGACCTTTCGCCGCGCGTCCCATGTCGGGAATTTCATGCACGCGCTCGACATACACACGGCCCGTATTCGTGAAGAACATCAGGTAATCATGCGTGCTCGCGGTGAACAAATGCTCGACGAAATCATTATCCGCTTCGGTCTCGCCTTCCTTCGTCGTCATGCCGATGACGCCTTTGCCACCGCGCCGTTGCGCGCGATATTGGCTGACGTTCGTGCGCTTGAGCAGACCATTGTGCGTGAGCGTAATGATGACACCTTCGTTGGCGATGAGATCTTCAATCGCAATCTCACCTTCGTCGGGCACAATCTCCGTTTTGCGCGGCGACGCGTGTTTTTCTTTGATCGCCAGCAACTCGGTCTTGATGATCGCCATCACGCGCGATTCTTTGGCGAGAATATCCAGCAAGTCTTTAATGACTTCGAGTAACGCCTTGTATTCCTTGTCGATCTTATCAATTTCCAGACCGGTCAACTGATACAAACGCAGCTCTAAAATCGCATCCACCTGCCGCTCGGTCAGCGCGTAACGCCCCGCATTCAAACGCGATTCGTCGTTCAGAAAAATACCCCACTTCTCCACCTGCGCACGCGACCATTCGAACGCGAGCAGTTTTACCCGCGCTTCATCCCGCGTTTTGCTCGAGCGAATGATGTGGATGAATTCGTCCAGATTCGACAGCGCGATGAGATAACCTTCCAGCAACTCCGCGCGCTCTTGGGCTTTGCGCAATTCAAACTTCGTGCGACGCAAAATGACTTCGCGGCGATGCTCGATGTAGAGATCGGAAGAGCACACGTCTGAACTCCAGTCACTCCGTCTTATCTCGTATGCCGTCTTCTGCTTGAAAA
>CAIWFB010000078.1 GCA_903911825.1 uncultured Verrucomicrobia subdivision 3 bacterium
GCCTGCTCGCCACCGTAAAAGTTCTCCAAATCAAAACGCTGATCGCAGCGGGCGCCCATATGGTGATGCCGCCGGAAACGGTCGCATCGGCCGTGGCGCATGAGGAGCATTGGCCGGACGTGTTGCCAGCGGTTGGCTCGGTGAGCGCAGAACAAGGAGCGATCATTGCCCCGGAAATTGCCGGCACCGTCACGGAAATTGCGTTTGAATCCGGTGCCACCGTCCAACCGGGTGATTTGCTGGTGAAATTGGATTCTTCAACCGAGGAAGCGCAGTTGCGCGCGGCCGAGGCGGCAGCGGATTTGGCAAAAATCAACGCCGATCGGTCACGGGCCTTGCGCGTGGATAAAACGGTTTCCCAAGCCGAATTGGATCAAGCGGAAGCCACGTTCAAACAAGCTCTCGCCAGTGCCGACGCCCTCCGCGCCACTGTGGCGAAGAAAAATTTGCGCGCGCCGTTTGCGGGCAAGCTCGGCATCCGCCTCGTGAATGTGGGCGAACATGTCGAGGTCGGCAAAGGGCTCGTTTCGCTGCAAGCGCTCACGCCGGTGTTCGTGGATTTTTCGCTACCGCAACAGGAATTGTCCCGCCTGCAAACCGGCTTGAAGGTCAACGCCCGCGTGGATGCGTATGGCACCAATGTTTTTAGTGGCGAATTGGTCGCCCTGAATCCCGAACTCGACGCGACCACGCGCAACGTCCGGATCCGCGCCAAGTTCGCCAACGCCGATGAATTGCTCCGGCCCGGCATGTTCGTGCGCGTAGAAGTGGTGATGCCGTTGGAAAAAACCGTGCTCGCAGTTCCCCTCACCGCCGTAATCGCCGCGCCGTATGGTGATTCCGTTTTCGTGATTCAACCCAGCACAGAGAAAGGCGCAACAAATCTGGTGGTGCAGCAGAAATTCATCCGCTCCGGTAATTCCAAAGGCGATTTCATCGTGGTGGAAACCGGCTTGAAAGCGGGCGACCGCGTGGTTACTGCCGGGGCTTTCAAATTACGCAACGGCATGAGCGTGGTGGAAAATAACGACCTCGCGCCCAAAGCTTCGGAAACGCCGACGCCGCCGAATACCTGAACGGACGCGCATGAAATCTTTTACCGACCTATTCATCCGGCGGCCCGTGTTGGCGATCGTCGTCAACCTGATTATCTTGATCGCGGGGTTGCAGGCGATCCGCTCGCTCAACGTCCGCCAATATCCGCGCAACGAAAACGCCATCGTCACCGTCACGACCGCCTACGTCGGCGCCAGCGCGGAACTGGTGCGCGGCTTCGTCACGCAACCACTTGAACGTGCCATCGCGGCAGCGGACGGCATTGATTACATCGAATCATCCAGCAAATTAAGCGTCTCGACGATCACGGTGCGGCTGAAATTGAATTACGACGCGAAGAAGGCGTTGTCTGAAATCAATTCCAAGGTCAATCAAGTCCGCAACGAACTGCCGCCCGAAGCGGAAATTCCCACCATCAATGTGGAGACGGCGGATTCCAAATTCGCCGCCGCGTATCTGAGTTTTTCTTCGGACATTCTCGAAGCGAATCAGATCACCGATTATCTCACGCGCATCGTTCAGCCGCGCCTCGCTGCGCTCGACGGCGTGCAACGCGCCGATCTGTTGGGCGGACGCACCTTTGCCATGCGCATCTGGCTCAAGCCCGACCGGCTCGCCGCGCTGAATATCAGCCCCAATCAAATCCGCACCAAGCTCGCCGCGAATAATTTTCTCGCCGCCGTCGGTCACACCAAAGGCTCGCTTGTGCAGGTGAACCTCACGGCGAATACCGATTTGCGTTCCGTGGAAGAATTCAAAAATCTCGTCATCGCCCAGACCGGCGATCAACTCATTCGCCTGCGCGACGTCGCCGATGTTTCGCTCGGCGCGGAAGATTACGACAGCGAAGTGCGTTTCAGCGGCGAACGCGCCGTGTTCATGGGCATCTGGGTTTTGCCTAACGCCAATTCCCTCGACGTCATCAAACGCGTCCGCAAGGAAATGGATTCCATCAAGCTCGGTTTGCCCGCTGGCCTCAACGGTTATGTGGCTTACGACGCGACAAAATATATTGAAGACGCCATTCATGAAGTATTGAAAACGCTCACGGAAACGTTGCTCATCGTTTCCGTCGTCATCTTCCTCTTCCTCGGCTCGTTCCGTTCGGTGTTGATTCCGCTCGCGGCGATTCCGCTCTCGCTTATCGGCGGCGTGTTCCTGATGCAATCGTTCGGCTTCTCGCTGAATCTGCTCACGCTCCTTGCCGTCGTGTTATCCGTCGGGCTCGTGGTGGACGACGCCATCGTCATGGTCGAAAACGTCGAGCGCCACGTTCGCGAAGGGCGAACGCCGATTGACGCCGCGCTGCTCGGCGCGCGCGAATTGCTCGGCCCGGTTATCTCCATGACCATCACACTCGCGGCGGTCTATGCGCCCATCGCCTTCCAAGGCGGTTTGACCGGTTCGCTCTTCCGCGAATTCGCCCTGACGCTTGCCGGGGCCGTATGTATTTCCGGCGTGGTGGCGTTGACGCTTTCGCCCGTGATGTCCTCGCGCCTGCTCTCACACGATCGCGAAGACAAAGGTTTGCCCGGTCACATCAACCGCCAATTTGAACGGCTGAAAAAATTCTACGGTCGCGTGCTCGACGGCACGTTGCGCGCGCGCGCCACGGTTTACATCGTCTGGATTTGCCTAAGTTTACTGGCAATTCCCATGTATTTCATGTCCGCCAGCGAACTCGCGCCGACGGAAGATCAGGGCGTCGTGTTCGGCATCGTGGAAGGCCCCGCCAATTCCAGCATCGAACAAGCGAGCTTCTACACCGAAGCCGTGAATAAATTTTTTGAGACCGTGCCCGAAACTGGCCACACGTTTCAACTCACGTTCCCCGACAGCGGATTTAGCGGCATGGTTTTGAAACCGTGGGGCGAACGGAAACGCACCGTGTTCCAGATCCAACCGGAAATTCAAGCGATGGTGAATAAAGTTCCCGGCATCCGCCTGCTCATGGTCACGCCACCCGCGTTGCCCGGCGGCGGCCAGTTCCCGGTGGAATTTGTCATCTCCGCCACCGCTGAACCGGAACAGATTTTAGAGATCGCCCAGCTGGTTCAGCGAGTGGCGACGACGAACGGCATGTTCGCCTTCCCGCCGATCATTGATACCAAGATTGATCAACCCGAAGTGGAACTTGTGATTGACCGCGATAAAGTCGCCGCGCTCGGCCTCGATCTGCAAACCGTCGGCGGCGATCTGGCCGCCCTCGTTGGCGGAAATTACGTGAACCGTTTCAACCTCGCGGGCCGCAGCTACAAAGTCATTCCCCAATTGCGCCGTGGGGCCCGCCTCAACACCGAGCAACTCGAAACCACCTATGTCAAAGGCCCCGGCAATCAATTGTTGCCCGTGAATGCCTTCGCGCACTTTGAGAAAAAAACCACGCCGCGCTCGCTCAACCGGTTCCAACAATTGAACTCCGTAAAATTAAGCGGCGTCGCCATCGTGCCACTCGACACCGCGCTGAAGTTTTTGGAAGACGAAAGCGCCAAGATCATGCCCGCTGGCTACCGCTTGGATTACACCGGCGAATCGCGCCAGTTGCGCACGGAAGGAAATAAATTTCTCCCCGCCATGCTGCTCTCCGTCACGCTGATTTTCCTCGTGCTGGCCGCGCAGTTCAACAGCTTCCGCGATCCGTGGATCATCCTCCTTGGCTCCGTGCCGTTGGCGATTTTCGGCGCGCTGATTTTCTGTTTCTTGAAAATGCCCAACCCGAATCTTCCGTTCTGGACGAATGGTTGGACGACGACTCTAAATATTTATTCGCAAGTCGGCCTCGTCACGCTCGTCGGGCTGGTGACGAAGAACGGGATTCTCATCGTGGAATTTGCGAACCAATTGCAGCGCCAAGGTCGCACGAAAATGCAAGCTATCCGCGAAGCCTCACTCTTGCGTCTGCGGCCGGTGTTGATGACCAGCGTCGCGACGGTTGCGGGACATTTTCCGCTCACGATGGTGACTGGTGCCGGTGCCGCCGCGCGTAATTCCATTGGCCTCATCGTCGTGTCCGGCATGGCCATTGGCACGCTCTTCACGCTGCTGGTGATTCCTGCAATCTACGTTCTGCTCGCCAAACAGCACGCCGGCGAAACGCCGACCATGGCCGAACCGCTGCCGGAATCGCACTAAAAGCCGCCGCCGGAATTTACTGGTGGGTTTGGGCGCAGCGTCGCCCGACCCACCAGTTTTCATTTGCGCCAGCCCGATTTAGCCGGAGCCGATTTACCTCGGCTGCTACAAATTCTTCCATCTACCCAAAAGTGAACTTGACCTCGGCGATCATTTCTAAAGACTCCCACGCACACACCGCACCACTCATGAGCACATCCAAGCAATCCTCGAACTCCGTCGGCGCCAAAGTTGGCCTGTTCCAACTGCCGAACGGGAAAAACATTGTCTTCACCTTCGCCCTCGTCTCCTCGCTCTTTCTGCTGTGGGGCCTGTGCAACGGCATGATTGACGTGATGGATAAACACTTTCAGAACGAGCTGAACCTCACGAAATCGCAATCGGCCAACGTGCAATTCGCGCATTACCTCGGCTATTTCCTGATGGCATTGCCCGCCGGTTGGCTGGCGCGCAAATGGGGTTGGAAAGGCGGCATCATCGCCGGCTTGCTGCTGGTAGCGGTCGGCGGGTTTTGGTTCATTCCGGCAACCAGCATTCAAGCCTCAGCGCACGCGGGCACGGTTTCGGCGAACACGGCGTTTCTTGCCTATCTCTTGGGCGTCTGCGTGATTGCGGCGGGCTTAACGTTTCTGGAAACGGTCGCGAATCCTTACACCACGTTGCTGGGGCCGCCGCAATTTGGCGCGACGCGCATCAATCTGGCGCAATCCTGCAACGGTATCGGCTGGATTTTCGGGCCGATCATCGGGGCGCAATATTTCTACTCCAAAGATCCGAAAATCTGGGTGCCGTATGTCGCCGTGGCGTTCGTGGTGATTGTGCTGGCGGTGATTTTCAAATGTTCTGACGTGCCGGACATCCAGAATCCCGAGGACGCCAATGTGGAAGCAGCGGATTTGGCGCCCGCGCCCGCGCTCACGAAATCGCCCCACTTCCTGCTCGGTGTGGCGGCGCAATTCTTTTACGTGGCGGCGCAGGCGGGTATCTTCGGTTTCTTCATCAACTCCATGACCGTGGACCGCACCAGCGGCTTTTCGATGATGCCCGCGATTCCCGCCGACTGGGGCACGGGCGCGTTGAAATCACTTTTTGAAACCGGCAAAGACGGCTTGCTCCACGTCAGCGACGCGGGCGCAGCGACATTAGCCTCCGTGGCATTCGGTTGTTTCCTCACGGGACGAATCACGGGCGCAGCAGCGTTGAAAAAGTTCTCCGCGCACAAAGTTCTTGGCCTTTACGCCTTGCTGAATGTGGTGTGCTGCTTATTGATCTTTGCTAACGTCGGCTGGCTCTCGGTGGGCAGCGTGTTCGCGAGCTATTTCTTCATGTCCATCATGTTCCCGACGATCTTTGCGCTCGGTATCTACGGCTTGGGCAGCAAGACCAAGACGGCCTCCGCCTACATCGTCATGGCCATCATGGGCGGCGCACTGTTGCCGAAATTGATGGGCCACATCGCGGATCAATACAATATGTGCCGTGGCTTCATCGTGCCGGCGCTCTGCTTCGGGTTTGTCGCGTTCTATGCGTTCGCTTGGCCTAAGTTTGCCAAAGCGGATTCCCTCCACGGCGTGGGCGGGGCGAAAGCTCACTGACTTTAACTACTCCCAGGAACGGCAGCGCACCGGGCAGCCGTGGCGCTGCCGTTTGCTTACCCAACCGGCTGGAAAAACCGCTTGTTTTCAGGAAAACCGCTTGCTTTTCGTCTAAATTCGGGGTTGCGCGCCTGTTTTCGTGAGTCGGGTCGCTGACCCAAACGCCTTCGCCGCTGACCCAAACGCCTTCGCCGCTGACCCAAACGCCTTCGCCGCTGACCCAAACGCCTTCGCCGCTGACC
>CAIWFB010000079.1 GCA_903911825.1 uncultured Verrucomicrobia subdivision 3 bacterium
CCTCCTGCCAACACTTTTTTGCGAATCTCAGCCCAGTCTTCCATATTGCGATACATGCTTCATTGTTAATGAAGATGCCGCACTTTTGAACCGCCACGTCACACACATGACCCCGCCGCACTTTTCAGCCGCCGTTTACATTACGACAAGGTTTATATCCGCAACTACGCCACGTTGCAGGTCAAGGACGTGCTTGCGCGCATTCCTGGTGCAGGCGACGTGAAACTATTCGGCTCCGGCGATTACGCGATGCGCATCTGGCTCAACCCAGACAAGATCGCCGCGCGCAATCTCACTGCGAGCGACATCGTCGCCGCTATTCGCGAACAAAATGTGCAGGTCGCCGGCGGCGTCATCGGCCAGCAACCGGTGAGCGATCCGGTGAATTTCGAACTGCAAGTAAACGTGAAAGGGCGGCTTATTTCCGAAGAAGAATTCGGCAACATCATCGTCAAGACCGGTGCGAATGGCGAAAAAACTTTGCTGAAAGATGTCGCTCGTATCGAGCTAGGCGCGGGCAGCTATGCATTGGAATCGCTGCTCAACAACAAGACCGCCGTGGCCATTCCCATCTTCCAATCGCCCGGCGCGAACGCACTTCAACTTTCCAAAGACGTGCGCGACACGATGAAAGAATTGAAGAAAAACTTTCCCGAAGGCTTGGACTACAACGTCGTTTACGACCCGACCGTTTTCGTGCGTCATTCCATCGAAGCCGTCATCCACACGCTGCTCGAGGCCATCATACTTGTCGTCATTGTCGTCATCATTTTTCTACAAACCTGGCGCGCGGCCATCATTCCGCTCGCCGCCGTGCCGGTTTCGCTCATCGGCACATTCGCGCTGATGCTCTGGTTTGGCTTCAGTATCAATGCACTCTCACTGTTTGGCCTCGTGCTGGCCATCGGCATCGTGGTGGATGATGCAATTGTCGTCGTCGAAAACGTCGAGCGAAACATCGCGCGCGGCTTGTCGTCTTACGACGCCTCGGTGCAGGCGATGAAAGAAGTGACCGGCCCCATCGTAGCCACAGCGTTGGTTTTGTGTGCGGTGTTTGTGCCGACGGCGTTCATCAGCGGGTTGACCGGCCAATTCTACAAACAGTTCGCGCTGACGATTGCCATTTCAACCGTCATTTCTGCTTTCAACTCGTTGACGCTTTCGCCCGCGTTGTGCGCGGTGTTGCTGAGAGATCACCACGCACCGAAAGACTGGCTGTCGCGCGTGATGGAAAAATCGCTTGGCTGGTTTTTCAATCCGTTCAACCGCGTGTTCGCTTGGGCAGGTGAAAAATACTCCACCGGCGTCGCCAGCGTGCTGCGTAAAGGCGCCGTCGCCCTCATCGTTTATGGCGCACTCGTTTTGCTGACCGGCTGGAGTTTCAACAAGGTGCCGACCGGCTTTGTGCCGTCGCAGGACAAACAATATTTGATCGCGTTCGCCCAACTGCCCGATGGCGCTTCGCTCGACCGCACCGAAGCCGTCATCCGCAAGATGTCTGAAATCGGCTTGAAACAAGCGGGTGTGGAAAGCGCCGTCGCATTTCCCGGTTTGAGTATCAATGGTTTTAGCGTCGCGCCGAATGCGGGCATCACGTTCCTCACGTTAAAACCGTTTGAAGAACGCACCACGCCGGAGTTGAGCGGCAAAGCCATCGCCGCTGCATTGAACAAACAGTTCGCGGGCATCCAGGATGCGTTCATCCTCACCGTGCCGCCGCCGCCAGTCCATGGCTTGGGCACCATTGGTGGTTTCAAACTCTACGTCGAAGATCGCGCTGATCTCGGCTACGACGCGCTTTACCAAAACGTGCAAGGCGTCATCGCTAAGAGTCGCCAGACGCCGGGGCTTGCCGGCGTGTTCTCCACGTTCACCGTCAACGTGCCACAACTCGATGCGAACGTGGATCGCGTGAAAGCGAAGTCGCAGGGCGTGCCGCTGCAAAATCTTTTCGAGACGATGCAGATTTATCTCGGCTCGATGTATGTGAACGACTTCAACCGCTTCGGCCGCACGTATCAGGTCATCGCGCAGGCGGATGCTCCGTTCCGCGCACACGCTGAGGACATCACGCGGCTGAAAACCCGGAATGACAAAGGCGAAATGGTTCCGCTCGGTGCCATCGTGAAAGTGAACGAATCACACGGCCCTGATCGCGTGATGCGCTACAACGGTTATCCCGCAGCGGAAATCAATGCCGCACCCGCACCCGGTTTCAGTTCAGGCCAAGCCGAGGCATTGATGACGAAACTGACCGACGCCAATCTGCCGCGCGGCATGACGCCCGAATGGACGGAACTGACCTACCAGCGCATCCTCGCGGGCAACACAACTATTTACGTCGGCCCGTTGTGTCTGCTGCTCGTGTTCCTCGTGCTGGCTGCGCTTTACGAAAGTTTTCGCCTGCCGCTCGCCATCATCTTGATCGTGCCGATGTGCCTGCTGTTCGCGATCGCAGGCGTTTGGCTTAATGGCAGCGACAACAACATCTTCACGCAAATCGGTTTGATTGTGCTCGTTGGTCTCGCGTGTAAGAACGCCATCCTCATCGTCGAGTTTGCCAAGATCAAACAGGACGAAGGTTTATCGCCGTTCGATGCCGCCATCGAAGCGTGTCGCCTGCGTTTGCGGCCGATCTTGATGACGAGCATCGCGTTCATCGCAGGTGTGTTTCCGCTTGTCATCGCCACCGGCGCGGGCGCGGAAATGCGTCAGGCGATGGGCGTCGCGGTTTTCTCCGGCATGATCGGGGTCACGATCTTCGGCCTGTTTCTGACGCCGGTGTTCTACGTCACGCTGATGAAACTCGGCTTGAAGAAAAAAACTCCGTCGGCCCCGAAAAATATTTTACCTAGTTCCGGAGCAGCCATCACCGGCATCATCACCGTTGCCTTATTGTGCTCGCTTACGTCTGTAAAAGCTAACTGGATGACGGTTGGCCCCGATTACCATCCGCAGACCAATTCAGCTCCCGCAAACTACAAAGCGGCCGACCTCGGCGCGTGGAAAACCGGCCAGCCGCTCGACCATCTGCCGAAAGGAAACTGGTGGGAGATTTTCGGCGATACGAACTTGAACGCGCTGGAAACACAGTCCTTGCAGGCCAATCAGCAACTCAAAGCTGCCATTGCCCGCGTGGAGCAAGCCCGTAGTTCCGCGCGCGTTTCCCGCAGCCAGTTGCTGCCCAGCTTGAGCTTGGATCCGAGCTACACGCGCCAGCGTTATTCGCCCAATGCGAATCCGAGCTTTGGCAATCTGACGGCGAATCAGTTTAGCACGCCGCTCGACTTGAGTTACGAAGTCGATCTTTGGGGTCGCGTGCGCCGCAGTTTTGAAAGCGCCCGCGCCGATGCCCAATCATCGCTCGCGACCTTTCACAATGTGCTACTCACGCTGAATGCCGATGTGGCGCAGAATTATTTCGCGCTGCGTTCGCTTGACGCGGAGATCGCTGCCGTCGCCAGCACGGTGGAATTGCGCCACGAACAGGTGCGCCTCGTCCGCAGTCGGCTCGAAGGCGGCGTCGGCAGCGAACTGGATGTGGCGCGAGCAGAAACTGAATTGGCCACCACCGAAGCCGAAGTCTCGGCTCTCGCCAAACGCCGGGACGAACTGGAAAATGCCATCGCGATTCTCGTCGGCGAAAATCCGTCACGCTTCAAACTCGCCGCGCTGAAAAATGCGAACACGACTTGGAATCCGCAGCCGCCGCAAATTCCCGCCGGATTGCCCGCTGATTTGCTGGAACGTCGGCCCGATGTCGCTGCGGCGGAACGTCAACTTGCATCTGCCAACGCGAAGATCGGTGTCGCGAAAGCCGCATTTTTTCCCGTGCTCTCACTGACCGGTTCCGGCGGTTATTTGAGCGGTGATGCCGACAGTTTATTCAACTGGGACAGCCGCAAATGGTCGATTGGGCCAAGTTTGTCGCTGCCGATTTTCGCGGGCGGACGCAATCGCGCCAATCTCCAACGCTCGCAGTCAGCATTTGCCGAAGCCACCGCACTTTACCGCCAGCAAATCCTTGTCGCGTTCGGCGACGTGGAGAATAGCCTATCAGGAATCCACCATCTGGCCACCCAATCGGCAGCACAGCAACGCGCCGTGGCCAGCGCGCGCCGCGCCGCCGAACTCGCGAGCGACCGCTACCGTTCCGGCATCGTCGCTTACCTCGAAGTGGTGGATGCCAGCCGCGATACCCTTTCGGCCGAACGTGCCAGTGCGCAACTGGCCGGGCAGCGTTTGATCGCCGCCGTGCAACTCATCAAAGCCCTCGGCGGCGGTTGGACGCAGCAACAGCTTCTGGCTAACAGCGCGCCTGACCCGACTCGACCTGCAAACTCCGGCCACCAATGAAAAATGTTATCGTAGTCACCGCAGCGAATTACCGAAGCGCGGTGCTCGATGCGTCGCAACCGGTGTTAGTGAATTTTTGGGCAGAATGGTGCGAGTCCTGCAAGATGCTCGCGCCGCTGCTCAAAGAAATTGCCGCTGAAAGCGCCGGACGCGTCATCTTCGCCAAGATCAACGTGGAGGAAAACCCTGCGTTGGCCAAGCAGCACCACATCCAATCCGTCCCTACCCTGCTCTTTTTTTATCAGGGCTTAGTCATGGATCAACTTATCGGCCCCGGCAGCAAAAAAGACATTCTTGCGATACTGGAAAAGTTGCGACCCGGCCGGGCAAATTCCCCCGAAACCTCTAAAGTTACGCCCACAGCATGATGGCGGCGGGCGCGCCAAATTCCTTCTGACCGGTAGCCTGAAATGGCCACACGCGCAGACTCGACATCTGCGGCGGAAAAATTAAAATTTCCGCACATGACAAAACCTACTTTACTCGTTCTCGCCGCTGGCATGGGCAGCCGTTACGGCGGCCTCAAACAAATTGATCCCGTCGGCCCGAACGGCGAGACCATTATTGATTATTCCATCTTCGACGCGATGCGCGCTGGCTTCGGCAAGCTCGTCTTCGTCATCCGCAAAGACATCGAACAACAATTCCGCGAAATCGTCGGCTCCCGCTTCGAGAAACGCATCGCCGTGGAATACGTTTATCAGGAACTCGACAAATTACCCGCGCCTTACTCATTGCCCGCTGGCCGCACCAAACCCTGGGGCACGACGCACGCGATTCTGATGGCCGAGGGCGTCATCAATGAACCGTTCGCCGCGATCAATGCCGATGATTTCTACGGTCAAGAAGCGTATCAAGTGTTGGCCAAACATCTTGTTTCCGGCACGCCGGATTATGCGATGGTCGGTTTCATCTTGAAGAACACCCTCTCCGATCACGGCAGCGTGGCGCGCGGGGTTTCTCGCGTGGACGCGAACGATTATCTCACCAACATTGTTGAACTGACGAAGATTGACCGTGATGGCAGCGGTGCGAAAGATACCGGCGCCGACGGGAAGATCACCCAACTCACGGGCGACGAAGCGGTCTCGATGAATTTCTGGGGCTTCACCCCTGCCCTGTTCCCGCAGCTCAAAGTGGAGTTTGAAAAATTCCTCAAGCGCGCTGGCACCGAGCAGAAATCCGAATGCTACATTCCCGCTACCGTCGGCGAACTCGTGACCAACGGTCAGGCCAAGTGCAAAGTCTTGCGCTCGTCCGACTCTTGGTTCGGCGTGACGTATCGCGAAGATCGTCCGCAAGTCGTGGAGAGCATCCGCCAACTCATTGCGCAGGGGAAATATCCCGAGCAGCTTTGGGCGTAATGTTCCAAGCCAGCTGACCTTCCAACCGCCGCCTTCGGGCGGCGGTTTTTTATTATCGTCACCAGTTCTTGCGATGGCTCAATGGCGCGGCATGAATTAACTTCCCGTATCCCAGCCATGAATTTCACCCGCCTTATCGTCTGCCTACTCTTGAGCTACGCGCCGAAAATCTTGGCGAACGACGCGGGCGGCGGCACCAACGGTGTGGGCGCGAATGTGACACTCTCCGTCAGTGGCGGCAACGTAACGCTTGCCAATGGCACGATCACTGCCGTCATCGCCACGAGTTCGGCGCAGGTGACCTCGTATCTCTTCAACGGCACGCAGATGCTCGATACTTCCGGCAAGGTTTATTACAGCATGGACGGCGGCACGAGTTACGAAAATCCTGGTAACTGCGTTTATTCCGTGACGACGAGCAACGCGGACATGGTGGATATTTCCTGCAAAGTCACTTGGGCGAACAACACGAATCGCGTTCACTACTTCGACATTGATTGCCACTACGTTTTGCGACGCGGCGATACGGGACTTTATGCCTACGCGATTTTATCGCACCCCGCGAGCTATCCGGCGACGAGCGTCGGCGAATGGCGTATCGTCTGGAAGTTGCCGCACAGTTCGACCGACTGGACGTTCGAGCGCATTTATGCTGACTCAATTCGGAATTGGTATTGGGGCAAATACACGGACTTCACTTCCGCCCAGGCGACCGGTATTGCCGAAGTTGTCAAACTCACCACCGGCGCGCGCGCGGGGCAATACGATTGCAAATACGAATACTCGCTCGAATACCAAAACGCCGGTTGCTGGGGTCACGCGAGCGACACAAATAAAATCGGCGTGTGGTTCGTGCTCGGCGGCTACGATTATCTGAACGACGGCCCGATCAAAAATGATCTCGCGCTCGCGGAATCCTATTCGCTCATCCACTTCGGGCGGAATCATTACAACGGCTCCAGCACCAGCGTGGCCGCCGGTGAAACGTGGTCGAAACTTTACGGGCCGTTCCTGCTGTATTGCAACAAGACCACGACGAACAGCAGCGCGGGCAACACGCTTTGGGCTGATGCCAAGACCCAAGTGCAGGCGGAAATCGCCGCGTGGCCGTATGTGTGGTTGACGAATTCCGATTATCCCGCCGCCAATCTTCGCGGCGCAGTCAGTGGCAAACTTATCATCAACGACGCGCTGAAGCCCGCGCTCGCCGCTGGCACCAACACTTGGATTGGTCTTTCGCAACCCGACGCCGGTGGCAACTGGCAGTTTGAATCGAAGCGCTACCAAACGTGGGTTCACCCGGACACGAATGGAAATTTCGTGATCCCGTTCGTGCGCCCCGGCAGCTACACGCTCTCCGCGTTCACCGATGGCGCGGTGGGCGAATTCACTTTTTCCAACAGCGTCACCATCACCGCGAACACCACGAATGCGCTCGGCAATCTGACCTGGAGCGTGCCGCATCCCGGTGGCCAGATCATCTGGGAGATCGGCGTGCCCGACCGCCGAGCCGGTGAATTTCGCCACAGCACGAATTACTGGTATGCGTTCCTGTGGGAAACTTACTCGAACGATTTTCCGAATCCGCTCGAATACACCAACGGCGTGAGCAACTGGTCGAACGATTGGAACTACGCGCATCCCGGCTACCTCGTCGGCACGAACTGGTCCGCGTGGAAATGGCGGATTCATTTCAACCTCACGAATCTCCCGACCAGCGGTAGCGCGACGCTGACGTTCGCCTTCGCCAGTATCAACTACGGCGCCGTGCAGGTGTTCGTGAATGATGAAAATAATGTTCTCGGCGAAGTCGCGCCCACTACCGCTGGCGGCGGCACCGGCGGCAACGCGCTCATCCGCGAAGGCAACCACGCCAAATACAGCCTCGGTTATCTGTCCGTGCCGCTCTCTTCACTGCACGTCGGCGCGAACGTCATCACGCTCAATCAGCGGCGCTCCTCCGCGTCGTCCGACCACGTCATGTATGATTATGTGAATCTGGAATTGCCCGCGACTATCACGCTGCCGCCGGGGCGTAGCTTGACGTGGCGCGGTGGAATTTCCGCCAACGCGTGGGACGTGAACACCACTGCGAACTGGGTGAACACCAATAATGCCGCCGCCACGTTCACCAACGGCGACAACGTGCTGTTCGACAACACCAGCGCCACGAATCCAACCGTCAGTATCAATCAATTGATGCAGCCCGGTTCCGTGAGTGTGATTGCTTCCAGCAGTTTTACCTTCAACGGCTCGGCTGGCATCGGCGCGTTGAATGGTCCCATGCAACTCATCAAAAGTGGTTCCGGCACGCTCACGATTAATAACACCAATGGCTTCACGGGTTCCGTGCTGCTGTCGGCTGGAAAAATTGTCGCCAACATCTTTGGCGCACTCGGCAGTGGCACCGTGCAACTGTCCGGCGGCACCGTGCAGTTGAACAACGGCGGCACGCTCGCCAATCCCATGAATCTCACCGCGCCCAGCACCATCGCCACCTCCGGCAACAGCTACTTCACCGGCCCGCTCACCGGTTCCAGCATCCTGTTCGCGGCTCCGAGTGCGGGCAATGTGCTGTCGCTGCAATCCGCCGCCACCGCTTTCACCGGCACCGTTTCGCTCGGCAATAGCAGCGGTGGACTGTTGCGCTTTTACCAAACCGGCACCGGCGGCTTGCCCAATGGCACCATGGACGTCGGCACCAATACCGGCATCGTCGAAAATCGTCTCATCGGCAACGGCACGCTTTACTTTGGCGCGTTCACCGGCGGCGCGGGCACCAAACTCACCGGCAGTGATCAATCCGCCAGCGCCGGTTCACTCGATACTTATGTCATCGGCGCGCTGAATACGGATGCGACCTTTGCCGGCACGATTCAAAATTCCTCGCACCTCGTGGGCATCACTAAAACCGGGGTCGGCACGTGGACCCTTAGCGGCAGTAACACTTACTCCGGCCCGACGCAAATCGGCGACGGCACCCTGCAAGTTTCCGGCAGCCTCACCACCACGAATTTTGTCACCGTCTCCAACTCCGCCACGCTTGATTTGCCCGGCGTCATCACCGCCAACTCCGTTCGGATCAATGTCGGGGGCACGCTCACGGGCTGCGGCACGCTCAACGGAAATCTCCTCAACAACGGCACCGTCGTCGCTGACTGCGGCGGCACATTGAACATTGCCGGTAACGTGACGAACAACGGCACGATGCAATTTCTCAACGGCTCCGGCCTCGCCGTCACTGGCACGTTCGTGAATAACGGTCTGCTCGACTTGCTCACCGGCGCGCAAAGTTTGCCTGCAAATTTCCTCAACCACGGCAGCGTGCTGCTGGCCACGAACATCGTCGTGACCTCGGCCATGCAGAGCGGTGGGACGTTCACGCTGACGATCACGGGCTACGACGGCCACACCTATCAGTTGCAACGCAGCGCGACGTTGACCGGCGCAACCTGGCAGAATCTCGGAGCCGCGCAAGATGGCGTGGGCGACGCGTTGACGTTCACCGACGCCACCGGTGGCAGCCAAAATTTCTATCGCATCCTCGTCTCGCCATGATGGCGAGAGCGCGCGGCTGGTAGGGCAGAGCTGCCGCTCTGCCGCGTGGCCAAACCGGCGGACGTGCTGTCGCGCGCGGGGCGACGCGGCAGCGTCGCCCGACCAGATTGGATAGGTGAGAATCGTGCTTGAAAGCAACGGGCGCGTGCGTTTTCATCCTCGCATGAAAGTCGCCCATCACCATTCCGCGCAGCGGCGGAGCTGAAGGCGACGCACACCACAACCGATTTATGATCACACCCACGGAAAACGAAAAAACGAAAGACCCCTTCGCCGTTGTGTTTGGGCCGCGCAAGGCGACGACGGCGTTGGATTGGGCCATCCTCGGCTGCTTGGTGGCGGGCGGCGTGGGCATCTTCAAAGCCTCGGAGATGGATAGTCCATTCGGCGTTTTGTTATGCCTGCTCGGTGCGGTCGCCGCGTTTGGCTTGGTGATCTACGTTCATTTTCGGAAACAGTGAGCGGCGAATCCACCGCCACCGTTGAGGCTTGGCGGAACGAAGGCGGCCAAGCCCGCGCCTCGTCTCTGCTTTAGCCCGCCGCGCCCAGCTGCCGCCTTCCGGCTCCTGAAAATCGAAAACCCCCGCCGGTTCACGGCGAGGGTTTTTTGCTCCGACCGGCCCCACATTTCACGGCTTGGGCGACGCTTTCTTCTTCGACGGCTTCTTGTATTCCGATTTCTTTTTCAGACCGATAGCCTGCAACTGATCCGAATCCGAACCGTATTGCGCGGCCACCTGTTTCTTGGCCTCCAGCACTTGGTTGTGCAAGGCCCATTCGGTGGTGTTGGCCGTATCGCGCGCGGCATCCAGTTCGCCCTGCTTCTGCACCTCCGTAGTTTGCGCGGTTGTCATCGCCGTCTGCGCCGTCGTCAAGTTCGCCAGCGAATACTGGGCGTTGGCGGGGGCATAGGGTGGCGTTAAGGCAGCGAGCGCCGCCACCACATCTTTATCTTCCTGCACGATGGCAGGTTTCAAGCGTTTGGTTTGATCTTTAGCCATAGGTGTTATTGGTGGTTAGTTAGCCGAATCCGGAGCGTCATTGGTCAGCCCCGGCGCATCCCCAAACCCTGCTGGTGGATTCCAGAGAAGCCTAAGGAATACGCTACTTTTCTATCACAACCCGCCAATTTTGGTCAACGACCCGATTCGCTTGAAAATGAAGCTGTTACGCTGGCAAGCGGACGCCATCCTCACCCCTGCGTCCTGAATCCTCTCGCGAGCGGATCAAGGACGATGCCCTGAGGATCAAGGACGCTCACGAGCGCACTAAGGACGCTCGCCTGAGGATCAAGGACGACGGCCTGCGCATTGAGGGCGCTGCCAAGAGGATGAAGGACGCTCCCCTGCGGATGGCGCGCCCGCGCCCGCGCCGCCAGCACCCGAGCGCGAGGATGGCCGACTCACCCAACCGCAACTTGGGGTGAGGAACCAGCGGGGCTTTGGGTGCGGTGTTTCCTGAATTCCAGAGCGCAAGGCTTTCCAGCCATCATTCGTTATCGACAAAAGCCAAAGCCGGAAATAAAGTCGCCTTCATGGAAAAAATCACACCGCACCAAGCGGTTGAAGAACAAGGTTAGGCGGCATTCGACCATGAAGCGTTACCTTCCATTTTGCGAGATTGTGCTTGGGATAGTTTTGTTGGTGACAGCTTGCGCGCTGCTTTGGATCGTAGCCCAGAACTTCGAGAGCGGCCGTAGCTACAACTTCGCCAAGTTCAAGACGCATGATGTTGTCACCAGACAAGACGAGTCTGATAGATTTGTGCAGTCAGTAACCGAGTCGGCGGTTGGTGGCTTTATGATTGCAGCGCTTTCGGTTTGGATTTTAGTAGATGGCTTTCGCAAATTATGACCATGACGCCTAACCATTCGCCGGAGCCAACGTGGTTGGACGCAGCCGTTTTGCGCTGGAGCATTTTGCTTCGCCACGTCACCGTTCACACTTGGCTCAGCTTTTCTCGTTAGGCATCTAGCATATGATTGAGCTTTCCGATTCTGTTCACGACGAGATCAAGCGGCTTTGCGCTGTCGGAGACGAACACGCCGGACGACAGGCTTACCCCGACGCGCTTGCGAGTTATTGGGCTGCATGGGATTTGCTTCCAGAGCCCAAGACGGACTGGGCCGCTGCCACATGGGTTTTGGTCGCGATTGGCGAGGCGAATTATCTCGGTGGGGACTTTGTCGCTGGACGCGACAATTTGTCGAAGGCGATGCGTTGCCCTGGAGCGATCGGGAATCCGTTCATTCACTTCCGCCTCGGACAGTGCCAGTTCGAGGTTGGCAATCAGGAGCGCGCCGCAGACGAGTTGATGCGGGCTTACATGGGTGCGGGGCGTGAGATTTTCGACCAGCACGACCCGAAGTATTTTCAGTTTCTCCAGAGTCGAGCTAAGGATATACGATGACCACGATGCCTAATACGTGGATAGGCTCCACGATTTCTCCGTGAGCTAGCCCTGTTTCCCGCGCCGCCACTGTCACCTTCGCCCGAGGTCGTCACCAGTTTCGCGGATGGCGGTTGGCGGGCCGCTTCGTTATTTTGCCGCGCATCCAGATGAAGCTACGCGCCGCGTTTATTCTCACCGTCCTGCTTGGAGTCGGGTGGCTCGCGCCCTCGGTCAGGGCGCACTCGCCGTTCGATGCCTCGGTGCGGGTGATCGTGCACGCGGATGCGGCGGAGCTGAATGTCACGCTGGGCACGGCGCTGGGGGAACAGTATCTGCGCACGGCGTCGCGCACGGCGGGGTCGCTGCCGGCGGGTCAGCTGTTCGCGCTGCCGCCGGGGTTGCTCACGAATTTTTTTACGGTGACGGACGCGGAAACCGCGTTGGTGCCGCACGCGGCCTCGGGCATCACGGATGGTCTGGAATATGAGTTCCATTTTGAATTCGCCTTGGTGCCGGCGGCTAAGCTGCGGTTGCAGGCACGTTTTCTCTC
The DNA here is from genome assembly GCA_903911825.1 of uncultured Verrucomicrobia subdivision 3 bacterium. Classification (GTDB taxonomy): domain Bacteria; phylum Verrucomicrobiota; class Verrucomicrobiia; order Limisphaerales; family UBA11358; genus UBA11358. Next base: position 12,220 of record CAIWFB010000079.1, read on the forward strand.
CGCCCTGCCCTCGCCCCGCGCGGTGGCGCTGGTAGCGACGGATGAGAACGGCAATCTCTTCGGCACGGCGATTCTCGCGCCGGGCAAAGAGGTGGCGGAGTTCGCGCTGCCCGCGCTGGCACCGGCAGCGGTGCCGGTGGTTGCAGGTGACAGGTTGAAGGTTGAAGGTTCTGAACTGGCCACCCGCAACTTGCCACCGGCAACCCCGCGCCCCGCGCCGTCGTTCGGGGATTTTCTCAAGCTGGGTCTCGGACACATTTTGAACGTGGCGGCGTTCGATCATCTGCTGTTTCTCCTCGCGCTCTTGCTCGGTTGCCAACGGCTGAAGCCGATGCTGCTGGTGATCACGGGGTTCACGCTGGCGCATTCGCTGACGCTGGCGTTGGCGGCGCTGAACGTGGTCACGCTGTCGGCGCGCGTGGTGGAACCGTTGATCGCGGCCTCCATCCTCATCGTGGCGGCGGAGAATTTTCGCAAGACAGAAAAGTCGTGGCCGCGCTACGCGCTGACGGCGGGGTTTGGTTTGATTCATGGCTTCGGTTTTGCGGGGGCGCTGCGGGAGAGCGGCTTGGCGGGGACAGGTTGGTCGGTGGCGCAACCGCTGTTCGCCTTCAATCTCGGCGTGGAGC
>CAIWFB010000080.1 GCA_903911825.1 uncultured Verrucomicrobia subdivision 3 bacterium
CTCGAAGCTCCCCCTCCTGCTGCTGCTACCTCGAAGCGGAATCAACAGCTTGACGGAGACCTGAAAATCCAGTTCCCTTTGCTCGGAAGGTGAGGCACTTTTCGAGCGCCACCCGCCGCACTTTTCAACCGCCGTTTACATTATGAGACCAGTTTACTTCACAATGCCTTCAAGCGTGCGTTTTGGGTTGATAATGTAACGTCCTGCCTGCCCCGGCACCGGGTCGGTATTTTTGCGGATGAGGGCGATGACTTGTGCGGGCGTCAACTCGGGGCTGAAAGCGAGGATTTTCGCCGCCAAATTCACAACCTGCGGTGCGGCCATGGAAGTGCCCGAGAGTTTGAGCCGTTGACCGCCCGGAATGAAACTTTCAATGCGATAGCCATTGGCGTAGAGCTCGACGTTCTTACCCGTCGTCGTGAATGACGTAAACTTGTCTTGGTCATCAATCGCCCCCACCGTAATCAAATTGGGCAGGCGTAAACCGGCGGGCACATACTCGGCAAAATCAACGTCGTTGTCTTCATTGCCCGAGCCAGCAACAAACAAGATTTCAGGGGCGCTGCGGATCGCTTCTTCCAGACCGTTGCGTAAGCCGGCAAAAATCTTGCGCGATAACTCGGCGCGCTCCACGGGTGAAGCCCCGACTCCCTTCGCTTCGAGCATACCCTCAAAAGCCGAGCGACCAACGCGCCAACTCATATTCACCACGCGCGCGCCACCTTGCTTGAAATACGCCACGGTAGTTTTCGTGGCCGCGCCCCAGCGGGCGCCATCTTCAATCGTCGGCGCGGCATCTGGAATGGCCTTGTAAGGCCAATTTTCCGTGACGTGCATAATCCGAGCAAAAGGATTGCCCGCCACTGCCACCCCGGCGACATGCGTGCCATGCACATAGCTGCCCAATAAACTTAAGTCATCCGTGAACTGCCGTAGTTGTTCGCCCTGGAGATTTTTATAATAATTTTGAAAGGCCGTGACGCCTTCGTTTTCGATGCCCGCCTGCATGTCTTGTGACGCCGCGATGAACCCGATCAACTGTGCCTTATCGCCCTTTAGCCCGGCCAATGAAGCCAGTGGCCCCACCGTAGGACGATGGTCTTCGCCAAAAGCAATACCATGCACATCATCGACAAATCCGTTGCCATCATCGTCTTTGCCATCCAGTTGTTCGCGCGGATTAGTCCATAACTTTTTGGGAAAAAGGCTCGTATCAACACCCGAGTCCCAAATACCAATCGTTACCGGCTCACCCTTGTTAAACGATTTTAGATTGACTAGCCGTGGCGTCCAAAGATCGAGCGCGGCTTTGGCTTTGGCGTTGGCGTCAATAATTTCCCCGTAAACTTCCGCCATCAAGGGAATCGCGTGCAGTCCGAAATTTAGCGTGACGCGGGCATTGAGAAGAGCCGAAGCCACTTCGCTAGCCACATTGCCTTTATTAGCCTCGATGACAGGATCTAGTTGCGTGGAAAACGATGCTTCCACCAGCTTCCGATTCAGAATTTTTGATTGACTGCGAACGAGAATGAGCCGGTCCTTGATCGGTTCGTATGGCAGCGGCAATAACTGCTGGCGCAACTCCGCTTTGAAAGCCTCGTCAAAGCGCGGATCCGACTCGCTGCCTGCTAGCTTGAGGGCCGCCATCCGGGCGCGCAACACCACTCCGCGCAACAGCTTTTCCTGCTCTTTCGTGTCCAACTCGCGAGCTTTGTCAGAATAAATAAGGGCCCGATCCCAGTCGCTCTTTAACGAATAGGCCAGCTGCAGAAATTCATAATATCCTCGGAGGGTAGTAGTATCCTCAATGCGATATTTTTCCAGATCGGTGAGCGTATCTGCCAACGCCTGATCGAGTAGCGCATTGAATTTTGTGTCATCTTTAAGGATGTCCAACGCTTTGCCAACAATCCGGTAAGTGTGCCGTGGCAAATCATCAGCCGTCTTAACCGTCAGCCGCGTATCCGGCTCGGCGAACGCTACGGATCGGGAGCATAGCGAGACGATGGCCACCACCACGATCCACACATTACGAATATTTTTCATCGGTTTTCCTTAGTTAATTATTTTGTTTTTTTCTTTTTTGCGATTGTTTTAGCTGGGTGCTCTTTAGCCGACTTTTCCTCGCCAACCTTAGCAGGTTTGCGGGCACCTCGGCGGCGAGTCACCGGCGTGGCAATAGCGAGACTCATGTAGAGCCGACCTTCGCGCCGACGCTTTCCCGCATCCATGAGCTGCTTGATCTGATGAATCAGCCCGCGCAATTCCTGAAACGCTTCCGGGGTAAGCCAGCTCAACTCGTAGTTGATGGACAGGTTCCGCGTGTCTGGGTGAAACTCTAATTGCCGAGCCGCAGCAGAATCTCTGACCGCCCGCGCCATGGCTTTGAGAAATGAATTCGCAGTCGTGACGATAGCTTTATTTTCATTCGCACCAGTCCCGTCTTGGAAATCAATCATGAAATCATCCGCCACCACATCGAATAGCTGCTCCACATTTCTTTCCCCTTTACGAAACCCCGCTTCAACCACGAAACCGGCTTGTTGCAACAATTCCAAATGCTTGTAGAGCGCATCGGCGGGACGATCAATCGTGGCGCCAATTTCCGCCATACTGCAAGGCCCGATCAGTCGCAAGGCCTCAACTATCTCCGCCCGCACTGGAGACACCAACACCGTCCATTTGGCGGGTGACTGCACGAGGTGACAAGGCTTTCGTTCCATACGCGAGCCAGAATAAATTACCATTGTCTTTTTGTCAAATAAAACAACCGTTAATTTTTAATGCGTATAGACACTCTTTAAAACTGGTTGATTCGAGCGAAATGGCGGCGGCCAAATGAGTAAGCCGCCCATCCAGCTTTGCCCACACCAACTAATAGCCAACTCTGAGGCTGGCTTCAAAGCTGCTTAAGTCTGACTCGCATGCACTCAACTATTTCCGCCCCTCTCTTGAGCCGGGTTAAATCTTGGCAGTTAGTCGGCCTAGGCATCTCGGGTTGGATCACTATTTACAGCGTGGCCATCCTCACCTGGGGTGCCAGCAGCACGCTCGTGGGCAATACCCAAGGCGGATGCTTTGCCCTCACCATGACGCTCGCCGGCTGGGAATCTAAACGCTTCAAACTGCCGCCCATTGATCCGCTGCAGTGGACGCACAACCTGTCCACCGAAGCCATTAACCAAGCGCTGACGCAGTTTCAACTCGCGCAAGAATGCCTCGTGGAAAAGCTCCATCCCTCCGAAGTAGAACTTGGTTTTGGCGTGCGCAGTATCAACACCGGACGCGCCATTGTTTTTGAAACCAGTCGCTGGCAGGAACCTGTCATTGACCTGCAGCACGCGCAGACCACCGAAGAAAATCGGAAGAAAGTTCTCGCTTACCGCGCCGTCATCGTCAGTGCGGGGCAACCCGACCTCGCTGCCAAACAATTTGTCAAAAACCACCCCTTGCAGCTCATAGTGGGACAGGACCTCAAAAATCTTCTGCCGCCCGCACCGCCCACCAAAGCCGTCTGAAAATCCTCCCGCCCCAACCGCCGCTGCGACGCTGGCGTTTTGGCTTAACGTCATCAAATTGTGACGGATGCCCAGTTGACCGCGCGAAACACTTTTGCTAGCGTCCCGCCAGTTGCGCTATGAACTCCGCGTTAAACCAGCACGTTTTAGTGTTGAACCGGCTCTGGCAGGCTGTAAATGTCTGCACCGCCCGCCGCGCGCTCACCCTACTCTTCCAAGGCCAGGCGCAGGTGGTGAGGGAAAATACCGACGGCTCTTTTCGCACCTTTAATTTCCAAGAATGGCGCGACATCTCCGCCGACGCCCCGCACGAAGATTCCGTTCACGCCATCTCCTTCCGCATCCGGTTGCCCAAGATCATCCTGCTCTTCATGTATGACCGGATGCCGAAGAAAGAAGTGAAGTTCACGCGCCACAACATCTTCGAGCGCGACAAAGACACCTGCCAATATTGCGGCAAGGTTTTCGACCGGAAAGATCTCAATCTTGACCACGTCATCCCGCGCGATCGCGGCGGGCCGACCACTTGGGAAAACATCGTGTGCTCGTGCATCGCGTGCAACACCCGCAAGTCCAACCACACGCCCTACGAAGCCGGCATGAACCTCGTGCGCAAACCCAAACGCCCCAAATGGCGTCCCTTTGTGCAGATCAGTTTCACCCTGCACCGCCACGACAGTTGGAAACATTTTATTGATCTCGCCTACTGGAACGTGGAACTCGGTGCCGATGCCGAAACGTAGTCTCGCGGTGCGGCCGTCTGAAAAAATTTGCGTTCGACTGCGATTAAATTTCCGCGCCACCTCACCAACATGAACGTTCAAACCACGCTTAATTTCTTCGGGCGCACGGAAGCAGCCCTCCACTTTTATGGCCGGGCGCTGGATGCGGAGACGCTTTTTCTGATGCGGTTTCGCGATTGCCCCGACCCCACCCAAGCGCGGCCGGGCCTGGAGGATAAAATCTTTCACGCCACCTTCCGCCTCGGGACCACCGTCATCATGGCCTCCGACTGCGGCTGCGAACGCGCCGCCGACGCCCCGGCCTTTGCCGGCTTCTCGCTGGCGCTCCGCGCGGAAACTCCCGAGCAAGCCGAACGCTACTTCGCCGCGCTAAGCGACGGTGGCCAGGTCCAAATCCCGCTCCGGAAAACCTTTTTTGCGGAGCGCTACGGAATCGTCAGCGATCGCTTTGGCCTCTCCTGGAAAATCATGGTCGAGACCCCAGCGACAGCCTAAAAAATGCGGGCGACGTCGCCTGCCGCGACCATCGGCGGCCCCAGTTCCAATCCCGCCAAGGCGTCCGGAGCTTGCCCGAGAGCTGCTTTTAGCTCCGCAAACACCTCCGGAACTTACGCGGGAGCCACTTGCGGTTCTGCAAACACCTCCGGAGCTTACGCGGGAGCCACTTTCAGTTCCGCAAGCACCTCCGGAGCTTACACAGGAGCTGTTTTCAGTTCCGCAGACACCTCGCGCGCTTAGCCCGCTCGACCTTTCAGACCCGAAGAGAGCAGCGGACTAAGCCACGGAGCTGGTTTCAGGTCAGAAGAGCGCAGGTTTCTTTAGCCCGCAGCCTCTTTTAGCCCCGTAGAGAGCGGAATTCTTGAGCCAACAGCCCCATTTAGGTCAGAAGAGCATAGAATTGCTTAGCCGACAGCCACCTTCGGAACCGAAGAGTGCCAGATTGCTTAGACGGGAGCCTCCTTCGGAGCCGAAGAGACCAGCGGGACGCGCCAAGATGAGGTCTTCGGCTCTACATAATTGGGGTTAGCCCAACAAAATCAGCATTTTAGCCAAAATTGCCCCCATTGAGCACCCGCGCCTGAACCAATTTGAAGAAATGCCGAGTCCGGTAGGGCAGAGCTGCCGCTCGGCCGCGTGGCCAGACCGGCGGACGTTGGTTCCCGCCCGCAGATTGCTGGCTGATTTCCGCTCTCGGTGCGCGCGGGGCGACGCGGCAGCGTCGCCCTACCGGCGAAAGCGCTCAACATAGGGATAGACCAGCCCAACGAACTGATTTAAGGTCAGAACCAAGAAAAGTGATAAACCTCAATTATGAGGCTCACTATTATTTTAGGCATTCTACGCGCTTAAAAATTTATGTTTGGATTCTTTAACAAAAAACAACCGTCAAGTCCGACGCCACCACCTCAGCCCGCAACCCCGCCCGAACCGCCGCGAGCGATTGCCCCGAATCACTTTGACCAGCCACAGAACGCTTTCGAGCAGCACATTTTGGCTTTTCATCGGCGGCAGATCAGTATTCAGCAGTTCCTCACGTCGTTTTTCAATGCGCAGGTTTCGGTTCTTTCAGACCACGAACAGTTCACCTTTGATGGAGGACAAGCTTCGCTTGTCCAAAAGCCAAAGCTGTTCACGATTAAAGCACCTCACTGTAATTTTATAGCTATTTTCAGTCACCCTATCCGATCCAAGCCCATTTTTGCGAAGCATCCTGAGGTGACTTCGCTTTTTCAGGCCAGGTAATTTGTTAGTCTGGGTCGACCAAGAAAGGACCAGACCATGAAAGGCAAACGGTATACAACGGAAGACAAGATTCGCATCCTGC
>CAIWFB010000081.1 GCA_903911825.1 uncultured Verrucomicrobia subdivision 3 bacterium
GCAGGATGCGAATCTTGTCTTCCGTTGTATACCGTTTGCCTTTCATGGTCTGGTCCTTTCTTGGTCGACCCAGACTAACAAATTACCTGGCCTGAAAAAGCGAAGTCACCTCACACGCTTACATTCAAAATCGTTTACTTGAGCAATCGCTCGGGCTCTATCTCTCACCCAAGCAAGTGCAGCGCATCCTCAAGGAACCCGGCTTGCGCCAGCCCGGAGGCAGCAAGCAAGTCGTCAGCATTTTATTCAGCGACATCGCAGGTTTTAGCCGCATCTCCGAGCAGCTGGATCCGCAGGAATTGGTGCAACTCCTCAACGCTTACTATGAGCAAACTATTCGGTGCATCCATCAAACCGACGGCACCATTGTGGACATCATTGGTGACGCCATTTTTGCGATCTGGAACGCGCCGGAATTGCAGCCCGATCATCAGGAAAAAATGTTAGCCGCCGCGCTGGCCTTTCAAAAAAACGTCACGCAATTCAACGGCAAACAAGGCGGTCTGGCGCTGAATACGCGCGTGGGTTTACACACGGGCGAAGTGGTCGTGGGCAACGTCGGTAGCACGGAACATTTCGATTACACGGCTATCGGCGAGAATGTGAACCTCGCCTCGCGGCTGGAAGGTTTAAACAAGCAACTCGGCACGAATGTGCTGATGACGCGCGCTGCGATTCCGCCGAGTGGCGGCCAATGGTTGCTGCGTCCGGTCGGAAAATTTCAGTTCAAGGGCTTTGAAAATTTTGTCGAAGTGATTGAATTCGTCGTCACCGACGAGCCGCCGGAATCCGTTCGGCTGTGGCTGGATGCATTCTCCGCCGCGCTAGCGAAATTTGGAGAAAAAGATTTTGCCGCCGCCAAAAAAGGTTTCCAGCGCACGCTGGAATTGCACGCGCAAGATGGCCCATCTCAATTCTATTTGAAACAGATCGCCGAAGTGCCGGCGCATCCCGTGCCGGAAAACTGGGCGGGGGAAATTAGCTTGAAAGAAAAATAGAGAGCGGCGGACTGGCTTCACACCCGGACATTGCCAGCCCGCCGCCTTGCCGTTCACACGAACGGAAGTTTGCTTATTGTTGGGGCGGTTGGCCGCCTTCGGGCGGGCCGCCCGCGCTGCCGGGATCGCCGTTGCGTCCGCCGGGGCCACCGGCCGGCCGCGCCGGGCGGAGTTCATCTTGCGTCAATTTACCGTCGCCGTTTTTATCGAGCGTCTTGAGGGCGGCTGAGGCGTTGGCGATTTCATCGGCGTCAATGATGCCGTCGTGATTTGCGTCGAGTGCGGTCATCAACGGCGGGGGAGGACGATGTCCCATACCGGGGCCGCCCTGACCTTGGCCGCTGCCGGGCGGGCCGTCCGCGTTGTTATCTTGGGCGCTGACCAGCAAGGCTGTGGCACCGATGGTGAGGAGGGCGAGGGCGATAACGGATTTCATTTTCATAATTTTACCTTTCGTTTGTTGTTTGTTTGGACTGCAAAATTTCAATTGGTGACCAATTGGTTAGCCATTGTGACACCCGCTTCGGTCAATGCGTGTTTCAATTCACTCAGGGGAAAGGGTTTGTTCAGTAGCGCAGAGAAACCGGCGTGGCGCGCGGCGGTTTCGGTAAAAAATCCGCTGCCGGTCGCGAGCAGAACTTTCAATTCGGGAGCCAGCGCCTGCAGACGCCGGCATAATTCAATCCCATCCATTCCGGGCATTTCAAAATCGGTGATGACCATTTCATATTCATCCGCCGCTACAGCGAAAGCGGCTAGCGCAGTATGCGGCGAATCAAAACATTCTACTCCGCCCGGGTGTAACGGCGTGAGCCCAGCTTGCAGCATCGCCAGAATGTCGCGATTGTCATCCACGATCATCCAACGGAGCGGTCGGCGGTTTTCTATGGTGTGATAGGTCGGTTTCATAGGTGCGGCTGGTTCGTTTGAGTGGTGGTGATGATGCGCACGGTGAAAATCAGAATTACTTCGTAGCTCAGACCGATTGGCTTCGGTGGGGCTGACGTGTGGCGTCTGGTTTCACTTTTCATGTGGTCACTCTAGCGCAAGGAACCTTAAGCCGACGTTAAGCTGAAATATTTTTTGATGAGTAGAGAATTTTTCTGCTGGCGAATTGTTTTGATTATACGAGCGTAAATCATTTATCAGTGGGCTGGCCCTGAGGCAGGTTTTGCCTCCGTATTCATTGGCGTAAAATCATGTCATCTCGTTTGGTTAAAAATCTTTTCAGCTTCCGCCGGCGCGTGCGTGTGGGGTGCTGGCTGGCTTTGCTGGCCGGTTTTTTTGGCGTCTGCCAGGTGCGGGCGGACGAGGCTTCGCAGATGCAGTCCGTGCCGTGGGAGGTGGAGGCGACGAATTATATCGGGCCATGGATTTGGGATACGAATTTTTTTGCCAAACAGACGTGTCGCTTGTGGAAATCCTTTTATATTCCGGGTGGGGAGAGAATTTCTCACGCCAGCATTCATCTTACAGTGGACAATGGCTTCACGCTCTTTCTGGATGGGCAGGAAATCGGGCGCGGCAGTGATTGGCGCACCATCACGGAATATGACGTGACGCAATTACTCACGTCGGGTTGGCATCGGCTGGCGGTTGAGGCGTTTAACGATCGGTTGGAAGGTGGGTTGATCTTCGGGATGTTTATCGAGTTCCCGACGCAGACCCCCATTCATATTGTTTCCGACAGTAGTTGGTTCATCGCGCCGACGGATGCGAGCCGCGCTTGGATTTGGCAAAAGAGAGATTTGCCCGACTGGCATCACGCCGTGGTCGTCGGCTCGATCAACGCGCATCCGTGGGAAAAATTTCCTTACGGGTTGGCGCGTGTTCCGGCCTTCGCGCCAGTGATCATTCATTTTTGGCAGCGGGGCTGGTTTCAACTGACGCTTTCGCTGGTTTGCGTGGCGACGCTTTTGTTTTGTCTGTGGCTGGCCACGCGATTAGCGACGCAATCGAAAGCGCAAAAATTATTACAAGTTGAGCGGGTGCGGATCGCGCGCGACATCCATGACGACCTAGGGGCGCAACTGACGCAATTGTTATTGCTGAGCGAAGTGGCGCGGCGCGAACAGCCGGAAGGCTCGACGGCCCAAAGTCAATTTACGCAATTATGCGAACGGGCGCGGGAATTGGCACAGGCGATGGACGAGGTGGTGTGGGCGGTGAATTCACGACGCGATACCGTGCGCGACTTCGCTTCCTACGTTTGTAAATACGCGCAGATTTATTTGAGTGCCACGCGCATCCGTTGCCGCTTGGATGTGGAATCCGAAATGCCGGTGGCGATGTTTGAGCTGCCCGTGCGGCGAAATTTATTTCTCGCGGTGAAAGAAGCCTTGAACAACGCGGCCAAGCACTCGCAGGCTGATGAATTGTTTCTACGGATCTACCGGCGCGAGCAGAAATTATTCGTGGCCGTGGAGGACAACGGTCAGGGCTTTGATGGCACACTGCTCGGGGGCGAGCGCAACGGATTGTCCAACATGGCACAGCGCATGGCGGAGATCGGCGGCCATTATGAGCTTTCCAGCCAGCCCGGCAGTGGTTGCCTCGTCCTCCTGACCGTGCCGTTGCCTAGAGCAAAGCGCGGTTGGTTCCGGCTCGCGGCAACGGATGCGGTGTCGCCCAGTGCACTCGAAACGACCGGATCTCGATAATTGATATGAAGACCAAAAATAGCTCCGCTGCTGCTGCCAATAAACCCTTGGTCAACGTGGTGCTGGTCGAAGATAAGCCTGGAGTGCGCGAAAGCTGGCTGAAACTCATCAACTCCTTGCCCGGCTTCCAGTGCGTGCAGACATGCGCTTCTGGCGAGGAAGCGTTGCGAGTCATTCCCGAAGTGAACCCGGATGTGGTCTTAATGGACATTTTTCTGCCGCGCATGTCAGGCATCGAATGCACAGCGCGATTGAAGCTGCAGTTGCCGAAAATCCAGATCCTCATTCTCACTGCCGTGGAAGATGACGAACTGGTTTTCATGGCGCTCGAAGCCGGGGCAGATGGTTATTTATTAAAACGCACCACTCCCGAAGATTTACGCGCGGCAATGGTGGATGTGATGGGCGGCGGTGCCCCGATGACGAGCGAAATTGCGCGTCGCGTCGTTGAATCTTTTAGGCGCGCGAGCAAACAGAAGCAGCCAACTGTGCATTTGACGACGCGCGAGGAAGAGGTGTTGATCCTGCTATCCAAAGGTTATTCCAACAAGGAAATCGCCAGCCAACTCGCCATCGGCACAGAGACCGTGGGAAGCCATCTCAAACATATCTACGAGAAAATGCACGTGCGCTCCCGCGCCGAAGCGGTAGCCCGCTACATGACCAGCAAGGCGTGATCGCCCCATGGCGTAGAGCCTTTTTGCGGCCTCGGTAAAAGCCTTGTTGGGCAGCATCCCGTATTTGGGGGATAGAGAAGAGCAGGGTGGAAGTGATAGCTTCTAATTACACCTTGAACAACCGCAACTCCCAACCCTCCGCGTCTCTACCCATGAAAACCTTCAAAATATATTTGTGCCTTTTATTAGCGACATTGTCGCCGCAGTTGGTTTCGGCCTTGATCGTTGGGCCTTACACTTCGGATACCAATACACTGTTTCTCTTCCATTTTGACGAGGCAGCGGGCGGCACGGTCACCACCAATGTTGGTAGTAAACTGGGCAATGCCTACACGGTCACGAACACCTTCACTGGAAACGGTCTAGCGACTCCACCGACCGTGACGGACGTTTTAGGCGGCACGGCTTTTTCTGGATTCGGCAACGCCTTGACCAACACGTCTCTGGCACCCAATACGAATTGGCTGGTCGGCTTTGATTTTAATAACAGCGGAGCTTTTCAAGGTGACCAATCATTGACCGGTCCAGTTTTAAGTGCCGACTCTTTCGCCATGACCAATCTGAACATGGGGTTTGGTGGCGCTTCGGCTTTTACGATAGAGGCGATGATTTGCCCGTTGGTTACGAATAGGAATCAGGAAATTTTTTGCACAGATTCAAGCGCGGGCACTCGCGGGCTGCAATTCAAAATCACTAGCGCTGGGCTAATCAATTTTAATGCTATCGCGACGGGACCAAACTTCTCGGTGGCGGTTCCCTCTTCAGGCGCCAACGCGTTCGTCCCGAATACCTGGTATCACATCGCGGCGACCTATGACGGGGCTAATGTCAGGATTTACTGGACGAAAGTTGACGCTGCCAATGTTCAGGCGAACCTGATCAACACCACGGCTTCAACCGCCATCAATGCTACCTTTGGTGCAGCCACTGGTCCGCTGCTCATCGGGAATGAAAACCGCAATAGCTCTCAGGAAGGTTTTCAGGGCCGGATTGACGAAGTGCGCATTAGCAAAGTTGCGCGTGGCGCCGGGCAGATGCTTTTTGGTTCCGCCTTGGTATCTATCTCCCAACAACCTTATGTTCAAGAAGGCGTTGATTACGGTGGTAACGGTTCTGTGAGTGTGACCGCTACTAGTCTGTTGCCTCTGTCCTATCAATGGAGGCAAAACGGTTCGCTAATTTCCGGTGCGACGAATGCCAATTATGTGTTCACTAATGCCTCGCTAGCCAGCGCGGGTAGCTATGACTGCGTGATTACCAACAGCAATCCGAGTTCGGTGACGAGCGCAGTTTGTGTGGTTTCGGTCGGCGCGGCGAATTTTCTCGCGCATCGCTACAGCTTTACAAATGACGTGACAGACGGTTTCGGCACAGCCAACGGAACTACGTTCGGCAACGCGAATGTCAGCGGCGGCGCGCTGCAACTCGACGGCACCATAGGAACGTATCTGCAATTACCGGGCGGTCTGGTCACGAATCAGGCGGCCATCACAGTTGAGTCGTGGGCGAGCTTCAGCACGATTGCGAACAATTCGTTCTACTATGGCTTCGGTGATACGAACGGAGCGAATGGCCGCTATTATATTTTCTGCACCCCGCACGGCACGGCAGCGCGCATTGCCATTGCTGGGGTTGATCCTGGTTTCAACGGTGAACAGATTGCTAATTGCGGCGCTAACTTGGATAACCGCACCGGCGTGCAAATCGTGTCCGTCTTCGCGCCGTATCAGGGCTATGAAGCGCTTTATACCAACGGTGTGCTGGCGGCGATCAATACCAACATCACCACGCAACTCTCGGCGGTGGTGAACAATTACAGTTTCATCGGTCGGTCATTATATAGCGGCGATCCTTATCTCACGGGGGCGGTGGATGAATTTCGTATCTACAACGGCGCGCTTTCCGCCAGCAGTATTCTCCGCAGCTATCAGCAAGGGCCGGATAATGCATTGAGCGATGGGCCGGTGCAATTTTTGACCTCGCCGACCAATACCACCATCGCCCAAGGACAATCGGTGACGTTCACTTCGCTAGCCTCGGGACATCAGACCATCGCCTACCAATGGACTAAAAACGGTAGCGCTATCTCTGGCGCGACGAATGTAAATTACACCTATGCTCCGAGCTTTGCTGATAACAACGCTACGTTTCAAGTGTTCGCCACCAACATTGTGACGGGCACCAATTATTCTGCTGCCAGTGGCACGGCGACGCTCACGGTGCTGGTGCCGGAAACGCTCGTCTGGTTGGGAGCGAGCGATAATCTGTGGAACCTTTCCAGCCTGAACTGGTCTAACGCCGCGCAGCAACTGGTGGCTTACGCGCAGTTTGATGGCGCGGTGTTTGACGAACGTGGCACCGGTCAGCCTAACGTAGATTTGCAGCAGGCCTTCACGCCGGTTACCTTGACGGTTTCCAATGCCACCGCTGACTATGTGCTGACCTCTTCTGCGCAAAATGGCAACTTGACGGTTTTTGGCGCCTTGTTAAAGCAGGGGGTTGGTCGTTTGACGCTCGACGTGACGAATACCTCCGCCGGTTTGACGATCATTCAAAACGGCACATTACAGATTGGTAATGGCGATGCGTTCGGCTCACTGGGCACTGGCTCGGTCACCAACAACGCCACGCTATCCTTTAATCGTGCTGACACCAATCTAGGTGTGCCTAATATCATTCATGGCACCGGCGCGGTCACGTTTGATGGCACCGGTTCCGTGACTATTTCCGGCACGAACGATTACACTGGCAGCACCACCGTGAATGCCGGCGTGCTGAACCTGCAAAACGCCTCGGGTTTGGGTGCGACCAACGGAGGCACCACCATCAATGCCGGTGGCCAGCTTTACATCACCGCCAATGTAGATATTGGTCCGGAAGCCCTTACACTTAACGGTGTCGCTGACGGTAACGGAGCTTTGCGCAAGGGCGGGGCGGGAGCTACAACCTATTCCGGGGCATTGACCCTCGGTTCAGATTCCACGATCGGCGTGGACGGTGGTGCGACCGTTACCTTAAACAGCGTTCTGGGGATTAGTGGTGGCTTTACCTTGACCAAGAATGGCGGCGGCACACTCGCGTTGAATGCCACGAACATTTATACCGGTGGCACGACCCTCTCGGCGGGCGTGATCAATGTGAACACCAACCAAGCTTTGAGCACGGGTGACATCACAGTGAACGGCGGACGCATCCTGCTCGCCCCCAGTGTTAATCTGACTAACACCATTAACGCCAGCGTGGTTGCCCCGGGCGCGGCCACGGGCATGTTGATGATGGCAGATACTACCAATGCTTCCATCGCCACAGTTAGTGGCTCGGTGAACTTTAACGTCAGTGCCGCACCTGGACCTGGGGGACATTTTTACGGCCCGTTCTCATCCGGCTATCTGAATGTTGTCGGTCCGGTGACCTTGACCGGCGGCAGTTTCATATTGGTCCGCGATGGCCGCGTCCGCTTCTCCGGCAGTGGCAACTATCCTGAACTTCAGGTGCGCGCCAGCCTCACAAGTCTGGGTGCTGACAACGGGGTTTACACCAACGCAGTGATGGATACCGCCGGCAACGGCACGGCGTTCTTCGACTTGAACGGATTTAATCAAACGCTGGCTGGTTTGAAAAATACCGTCACCCCCGGTAACGCTGCGCTCGGATTCATCACAAACAGCAGTGCCAATGCAAAAACGCTCACCCTTGATCTGCTGGGCAATTCCTACACCTACGGCGGCAGTGTCGTGGGCAACCTATCGCTGGTTTTGGTTTCCGGCACGCAGACCTTCACTGGCAATAATCGTTATACGGGCGGCACTATCATCAATGGTGGCACGTTGGAATTAGCCACTGCCTCCATCGTGACCAACACTACCGTCATCATCACCAACGGTGCGACACTGCAGTTGGATTTCACCGGTGTGACGAACCGCGTCGGTGCTTTAATCCTGAACGGTATTAACCAGTCTCCGGGCGTGTATGACAGCACTACCGGTGCGCCCTACATCACCGGCCCGGGCAGTTTGCTGGTCGCGTTGTCGGTCGCAACCAACTCAACGAACATCACGACGAAAGTGAACGGCGGCAACTTGGAATTAAGCTGGCCCGCCGATCACCTCGGCTGGCGCTTGCAGTCGCAGACGAATTCACTCGCGAGCGGCCTGGGCACCAACTGGGTCGAAGTCACAGGTTCTGCCACCACGACCACGGTGACCAATAGCATTAACGCGGCGAACGGCGCGGTGTTCTACCGCATGATTTACCCGTGAACGAAATAAAATAAATTCTCGGCTGGGGTGAAAGCGTTGCTGCGCTTCCACCCTGTGCCCATTAAAGACCAAGCCAAAAGATGAAAAAATATTCTAAAAAAAACCAACGTGGTTTTACGTTGATTGAGTTGCTGGTCGTCATTGCCATCATCGCAATTCTGGCGGCGATGCTGCTGCCCGCGCTGGCCTCGGCCAAGGAGAAAGCCAAGCGCACTGCCTGCCTGAACAATCTCAAGCAAATGGGTTTGGCAGATATTATCTACGCCGGTGACAACCAGGACAAAGTGGTCACCACGGGGAGCGCGAACGTCATTTTCGTGGATGCTGTTTCGGTCACGAACTGGGCTGCTAATGGCTTGAAGATGCCCGTGCTCGCTCCTGGGCCGACGCCGAATGCCGCTGTCGCTCCGAGTGTCTTGGCTTGTCCCAACCGCCCGGGCTTGCCGTCCCTGAATGCAACTGCCGGTGGTGATCAATATACTCTTGGTTATGCCTATTTGGGCGGGATGACAACGTGGAACAATGACAAGGCCGGTTCAATCACAGCGGCCAGTCCGATCAAACTGGCCACCTCCAAAGCGTCTTGGGTGCTGGCGGCTGACTTTGTCAGGAAAATTAATAATGCCAATGGTTGGGGTTTTGATTCCCAAGTGGGCAACGCAGCCAGTGGTGATGGAAATCTGCCAGCGCATAAAATCACAGGATCGCTTCCTGCCGGTGGCAACGAAGTGTTTGCCGATGGTTCCGCTCGGTGGATCAGGGCATCGGATATGCGCTTGATTCATCAGTATACGGGTTCCTATACGCGGGAAATATATTTCATGCAGGACGACCTTGGTGCGCTGGAGCCATTTCGCGGCAACCTGACCAAAGTTCAGTGATTTTGCAGGCATTACTTGAAGACTCACTTTATTAACATCGCCAGTCCCGTTATCTGTCGCATTAAACGGCTGGCGGTGGCAGTTCTGTTTTTGTTTTGGGTGTGTCACAAAACGGTTGCCGCAATCAGTTCCTACACCGTGGATGTCTCCACGCTACACCTTTGGCATCTGGATGAAGCCTCGGCCCCACTGGTGGATTCGGCGCTGGGTGGAACAAACCTGACTTATCTCATCGGTTCACCGGTGGTCGGTAGCACGGGAACTTTTTCCAACGCCGTCAACTTCGGCACGCTCGCGAATGCCAATGCTATCGCCTTGCCGACCGGCGTGGGCAATGTGGGCGCTCTCACCCCATTCACCTTTGCTGGTGCCGATGGTGTCTTCACGTTCGAGGCGCTCCTTCAGATCGGATTCAACTGCACCAACTTCGTCCGCGCTCAGCCGTGTCAGATCATGAATTGCGATGCGAATGGCACTGGCACCCGCGTCTTTCAATTGCGCTTGTTGCCGGTGGGTTATGTCGGTGGCGGCGGTGATACGAATTTAGTTCGCATCGAATTCATCAACGGCACCGTAACCGCCGCCGTGGTGCCCATTCCGACGAGCGGCGTGGACGCCATTGTTTCCAACTCTTGGTATCACTTGGCGCTGACTTACAACGGCGTGGCCAACACCTCCAGTAACCTGCTATTTTATTGGACGATACTGAACACCAATCGTTTGGCCGCCAATTGCATTTACGGCACGAACCTCGTGTCCAATTTGCCCGGCGTGAGTAGCGCCTCCACAATTTTTAGTGTCGGTAATGGCGCCCGTAATCCTAGTGGCGGCACCGGCCCGGCGGTGGCGAATTTTCTTGGGAGCATTGATGAGGTTCGCATCAGCAGCGTGGCGCGTGGCGCGAATGAATTTGTATTCCAAAACCTTTCCGTGACAGCCAGCAGCACACAGCCAGCGACCACAAATTTTCCTGCTAACACCCTCGATGGGAACTTGAACTCTCGTTGGTCTGCGCAGGGCGATGGGCAGTTTCTCACCTATGATCTCGGACGCATCCAATTGGTGACCTCCGTTGATCTGGCGTTTTATCAACCGTCGGGTATTCGCACGAATTGGTTCGACATTTTGCTCTCCAATGACGGCGTGGCTTGGCGGCCGATGTTGACCAATAAAATTGGCACGAACGCGGCGTTGGCGAATTTTGATTTCATCGACTGGCCCGCGCGCTTCGTTCGCTATGTCGGCCACACGAACTCGGTGAACGATTTTAACAGTCTCGTGGAAACAGTGATCCATTATTCGATTCCGGTGGATACGGACAATGACGGCTTGCCTGATGTATGGGAGAGTTTTTATTTTGGCAATCTGACCAACGCCCCGACGGGCGACCCGGATAATGATGCACAGTCGAACGCATATGAATTTTTACACGGCACTGATCCGACAATGTTCACCGCGAACAACGACACCGACAACGATGGCCTGCCCGATTCGTGGGAAATTGCAAACTTTGGTAACTTGAATCAGACCGCAGTTGGTGATCCTGATCGTGACGGTGTCGGTAATTTGCAAGAGTATCTCGCCGGCTCCGATCCGAATAACCCCAATTCGGTTTCTGGCGATTTGAACGGTAATAATCTGCCGGACTCGTGGGAATTGGCGAATCTTGGCGGCACGAATTACTGGGCCTACGATGACCCGGACGGAGACGGCTATAACATCACAGCGGAGTTTGTGGCGGGAACTTCCGCAACAAATTTCAATTCGCATCCCAATTGGCGTTCGCCGAGAGTGGCGTGGCTCAACGATTCCATCATTACCAACAATGCCTGCCTCATGGCCAGCACAGCACCGTATGGTCGTGCGCTCAATGGTGTGGCGTTTCAGACAAAAATTCTGCACACCTTCAAAGGTTATCAATACACCGCTTGGTATGACACTACCGGTTCCGGCACGACGACGCAGACAGTTTGGTTGGCACGCCGCACCATCAACGCCACCAGTGCGGGTGCTTGGGAGAAGTTCAACACCGGTTCGCTTTGGGTCAACGGCAAGAGCAGTTCGGACGCACACAATGTCATTTCCCTGGGTATTTCCCCGGTGGACGGCACGCTGCATTTCTCGTGGGATCACCACGGCAACACGCTGCGTTATCGTCGTTCCGTCATGGGGCTGTGCACCACTAACACGGCGGCGTGGGGCAATTTGAACATGCTAAATGCAGAGCAGAACTGGCTGGTGAACGCGTCTACTCCGGTCACGGTGGTCACTTATCCGCGCTTCATGAACACGCCGTCAAATGGTTTGGTGTTCACCTACCGCACCGGCAGCACGAGCGCGGGCGATCATTGGCTGCATAATTATTTGCCGGGCACGGGCAATTGGAGCGCAGCTTGGAAAACGGAAGCCAAGGAAGGTTCCTACACCGGCGTGTTGCAGAATGGCGTCACGGGCACTTCCACTTCGCGCAACGCTTACGAGAACGGCTACGATTTTGGACCAGACGGAACTTTGCATCACACGTGGACTTTTCGCGAAGCGGCGGATGCCGCGAACCATGACCTTTGCTATGCCTATAGCACCAACGCAGGCGTGACGTGGTTGAACAACGCTGGCGCGGTCATCGCGGATACGAGTTTGGGGCAGTCCATCAGCGTCAATTCACCTGGCACCATCATCAAAGTTCTCGATAGCCGTCAACGGCTCATTAATCAACAAGGTGAATGCGTGGACAACGATGGCCGCGTTCACGTGTTGGCCTTACATCGTCGAGTAGAGCCGGGCTATCAGTGGGTGGCGGGCGATTCGGGGAATCAATTCTCCACCGCGAAGACGGCTTACTACCATTATTTCCGCGATCCGGTGACGCGTATTTGGTCGCAGCGCCGGATTCCGCCGGAAGTTTTTCCCGTGGGCTGCCGAGCCAGTCTTGGCTTTGATGCGCAGGGAAATGTCTATGGCGTTTTTGTTTCCTATCCGGCGGGCACGGATGTCGTCCCCGGTTACCGCAATGGCCAGCTTGTGATCGCCAGTGCGTCCAAAGCTTCGCAATACACGGATTGGGAAATTGTGCAATCGCTGCCGAATGATTTGAATGGCGAACCGCTGATTGATCAGGCGCGGCTGCTGGCGGATAATATCTTATCTGTTTATATTCAGGAAAATTCTGCCACCACAACGGTGGTCGGCACGCCGCTTCATGTGTTTGATTTTGCAGTGAATGTTCCGTCGCCGAATGCGCTGTCGCTGAAATTTGTGGGGACCGATTCATTGGTCACCATCAATGCTGCCGCCGGTCACAACTATCAGTTGCAAGCGACGACTGACCTGGGTGCGGCTAGTTGGACGAACGCCAGCCCTGTCAAGGCGGGCGTCAGCGGACTGTTGGCGTTTCCTGATTCAAATGGCCGGAGTGTCGAGCGCCGTTTTTATCGGGTCGTCACTGATCCATGATGGGACTTTATAATTCATCAGTAGTTAGCCGCCATCGGTGGTGATATATTTTGCGTATTCATGATAGCTCGCTTCAAATTTTGGTTCTGCATTAGTGTAGGCTTGGTGGCGCCCGCCGCCTTCGCCCAATTGGTCATTACGAATGGCGTCCAAACCTACGCCACGCTGACGAGCACAACGGTGACGATGAGTAACCGTTGTGAGTTGCGCGTGACGGGCACGAACAGCCCGATTGCTGGCTCCATCATCAATCTGAATTCACCCGACGCATGGTTTTTCCTGCCGAACCTCCGTCCCTCGGTCGTCTCCGCGAGCTATCTTTCGCAAATTAAAGTAAACGGCGCGGCGGCGGTGGCGGGGAGTAACTGTCGGTTGGATCAATACGCGATGGGCACCGTCATCGTGCCGCAAGCCCCCAGTTTCACGCCGTTGCAAGTCTTCAGTGGTCAGAATTTTCTCGGCACTTCGGCGCAATTGGCCATTTACACTTACTACAACACCAGCGCGGCCTTGGGAGCGATGCGGTGGAATATCAGTTCGTTCAAATTGAAGCGCGGTTACTCAGCCACCTTCGCGCAGAATGCGGATGGCACGGGCGTCAGCAAAGTGTATGTCGCGCAGGATGGCGATCTCGAGATCGGCGCGTTGCCCGCCAATCTAGATCATCAATGCCATTTCGTGCGGGTGTTTCCTTGGCGTTGGACGGCCAAAAAAGGCTGGGGCGGCGGCGTGCAGACGATCATTGATGCGGAGTGGAATTACGATTGGAACAACGCGGCTGGCTCCACGTTAGATACGGAATATATTCCGATGAAATGGGGTGGCTTCACGACGTGGGATCCGTATTCCAATTTGAATAGCAAGCAAGGCACCACGCAAGTGCTCGGCTACAACGAACCAGATTCAGCAGCGCAAGCGAACGTCAGTGTGGCGAATGCGCTCGCCTTGTGGCCTTACCTGATGCAATCAGGTTTGCGGCTGGGCGCCCCGGCGGTTTCTGATTCCGGCGTGAGCGGTCAAGGGTTGGATTGGTTGTATAGTTTCATGAGTCAGGCCGATGCTCTGGGGTATCGCGTGGATTATGTGCCGATCCACTTCTACAAGTGCGACTGGACCGCGACTCAATTTTACAACTACCTCTTGGGAATTTATCAACAGACGGGGCGTCCGATTTGGGTCACCGAATTCAACAATGGGGCTGATTGGTGCGGCAGTGTTCCGACGCAAAGCGCGAACGCCACGGCGATCAGCAGTTACCTCACCATGCTTGAAGGGGCACCGTTTGTGGAGCGCTACGCCGTTTATAGTTATTTCGCCACGAACCGCGCGATGATTGTGAGTGGCGCGTTGACGCCCGCCGGCGTGGTGTATCACGACAAACAATCCGGCTTGGCCTACGTGCAAGATGTGCCGAGCGGTGGCAGCCGCAGCATCGCGCAATTTCAATTTGAGGCGAACACGCTCGATAGTTCGGGCTATGCGAATAACGGCTTGGCGATCGGGGCACCCGCTTACACGACGGGTCACAGCGGGCAGGCGGTAGTCTGTGACGGCACCAATAATTTCATCCAACTGCCGCCGAACATCGCGAACAGCTCTAACTTTACTTTTGCAGCGTGGGTTTATTGGAACGGCGGCGCCAACTGGCAGCGCATTTTTGATTTTGGGGATGATACCACGCATTATCTTTTTCTTTCGCCGAGTTCCGGTAGCGGCACGTTGCGGTTTGCTATCAACAATGGTAGCGGCGAACAGCTCGTCGAAACCACCGGCCTGACCAGCGGAACGTGGCAGCATGTCGCCGTCACTTTGAGCGGCGGCAGCGCGAAGCTTTACGTCAACGGCGGGCTCGCGACTTCCTCCAGTGCTTTTACGATTACGCCGGCCAGTTTTAATCCGATTAAAAATTATCTCGGCAAAAGTCAGTTTGCCGACCCGCTCTTTCGCGGACGGCTCGATGACGTGCAGATCGCTGATTATGCCTTTACGGCCGCGCAGATCGCCGCGTTGCTGACCAATACGCCGCCACAGTTCACCACCAATATTTTGCCCGGTGCCACGGCCACGCAGGGCGTTGCCTTTAGCGGTAGTATCGCTGGCACCGCCACGGATATTGATTCCGGCGACACACTGACTTATAGCAAAGCTGGCGGCTTGGCTTGGCTGAATATCGCAGCGGATGGGACGCTCTCCGGCACGCCGGGAGCCACGGATGGCGGCACGAATAATTTCACCGTGCGCGTCACTGATGCGGCGGGTGCGAGTGCGTTTGCCTTGCTCACCATCAGCGCACCGTTCGCCACGGCTAATGGCACTTGGTATGTGGATGGCGCGGGTAATTGGAGCGATCCGAGCAAGTGGACGCGTGCCGCTCCGGCGGGCGGCGCGGGGTTGACGGCTGATTTTGGCATGCTCGACATCACCGCCGATCGCACGGTCACACTGGATTCAGCGCGCAGCCTCGGCAGCCTCAAGTTCCGTGACATTGCGGGTTCGCAAGCGTGGACAATCGCTGCGAGCGGTGGCAGCACGTTGACCTTGGATTCCGGTTCGACTACTTCGCCCGCTATCATCGTTGGCAGCACGCCCACCCTGGCGACCAGCAACAACGTGACGATTTCGGCAACGTTGGCTGGCACGAATGGCTTCACCAAGAGCGGCTGGGGTAATTTGTTTTTGACGGGCGGAAATCCACTTTCGGGAACTTTGAATGTGGATACCGGTAGCACGACCTCAAGTGAGGGCTCGGTGCGGCTGGGCGCAGCTAACGCGGGAACGAATTTGACTGCCATCAACATCCGTAACAACAACAGCGGCAGTTCGACGTTGCAACTGGCAGGCGGTGCCGTGGTGCCCGCTGCCATCACGTTGAGCGGACGCACGACGAATGTCGCAGCGATTGAAAATATTTCTAGCAGCAATCTGCTTTCCGGTCCGGTGGCGATCAATGTCGGCGGCGGTTATTACATTTTTCAAGCCGACGCAGGCACACTTAATTTTGGAGGCGTGGTTTCCTCGGCGGTGAGTGGCACGCGCAATTTCACTTTTCAAGGTGCTGGTGATTTTTATGTGTCTGGTTCCATCCAAAACGGCAGCGCCGCAACCGTCAATGTGACCAAGCAAGACGCGGGAACTTTGGCTTTGGCTAATACGAATAGCTTCACCGGCGGTCTCGGCGTCGGCGGTGGCGCAGTGAAAATTATTGCTCCGCGCGCGCTCGAAAACACGCTCGTGAATCTTGCCTGCGCGGGCAGTAATGCCCTCAAGTTTGGCTCGCTCACGGAGGCCACCGTCGCTGGATTGAACGGCCTCAACGATGTCTGGTTGACCAACGCCAGCCTCGCCGCCCTTATACTTACTAACGGAACCGGCAATGCCAGCAGTGAATACTCAGGTGTCCTGCGCGGGTTGGGCGGCGTGGTTAAAATTGGCACGGGCACGTTCACCCTAGATAACACCAACAGTTACACCGGCGTGACAGCGATCACTGGCGGCACGGTTCGATTTGGCACGGCGACGAACGTGGTGGCCTCGCTGCAACCGGTTTTGTGGATGAGTTTTGATTCGGTCGGCGGGAACGTGGTCACCAATCAGGGCAAAGGCGGCTGGAGCCTGAACGGTTCACTCATCGGGAGCGGCGCTTACATCACTAATGCTGGACGTTTCGGCAAGGCGCTCTATCTGGACGGCACCGGCTCGAACGCTGCGAATAACATCGTGAAGATTGCCAACAAAGTTGCCGATACTTCCGTGAGCAGCAGTTGGACGCTTGGCTATTGGATCAAGACCACCACGGCGGGCGCGGTGATCATGTATCAGGGCGATGGCGGTTGGTCGAGTTCCGGGCAGACAACGTATTTGTTGAATGCCAATTCCGGCGGCACGCCCGGCACGAAAGCGGGCGCGGTGCGCTGGGCGGGTGGTTTTCTGACCGGCACTGCCGTGCTGAATGATGGCAACTGGCATTTCATCGCGCTCGTGGACAGTGCTGGCTCCGAGACGATTTATGTGGATGGCAATGCGGACACGGTGACGTCTTCCATGACTCTGGCGCTCGCCAGCGGCGCAGATGAAATGTGGATTGGTGGTTCGCCTGACTCCGATGCTGGGGCGGTGAAAATGAACGGGCTGATCGACGAAGTCTGCCTCTTCGACCGAGCCTTGAGCGTGGCCCAAATTCGTTCCATTTACACGAACGCACCTTCGGCAGGCAGTTTGCCGATCGCCTCGCCCGTCAGCCTCGCCAATGGGGCAACGCTGGATTTATCAGGCTTTTCCCAAAGCTTGGCTTCGCTGGCTGACTTCGGCGGCAGTGGCGGCTTGGTGACTAATAATTCTGCCGTCGCCGTCACTTTGGTTTTGAACAACAACACGGCGGGCGTCACCAATTTTACCGGACGGATTGCCGATGCCTCAATCACCAACGCCATCAGTCTGGTTAAATCTGGCAGCAGCACACAAGTGTTGGGCGGCAATAATAACTACCGTGGTTCGACCACCATCAGTAACGGCACGCTGATGGTGAATGGCACGCTCGGCACCAACGCCGTGCTCGTTCGCAACGGCACGCTCGCGGGCAACGGCACTTTGGCCGGGCCAGTGACCGTCTTTGCTGCCGGCAGCCTTTCTCCGGGCAGTAACGCCGTCGGGAAAATTCAACTGGCCAACGTTCCACTCACTCTGAACGGCACGGTGTCTGTGGAACTGGATAAATCATCCGCCACGAATGACAGCCTGACTGGTATCAGCACGCTGAATTACGGCGGCACGCTCTCCGTCACTAATCTCTCCGGTTCGCTCATTGGTGGAGACGTGTTTAAACTGTTCAACGCGGCCAGCTACAATGGCAATTTTTCCAACTTCACTGGCGCGCCCGGCGTCGGGCTGGATTGGAAATTTTATCCCACGAACGGCCTGCTAAAAGTTTACTCCACGATCCCCGCCAATCTCTCCAGCTTGATCAGCAGCGGCACCTTGCAGCTTTCTTGGCCCGCCGACCACCTCGGCTGGACCCTGCAAGTGCAAACCAATAATTCAGCCGCTGGCTTGGGAACCAATTGGATTTCGCTACCGGCGACGGCGGGTGATATCCAATTCAGCGCGCCGCTGGATGCCATCAACGATGCTGTTTTCTACCGCTTAATTTACCAATGAAGTCACCCTTTGTTTTCCAGCTGCTACTCGCTTCCTTCCTCGTCTTGAATTTCCGCGCCGCCGCCGCCCCGACGTTGGAAGAAGGTTGGCAAAATCCGCCCAACGAAGCCCGCCTCCGTGCCTACTGGTGGTGGCTCAACGGCAATGTCACCAAGGCCGCCATCACGCACGATCTCGAACAGATGAAAGCCAAAGGTTTCGGCGGCGCGCTCATCTGCGACGCGAACGGCGCGAGTCAGGATGGCAACGACACTGTGCCGCACGGTCCGACTTTTTTTTCGCCCGAATGGCGCGAACTTTATAAACACACGCTGCGCGAGGCAGATCGTTTGGGTTTGGAAATGAGTCTGAATATTCAGAGCGGATGGAATCTCGGCGGGCCATTTGTCACGGCGGAGGATGCCGGGAAAAAATATGTCTGGTCGGAACTGCGGATCGCGGCGGGCACGAATGACGTTTTCAAATTACCGCTGCCCAAAGCGCGTGACGGATTTTATCGCGACACTGCCGTGGTCGCTTTTCGCATCAAAACTGCCGCCGCGCATCCGCCGTTACAGAACTGGAAACAGAAGGCGTTGCAAGAATCGTTGCAGCCATTTTCCGCGCCGGAATCGACTGCGCTTTTTCAAGAAATCGCCGCCACGCCGGGCGAAGAAGATTGTGCCGCAACTGATGTTTTAGATCTAACGACGAAAGTTTCCACCGATGGCGTGCTGCGTTGGGAAGTGCCGGCGGGCGATTGGCAAGTGTTGCGCTTCGGCTACACGATTGGTGATCATTCCTTCGTTTCAACGAGCAGCGAAGGTTGGAGCGGCTACTCAATTGATGTTTATAGCGCGACGGCGTTTCAAACGTATTGGGACAAAGTCGTCGCTCCGTTGATCGCCGATGCCGGGCCGCTCGCGGGCAAGGCGTTGAAGTATTTGCACACGGACAGTTGGGAAATTGAACTGGCGAACTGGACGCCGACGTTGCGCGCTGAATTTCAAAAACGTCATGGCTACGACCTGTTGCCGTGGTTGCCCGTGCTCGCGGGCCGCATCGTCGAAAGTCGCGCGGCGAGTAATCGTTTGCTCCACGACTACCGCAAGACACTGGGCGATCTGGCCATTGATAATCATTACCGGCTGTTCCGCGACAATGCCCACAAACACGGCCTTCTGTTGCATCCCGAAAGCGGCGGTCCGCACGCTGTGCCGATTGACGCGCAACGCTGCCTCGGCTGGGACGACGCGCCAATGAGTGAATTCTGGGCGTGGTCATGGACGCATCGCATCGGCGACGAAAATCGTTTCTTCGTGAAGCAGCCCGCCAGCGCCGCGCACACTTACGGCCATAAATATGTTTTAGCCGAAGGCTTCACCACCATCGGGCCACATTGGCAGGAA
>CAIWFB010000082.1 GCA_903911825.1 uncultured Verrucomicrobia subdivision 3 bacterium
CGGCTTCAATGTCGTAGGTGACCAGATGTAGATCTTCTAGTCCCTTCGCTTCACCCATCGCCGTGTTGTTTTTGCCTGTGAGGCGCTTGCCGTTTTCGTAAATCGGGCCGCCGGTCAGGTAATAAATCGTTTTGTTATCGTGCGCGAGACCGAAACCGAGGTAGCCGTAGCTGAATTGATCGAACATACCACTCGCTTTGGAGGGATCTGAAGTGATGCGGTCGAGCACCTGCACCTGCTCCGTCTTGGGATTGAAACGAAAGAGATAGCCGGAATTGCCATGCACACCGTAGATCATGCCATCGGCTTGACGATAAAATGTCTGCCGCCAATTGTAACCCATGTGACCGGGCGAGGTGTAATCGTAGATGCCGAAATAATCTTTCTTGAGATTGTCGCCTTTGACCTTTTCCACCGTATCACTATCAGCGCGATATCGAAAAATGTCGCCTTCTGAGGTCGTAAAATATGCCGAACCATCTTCGGGGTTTACGCAAATGGAGCGACAAATCGTGCGATAGTCCGGGCCCACGCCGTCTTCGCCTAGCGCGCACATCTTGCCAAAACTTTTCAAATCGCGCTTCGCATAATCGTAGCGGAAGAAAATTCCGCTCGGCCATGTCAGCCCGAAACCGCGTCCACGCTTGGTATCCATGTTGAAAGCGAGAATGCCCTCCTTGTCAGGTGCGATACCGAAATCCTCAAATTTATTGCTCTTCGGATCATACGCGAGCAGATGTCCACCAGGATACGCGGTCCAACCCTCCGGCGGAGTGCCCATCGCTTCTTTACCGTTGATGCTGCCGTAAAATCCGAGGTGTGACGCGAAGAATAATTTACCATCTGACTCTACAAAGTTGACGTGGCTCTTGCCCTGCACGATGGATTTCTTGTCCTTCTCGCCACACGCCTCGGTGAGATCGGCAATAAATTTCACTTTGTCCGTGGCCGGGTCGTAGCAAAACATTCGCGCGCCGACGTCATGTTTGTCCGCGCTTAGGACGTAAAAAATTTTGCCGTCGCTCGCGCAACCCATGCTGTTGTAAGGATCGTGACCATCGGGAAAACCGGAATCGTGCGGGATGCCGGTGAGCTTGTGCGCTGGCTGAAACGGATCAGCGGCGAACGCGGCACACGCAGCCGTGAGTGCGAGGGTGCAGATGAGTTTGGCAGTTTGGTTCATAAATTATTTTTGGGTTGAAGATTTACGGGCGAGTTTCACGCCCTCGGTGGTGGTGAAATATTTTGCGATCATGTTCGGTTTTTCCCAGGCAGGCAGCGACTTAGGATCATGCACGTAATCGAGAAAATGGCGCGTCAATAAGGCGAAATGTGCTTCGTGGCCGATGCGCAGCGCGTCAGGAATCATGAGTTGGAATTCATCGCCATGCGATTGTAGCGACACGCCGGGATAATTTTTTTGGAGCGCAGCAATCTTATTTTTCAATGCCGCTCCAACTTCCGCCTTAAACTCAGGTGCAGTCGGAATGACATAAACCGTCTGTAGATAATTTTCCTCGTTGCCCTGACGCACCTCGACGCGCGATTTGGTGCCGCGAAAAATGGCGAGTTCCGAATCCTTGCTGCCTGCAGGCGCTTCGTAGCTCCACTTCACTGAGAGCTTCACAAAAGCGCCGCGAAGCTGATACGTCAGCGTGTCATTGGCAAAATATTCCAGATAACCGCTATGGATAGATGGCTTTAAGTAGTCGGGGAAATTCGGTTCACCGGTGACGCGTTGAAATTGTGCGAGTGCAATCTTCGTTGGCCAGCGAGTCGCGCTCGTCAGTTGGATGTCCTTTTTGAAATCAATCGCCTGCTCTGGAAAAAGCGTCCATTGCACGAGGTCCACGAGATGCGTCCCGATATCCGCAAGCGCTTCGCCCTGTTGTGCGATGTCGAAATACCAAGCAGGTCGCAACAAGGGCACGCCTGCGACTTCCTTCAGCAGATAGTGAATGCTCTCCATTTCCACAGCGGGCTTCGTCGCCGAACCAACATCCAATTTACCGAACACGGCTTCGTCATTCACCAATTCGCGCGGCAGCTGGCAAGACACTTCAAACCGCTGCGTCATGCCGTCATAAGCAATCACGCCGTTTTCATCTGCGGAGTCGAGCGTTGCCGCGAGTTTCGGAAAATCTTCCGCCTCAATGATCCATGGTTTATCCGCTAGCACATTCAGCTTCGCGCTGACAATTTTTCCCAACGCATCTATCTTGCCGCGATTTTTTCCCGACATAACCACGGCATTGCCAGGTTTTTCCGCGAGCATTTGCGCCAGCGGATTATCACTCGTGTGGACGACTTCCTGCCAGTGTGTGGGATTTGTTTTCCGCGAGTTAAACTGCTCAATGCGCTTCAGGTGCGCGTCCACATCACCGCCGGGCTGCGCATACACATCCACGCGCGCTGCGACATCCGGCTGCATCTCCTTCTGGATGAGCGCCGCGTGAAAATGCGCCGGCTCAAACGTCATCAGACGGACAGGCGCGCTAGTCTCAGCGGATGCTCCGAAGCTCATGGCAAAAATGGCGGCGACGATGAAACGCATGAGTGAATTTTCTTCAACTTTTAGCGAGCTCAGCCGCATGCAAATGGATTTTTTTTGCCGCCGCCACGATGTCGTCCATGTCCGCGCGCGAACCGAGCATCATATTTTGAGTGAACCACACGGCTTCGTCGCAGACTTTGTCGTTGGCAGGACAACGCGTGCGCTCAGCCCATCCTGCCAAAACATCCGGCGCATAAACGCGCTGGTAAGCGCGAGTTTTGAAGGCGTTCTGGATGAACGGCTCAGTATTCAGCGGTGAGTAACCGCCCGAGCATGGAATGCCCTCGTCCGCCATTGCGGCTAAAAATTTTGCACGCGGCAGCCCGGCGAATTGATCTTTCCCATAGCGCAGCATGAACAGGTGATGTGCGCTGCGCGTGCAGCCATCGTAATTTTTGGCGGGAACTATTCCGGGAATTTCCGCGAGCTGTTTCGCGAGATACGCGGCGTTCGCGTCGCGAGTCTTGGCCTGTGTTTCCAGTCGTGCCAACTGCGCGAGTAGCAGCGCGCCCTGAAATTCTGCGAGCCGCAGGTTCGCGCCGCGCGTGCCGCGATAGGTGAAATTATAGCTCGCCGTTTTGCGCGCTCGGCAGTTGTTGTGAAACGAGTAAAGGCGCTCGGCCAGCTCGTCGTCATTGGTGATCACGGCGCCGCCTTCGCCCGCCGTGAGGTTTTTGCTCGCCTGAAAACTGAAGCAACCGGTGACGCCGTAAGTTCCAACTTTATTTCCGCGCCACTCGGCGAGATGCGCCTGACATGCGTCCTCAACCACGGGAATTTTTCGGCGCGAGCCGATCTCCATTATCGTATCAATGTCTGCGGGCGAACCGCCGACGTGAACGGGCATGATTGCCACTGTGCGGTCAGTGATGGCGGCTTCGATTTTTTTCGCATCAATCTGGAACGTCTCTGGGTCTGTGTCCACGAACACAGGTAATGCGTGATGCATCAGCACGGCATTGATGGTCGCGACAAAGGTATATGGTGGGACAATCACTTCATCGCCCGGTCCCACATCGAGCGCGCCAAGCGATGCTAGCACAGCGCTGGTGCCGTTAGCGGTGGCAACGCAATGCTTCGCGTCGGTCAGCTTCATGAAAGCAGCCTCAAACTGATTGACGTGCTGGCCCTCGCCGCGAAACCACTTTTTGCTGTGCAACACGTCGAGCAATGCCTTCTCCTCGGTCTCATCGTAGACCGGCCACGTCGGGAAAAGGGTGGTGCGGACCGGCTTGCCGCCGAGTTTCACGGGCAAGTCGGTTTCGGCGGCGAAAATATTTGGCACATTAGCACTGAACATTCCTGCAACGGCGGCATAACGCAGTGCCACCGCTCCGGCACTGGCTTGGGTCGCGGATTTGAGAAAGTTTCTTCGGTTAAGATTTTTTTTCATAGTTGAAAATACCGGGAACATTTCACTTTGATTTTTTCTCCGCTGTCCATTGCTCAAAAAGTGATTTTATGACGTGATATTTTTCCGGACTTTTGTCTTCGTATTGATGGCAGAAAATCAGGACACCGTCCGCACAGCGTCGCGAAATCGTCATCACTTGCTGCACATATTCGGGCGATGAGTCGTTCAATTGGGAATGCTTCGTGGCATACACATCCACAAACACCGGCACGGACGGGCCGAAATCCTGACGGAAGACGGCGATCTCTTTTTCCAGTGTGTCCCAGTCCGTCAAATTCCTTTGCCCCATTTCATGCCGATACGGAAACAAAATACCGTCAACATAAGGCCGGTATTTCTCCACGAGCGCGGGCTTCATTTGCTTGAAGTAAAGGCACGGAACGAACGCCAGCTTGGAATTTATTGCGTGCGAATCTTCCACCATCGCCTTGATATATTCGCTGGTGAATATTTTCGCGTCGTAGGAAAAATCATCAATGCTCCAAGCAACCAAATTGGGTTCTTTCAAACTCAGTTTTGCCAACTCGATGCCCCAGCGATGAAAATCTAACTGAAAAGGTTCGGCGAATGGTGGTTCGCTCGGAGGCACGAGTGTTACCCATACCTTGATGTGATTGGCCCGCGCTTTCGGCAGAAAAATTTGCAAATCCTCCCAATCGGTTGGCCGGTGATGAATCAGGAAGTTGTAGGTGTTGGCCTTGACCTTGACGAGTTCTGCGACGAGGCGGTCGGTATCCACTCGGCCATTATCTAAACGCGGTTCCGCGTCGTAAGTGCCGAACGTCCCCGACAAAATTTTGAAGCGTGCTGACTCTGCCGCTTCACTTTTTGAGCGCTGCGTGGCGCAGCCGAAAAACGGAAGAGTGCACACGGCCATTACGCCGAAATGCAAAACTAAACTTAGCACGCGGCGGATGTTCATTTTTTGATTTCCCCCACGAGTTCCTTTGCGCCGCTGGTGATCAAGTCTTCCACATTTTCGCCCCAGCGTTTGGCAGGTAGCCCATAGACGACAAAACAATAGCTGCCCTCGTAGCCCCAGCGAGCACCGGGTTTCGTCACTGCATCCTCGAGCAATACGCGCAGCGAGGGGATGTAAGTCATGACGTCGTTGCAATAGCCCGCAACCCATGTCTGCGCGCCGAACGACTGCTTAAACTTATTCGCGTAATCCACCACCGGCTCACCGCCGAGCGTGAGCAGGAGTTGTTGTCCGCCGAACTCCCAAGCCTGAAGGGGAAATGAATAATCGTGCGCTGGCGTTTTGCCCGATTGCAAAAACTCCAGCCAGCGCGTGGCCCAGCGGCGCGTCGGCGGCTGGGAATCGTTTTTCAGCGTCTGCAATTCGTTAACGGTCAGCGGCGTGCCGAACGGCAGCGTGATCGTTTTCATTTTGGTGATCAGTTCCGGCGGCAGATTGTGCGGTGGCGCAACCAAAACTTCTTCAACCGCTGACGCCAGCATATGACCGTAACGCTGACTCAAATAGATCTCGTGACGGGGCAACGCGTTTTGATCACCGCCGCAGCCCATGAAAAACATCGCCTGCGCGCCGGGATGATTTTTTTCGAGAGCGAGCTGCGCGAAACCTGCGTAGTCGCCACTCCATTCGCTCAACTGCAACGTGGTGTTGTGACAAGCATAACCGAAAAGAACCGATTTCAATTTCCCATCGGGCGTATACACCGCCAGCACGGGAACCGAGTGATCCACCGGCCCTTTGAGGTCACCAGCGGCGATCATATCCGGCACTTTCGGTTCAAGATTATTGCGTCGATTCACCGCAAACGCCGTTGTGCCTTGCCCGGAAGTAATCCGCGCTGGCGCTAGGTCGGCGATGGCTGCACCCACGACCTCAATCATGTGCGACTCCAGCTGGGTAGTATATTTTTCAATCAGATTGCGTTGTGATTGATCCAGTGGATAAATGTCATAGAGCGCATCACGCAACACCGGGCCGCAATGCGTGTGTGAGGCGCACAGCAAAATCTGATCCGGCTGCAGTGCAAATTTTTTACCAATGGCTGTGCGGACATGCTGATAAACGTTTTGCGGGATACCGAGTAGATCCGCTGTAAGGATGACAGCGCGATGACCTGACGCATCTTCAAGCGCGAGTCCCTTGACCCACAAATCCATCAGCTTCTCACCGGTTGCGGGATTGGTGCGATTGGAAAATCCAGCGAGCCACATTTTTTCCGTGGGCGTGATGACAGCCTTCGCCGTTCCGGCTTTCCACAGCCCGTCGGCACGAACCGAAATCGCCGTCAGAAGCAACGCGCAGGCAGCAGCGACAAAGCATTTTGAAATCGGGTCAATTTTCATGCACAAGCAAATTGTCTGAATCCACCTTGGCCGATTGACGGCGAAGCTTTGGCATCACTTCATCCAGCCGGATAACCGCGCCACCCTTGTCCTTGCTCGCTTGCGCCGCCGCCATGAACGCAAACAGCTCTATCGTTTCCTCCGGTTGGACAGGTGCTATTCCGGTCTGAAAAAATTTCATGATCGCCACCGCGAGGGGCGCGTAACCGTCGTATGAACCGATGGCGGCTTCGCCCTTCTGTCCTGCGGCCGTGCCGTGATATTTTTTTGCTAAATCCTGCCGGTAAATTCCCGTCCGCCCGCCGCGCCAGGTGCCGACAACTTCCACCGCGCCGTTTGTCTCCGTCCGACGTTGCACCGATACACAACCCGTGCCCATGACGGTGAAAAGCGATTCAACCCCATGAATGCCATAAAAGAAAAGTTCCGGATGATGTTCGCCCAGCTCCAGCGGGCTGTATGTTTCAGCGTGGTTCACCGCTCCGATAATTCCTTCGCGCACGGATTGCGAATCCTTGCCGAAACGCAGACTAGACGCGCTCCAAATGGGAACATTAGCCTCTTTGGCCAGGTGGAAAATTTCCAGCACATCGGCCAGTGACGCCGCCATTGGCTTGTCAATGAACAGCGGCTTATGCGCGGCGATGATCTGGCGAGCCTGCTCAAGATGCGCGCGACCGTCGACACTTTCCAACAAGACCACGTCCACGTTCGAGCAGAGCGCGGGAATGGTGTCGTAAAATTTCACGCCGAATTTTTCCTGCAACGTCTTCGTAAAACCATCCACACGCGTGGCACTCTGTGGAAAATCCAAGCTACCACCCTTGAACGCCGCCACGACTTTGCCGCCGGGGACAAAGCCCTCGGTTTTCGGGTCGTTGAAAATCTCCGTAAACGCCGGCACGTGCGAGGTGTCGCAGCCGACAATGCCAATGCGCAGGTCAGCAGCGGTTGCCGAAACCGTCAATATCGCAACAGCAATATAACTACTAAACAAAACTTTAAACTTCATAAATCTCGAAACTTTTCTAACACTTGCCAAAGCAATTTAAACGCTTCGCACGACACCGAGTCGTCCAATCATGGTAAAAACCAAAAACAGCGCGATCGGATATAATCCGGCACACGCCACAAAGATCGGCACAAAGCCAAGCGCATCTACCACATGACCAATGTAGAGTTGCGACAATGCCCCCATCCACGAACCCAGCGCACCACCAAGCCCGGTCACAGTGGCGACGGCATTATTGGGAAATATTTCTGCGGGCAACATGATGTTGCCCCAGCCGGCGTGGCAAAACGTCATGCTGGCCACCAACGCTAGCGCCAACCCCGGTCGTGTCACCTGAGTCGCACTGATAGCCCCCAGAAAAATTCCCAGCGTCATCAAG
>CAIWFB010000083.1 GCA_903911825.1 uncultured Verrucomicrobia subdivision 3 bacterium
AGGCACTAATGTCCTTTGCCCGGGCAATGCGTCCATTCGCAGTGCGCAGAATCTTTACGCATTGACCTTCAGCAACAATTTCAACTCGAGCAACACCTTTATTTTGGGATCCTATACCGCATCCCAGACTTATACCATGACTTATGGCTGGAATCCGGCGACCTGGCCGACACCGCCCTTTATCCAAACGTTGATGACCAATGGCACTATTCGCATCCAACCGTTGAACACCAACAACACCGCATCCTTTGCTCCGTTGACGGTTTATCTGAACATCAACGCGAATACGAATCTGGTTTTTGACGTGGCTTCGGGCACCACGGTGGACATGGCTAGCCAGATTTGTTTTACAAACACTTCAAATCCGTTTGTCAATGGCTTGACCAAGATCAGCGGTGGTTCCTTGACGCTTGAGAACAGCAATACCTTTGGCGGCGGTGTCTGGCTGCAAGCCGGAACGCTGAATGTGATGACCAATCAAGCCTTGGGTCTGCCCACGGGAACGTTCACCATTTCCGGCGGCACGCTTGATAACACCAGCGGTTCCGCGCTGACGCTGAGCAATTATCCGAATGCGTGGAAAGGTGACTTTGCTTTCAATGGCAGCAGCGATCTCAATCTTGGTGCTGGCGCGGTGACTTTGAGCGGATCGCGTCAAGTCACTGTCACCGCTGGCAATCTCACGGTGGGCGGCGTGGTTGGACCGTCCAGCGGCGGCAACGGATTGACCGTGGCCGGTGCCGGCAATTTGATTCTTAACGCCGTCAATACTTACAATGGCAATACCACGATCAGCGCGGGCAAACTGACGCTGGGTGCGAGCGGTTCAATTGCGAACAGCCCGAACATCACCGCCAACGGCACGCTGGACGTTTCTGCGGTCAGCGGTTTCACTTTGGGTGGCAGCCAGAACCTGCTGGGTTCGGGAACCGTGAATGGCAACGTCGCGAGTTCTTCGGGCACAAAGATTATTCCCGGCACCGATGGGACGACGGGCACCTTGACGCTGGCCAATGGTCTGACCTTGGCCAATGGTGCGACGGCGAATTTTGATCTGGGTTCCACGGCCGCCGGGGCGAACGACAAGTTGGTTGTCAATGGCACCGGAACAGCGCTGACACTGAACAACAATTCCTTTGTCATCAAAGCCGCTTCAACGCTGGATACCACCAGCGACTACACTCTGGTCTCGGTGCCTAACGGCAGCATTTCCGGCACGTTTAATACCGTGCCATCCTGGTCGGGAACACCGCCGGTTAACTCCGGCAGTTACACTGTCATAACGGGTGCCCATACCGTGACGTTGCACTATACGCCGGCTGTGCTCGGGGTGGATCATTTTGTGGTGACGCCCTCGGTAAGTTCGACGAATGCGGGGCAGGTGTTCACCGCGACGGTGCAGGCTTACAATTCCAGCAACGTGGCGATCACGGATGGCAGCGTGGACGGGACACTGGTGTTGATGACGAGTTCCGGCTCCGCGCAATTTGACGCGAATGGTGATGGAACTTACGGCGACAACCTCAAGGCTTTGACCAACGGCGTTTTCACCATCAAAGTGAATGATCTGAAGGCGGAGAGCCTCACGCTGACGGCCACCACGGGAACGAACACCGGCACGAGCGCCAGCGTGAGCATCACGCCCGGCGCGCTGGTGCAATTTCAATTATTGCTGCCGGGTGAAACCGGCACGCCC
>CAIWFB010000084.1 GCA_903911825.1 uncultured Verrucomicrobia subdivision 3 bacterium
GTATCAATGACAGCCACAAGAGTGCCCGAACCGCGCGAAAGATTCCATGCCCGAAGGGCGTCTATGGTATAGAGGCCGTATTGAGAATTGACGATCTCGATCTGTTGTTTTAACTTCTCATTGAACACTTGCCTCTCTTCGCGAATCTGCCTGATATCATCTGCTGTAATCTCACGCTGTAATCCCTCACCAACAAATCGCCTCTCACCGCGCCAGAATGCGCTCAATTCGTCCCACCATTTGCGACTAACTGGAAGTAAAAACATTGCGAAAAGTTCAGGGTCAACTCCAGCGTGTCCCCAATTATTCTGGATGCCTTCGAGCAAACCAATCGTAGTAGCCTCTCGAACAAAATCATCGCCTTCTTTGTGCAATCGTTCAAAAACTTGCGCTATAACCGAAAGCTCCGCCGTGCGACCATTCTGATAAAGCCCCAATAAATGCCGAGCGTAGTCACCAAGCAGCGGATACAAAATCATCTCATCATAATCGGCCATGTGCTCATCTACAGTTGCCTGAAAAGATGGCGAAGCCTCGACTAACATCGGAATAATTTGTGTCTTGGTAATCATGAATGCGTTACGCGCCAATCGGCGCCCAAGCGAATTGCGCGCTGCAAATATTTTCAACGACGATTTTTCATTTCGCCGCTTCGTAAATCTTTTTTAGTTTGCCCAGAACTTTTTTCATCTCTGCGAGCGGAATCATGTTAGGCCCGTCGCTCATGGCTTCATCCGGCTTGGGATGGGTTTCGATGAACAATCCATTCGCACCCACGGCTAGTGCCGCGCTGGCGAGCACGGGAGCGAACTCGCGTTGGCCGCCGGATTTGTCGCCGCCGCCGCCGGGTTGCTGCACGGAATGCGTGGCATCGAACACGACAGGAAAACCGTAGGATTTCATCGTGGGAATCGAACGCATATCCGCCACGAGATTATTGTAGCCGAAGGTCGTGCCGCGTTCGGTCAGGAGAATTTTCTTGGCGCCAGCGAGCCGGGCTTTTTCCGCCACGCGCCCCATTTCGGTGGGCGACAGGAATTGACCTTTCTTGAGATTAACGATTTTGCCCGTGGCGACGGCGGCCTCGATCAAATCGGTCTGGCGGCAGAGGAACGCGGGGATCTGCAAAATGTCCACGACTTCGCCCGCCAAGATGGCTTGCTCTTCGGTGTGCACATCGGTCAGCACCGGCACGCCAAATTCCTCGCGGATCTTGATGAGCGTCTGTAAGCCACCCGCGATGCCGGGCCCGCGAAACGCCTTGCCGGACGTGCGATTGGCTTTGTCGAAGCTGGCTTTGAAGACAAAAAAGATGTCCAGTTCGCGACAGGTTTTGACGAGGGATGCCGCGACTTGGCGGCAAAGTTTTTCGTTCTCGATCACGCACGGGCCGGCGATGAGAAATAACCGGTTGGGTGCGTTAAGATTTTTCCAGATGGCAGCGGAATTGAGCACGCGGAAGTTTTAACAACCAGCGCGCTCCGCGCAAATCAAATCACTGTATCGTGCGGGATGATGGCGTCTTTGGGAATGATGACGATGCCGTCGCGGATGAAATAGCGTTCGTGATCCAGATTTTCGGCTTTGCCAGCCGGTGAAATAGTGACGTTGTTGCCGATGCGCGCATTCTTATCAATGATGGCGTTCTCGATCTTGCAGTTCGCGCCGATGCCGACACGGGGCAACCCGTCTTTTTCGTGTTGCTCGACGGATTCCTGTGATTCGTAATAGTCGCTTCCGAGAATGACGACGCGGTTGAGATCGGTGCCATCGCCGATGATGGTGCGGAGGCCGACAATGCTCGTGGTGATGCGGGCGCGGTTGATGATGCAGCCGTCGGAAATGACGGCGTGATCAATCTGCGCGCCGTTGATCTTGGAGCCGGGCAGATAGCGCGGGCGCGTGAAGATGGGCGCGCTCATATCAAAGAAATTGAAGCGCGGCAACTCGCTCACTAAATCAAGATTCGCTTCAAAGAAGTTGCGAATGGTGCCGATGTCTTCCCAGTAGCCTTGGTAAATATAGGAGAATACGCGGTGCGTGTTGATGGCGTGAGGGATGATGTGTTTGCCGAAATCAGAGAGCGGATTATCGAGCAGTTCGGTGATGACTTTACGATTGAAAACATAGATCCCCATCGAGGCGAGATATAAATCATCACTCGATTTCAAGCCGAGTTTCGCGCTGATTTCCTGCGGCATCTTGAACGGCTCCAGCAGGGAGGGATCTTTGGGTTTCTCCAGAAACTTGGTCACGCGACCGGTCTCGTCAATCTGCATGATGCCCAGCGCGGGTGTCTCGGCGGCTTTCACCGGCAAGGTGGCCACGGTGATCTCTGCGCCCGCTTCACGATGTTGTTCGATCACTTCTTGCAAATCCATCCGATACAATTGGTCGCCGCTCAAGATCAGGAGGTAATCAAAATCATGGTTCATGAAATGAACCAGATTTTTGCGCACGGCATCGGCGGTGCCTTCATACCAGGAGTTGTTGGTGAAGGACTGCTGCGCCGCGAGAATTTCCACGAAACCGGCGGAAAACTGGTCGAATTTATAAGTGCGCGAAATGTGACTGTGCAGCGAGGTGGAATTGAACTGCGTTAAAATATAGATACGGCGGAAGCGGGAGTTGATGCAGTTAGAAATTGGAATATCCACGATGCGGTATTTGCCCGCGAGCGGCACGGCGGGCTTGGAGCGATCTTTCGTGAGCGGAAAAAGACGTGAACCTTGACCCCCGCCTAGAATGACGCAGAGGACTTTGCTGAGGTTGAGCGATTGGCGGCCAGTTTGTGACATAAGGGTTATCTTTCTAAGTGTTCTTCACAAAACTAACTGCGTTGCCACTCGCGACGCAAGCCACAGATTGATAAAAGCCAAGAAATAATTGCTCGCAGGCCAGCAAGGGCGAGCTACCCGAAACCTGAGCCGCCCTGATGGAGGAATATTCACGCGTCGAGTAATGAGAAATATCTACTCGACTTTGAAAAATTTCCCTATGCTTTTTGAAACCATTGCACCAAAATTTGCGTCCGCCAGTGAAACCATTCGTCCGATTGGCGGCCTAAAAAGTTTAACAAACACATGAGCGACTCGACTGATAAAAAATCCAACGGCTCCTGCGAGAGCCAGTGCAACTGCGACTTCTCCCTCGCCTTCCTCCTGCTGCGCGGCTGGCTCGGCTTGCGAGCCCTGCTGGCGGGCATCGAGAAATTCGGCGCCTACAAGTCCGAGCAGCACCCTCTGGGCGACGGCACGGACGCCGTCATTGAGGCGAAGGTGAAGTATTATGCTCTCGCCAATTATCATGGCGTGCCCCCGGCGTTGTTGGGGAAGTTCCAGAATGAGGCATTGATACCCGGTTTCGCGTTGAACCTGTTCGACAAAATTCTCGGACCAGCGCTCATCCTCGCCGGGGTGATGCTGTTGCTCGGTCTGGGCACGCGCTTGTCATTGTTCGTGCAAGGTGTCATCTACATCGCGCTGTCAGTCGGATTGATTTTGATCAACCAGCCGGATGGCATCGCGTGGTTGGGCATTCACGTTGCCCTCGTGGCGATGGCGTTGCTTTTGGCAAAACATAACAAGCTCGCGCTTCTCAAAAAATGGTAACTCCCCCTAACAACTCGAATCGCGAACTTACCCGCCGCGAATTTCTCGGCACTACGGCCGCCGCCGGGGCGGGCTTGCTGCTGACCTCGTGCAGTCCGGAGGCAGCGCCGAAAACTGGCGGGGCGACGAAAACCTTGAGCAAATTGAACGTCGCCCTCATCGGCTGCGGCGCGCAGGGACAGGTGTTACTGGATTCGCTCATGGTCATCGAGGGGCTGAACCTTGTGGCCGTGGTGGATATCTGGGACTACAACCGCAACTCGAACGTGCGCCGCCTCAAGTCGCAGGGTTTCGAGGTGAAGGGTTATCGCGATTACGAAGAGCTGCTGGCGAACGAAAAAGATTTGCAGGCCGTCATCGTGGCCACGCCGGATTTCTGGCACGCACCCGTGACTAACGCCTGCTTGAAAGCGGGCTTGCACGTCTACTGCGAGAAGATGATGAGCAACACCATTGACGGCGCGCGTTCCATGGTGAAGACGATGCGCGAGACGGGCAAACTGTTGCAGATCGGCCACCAGCGCCGCAGTAATCCGCGCTATCTGTTTGCGCTCAACAAACTCGTCCGCGAGGCGCAGATTTGCGGACGCATCACCGCCGCCCACGCGCAGTGGAACCGCACGGTGACGAACGACCTCGGGGCACCGAGAAATTCCGAACTCAAACCCGAACTGCTCGCCAAATACGGTTTCAAAGACATGCACCAATTCCGAAACTGGCGTTGGTTCAAAGGTCTCGGCGGCGGCCCGCTCTCCGACTTGGGCGCGCATCAGATTGATATTTTTAACTGGTGGTTCGGTGGTCCCGCAAAATCCGTCATCGCGAGCGGTGGCAACGATTATTACAAAAACCACGACTGGTATGATAACGCCATGGTGATCTACGAATTCAACACGCCGGAAGGCGTAGCGCGGGCGTTTTATCAGGTGCAAACCACGACCAGCGCCGGCGGCGGATTTTTTGAGATGTTCACCGGCGACGAAGGCACGATCAAGATGGCCGAGAATCCCAGCACTACAAAATTGTGGCGCGAAGATCGGTCCACCAAATCGTGGGATGAACTCGTGGGCAAGGGTTACCTCCAGGCCAGCGCCGTAGCCGCCGTCACCAGCGATGCGACCAAAGTGGACGTGCGCGAAACCGCGCCACTGATCCAATATGATATTCCGGTTTCGTTCGCCAAAAAAATCCACCAGCCGCATCTCGAGAATTTTTTTAACGCCGTGCGCGGCAATGGAAAATTGAATTGCCCAGCGGACGAGGCGTTCGCCAGCGAATACGTCATCCACAAGGCGAACGAAGCCATCGTGGCCGAGAAAAAACTAGTCATCACCAAGGAAGAAACCGAAGCGTGATCTAACTTTGAACAACCTCTACTCCTTTAACGTCTGATATAAAAATGAACAACTTGATCTCCAAACTGACTGTGGCCCTCATCCTCACCGCTACCGCCGCGTTGGCGGCAGACAAAGTGGCCTTGAACATTGAATTGCCCAAGCCGCTTTTCGTCGGCACGCCGGTGCCCATCAAAGGCATTCCGAATCTTGAACCCAAAGCGAAAGGCGAACGCCCGGATTTCCTCGTCGCGCCCGGCACGGTGAATCTGGCCAAAGGTAAAAAAGTCACCAGCAGCGACAAAGAACCCGTCATCGGGACGTTGGACCTAGTCACCGACGGCGACAAGGAAGGTGACGAAGGCGCGTGGGTGGAACTCGGGCCCGGCAAGCAATGGGTGCAGATCGACCTCGAAAAAGAATCCGAAATCGCCGCGCTCGTCGTCTGGCATTTCCATTCTCAAGAACGCGTTTACCTCGACGTCGTGGTGCAAGCCTCAAACGATCCTGCGTTTGAAAAAGACGTGACCACGCTATTCGACAACACGCCCGGCACTGGCAAAGACCTCGCCTACGTCGAAAGCTACAAGGGTAAATTGATCGATGCCAAAGGCGTCAAAGCGCGCTACGTTCGGCTCTTGAGCAAAGGCAACACGACCAACAAACTGAATCACTACATCGAAGTGGAAGTTTACGGCAAACCGGCGGCGTAAAAGTTTTTAATCGTTCGCGGTGGTCGGTGATCGGCCAAATAATCAATAGCCCGCAGTTCTTACTGCGGGCTATATTTTTGGTTGCGTCGTCGCACGGGGACTGAAAATTTAGACGCCACGAATCCAGCGATTCCGAAAGAGCACGTTGACCACACCATCACCAAAAATCCGTTGGGCCATCTTTGGCCTGATCGCCCTACTGGCGCTAGCGGTGCGGTTACCGCAGCTGGACGTGCGCCCCATGCACACGGATGAAGCCATCAACGGCTACCTCACCGGCGGCATCCTGGCGGGCGACGCTTTCCGCTACGACCCGCAAGATCGTCACGGCCCCGCGCTATATCTGCTCGCCGTGCCCATCGCTAAAATGTGCGGCGCTCACAATCTCGCCAGCCTGACGGAATCCGAACTGCGCCTGTCCACCGTCATCACCGGCGCGGCGATGATTTTGCTCTTCGGCTTCGGCGTGGAACTCTTTGGCTTCATCGCGTGCCTGACCGCCGCACTGCTCTTTGCCTTCGCTCCCCTGCCCGTTTATTACAGCCGCTATTTCATCCACGAAACATTGTTCGTGGCCGCCACGTTTGGCCTGTTGCTGTCCGGCTGGCGGATGCTGGAAACGAAATCCGTCGGGCAAGGTGCGCTCGCCGGTTTCTGCGCCGGACTGATGCTGGCGTGCAAAGAAACGGCCGTCATCCATTTCTTCGCACTGGCGGTGGCGGGTGCCATCGGGTGGGCGTTTGTTCCCCGCAACGGACTGCTCAAATCCAAAGCGTTGCCCGTTGCGCTGCTCGTTTTTCTCGGCACCGTCGTTTTACTGTTCAGTTGGTTTGGCCAGCACTGGGCGGGTCTCACCGATCTTTTTCATGCCGCCGAGCGAGTCGTCGTTCGCGCCGGCGGCGAGGGTCACGCCAAACCGTTCTCCTACTATTTTGAATTACTCGACACGTCGCTGGTGTTATTTCCACTCACGTTGGCGGGCGTTTACATCGCCATCTGGGAAAGCATTCAGGGCAATCGCAAACCCTACATGCTGCTGACGCTCTACGCACTGGTGACGTTTGTGGTGTATTCGACAATCCCTTACAAAACGCCGTGGTTAGCGCTCAATCTGTGGCTGCCGCTCGCACTCATCAACGGCCTCGGCGTCGCGGGCATTTGGGCGCTGATCAAAAAACCTGCTGGTCAATGGCTCGCGGGAATCGCGTGCGTCGGTTTTCTAGCGGTGTTGGGCTTGGAAACCAAGGCGCTGGTCTTTGAGAAGCCCTTTGATGAGAAAAATCCTTTTGCCTACGCGCACACCGGCGAGGACATCACGCGCCTGCCGGAGCGGCTCAACGAACTTGTGCAAGTGACCAAGCAGGCGCAGCCGCGCATCGCCGTCATCGCGGCGGACGCGTGGCCATTGCCGTGGTATCTGCGGAAGTTTTCCAACGTCGGCTATTGGCAACCCGCGCAGGAACCCGGCGCGGCGGATTTTTATCTGACGACAACCGAAGTGCCCGACCCTATCACCGAGCGATTGAAAACCTTGCGTCCCGAATTTTTTGGCGTGCGCCCCAACGTCTTGCTCATCCTGTGGACGCCGATGAATCTTCCCGCCGCCCCATGAGCGTGCCCATCCACGTCTTCAATCATCACGCGATGGCCACGCAGTTTCAGGTGCGCATCGCTGAAGCGGATGCCACTTACGCCGCGCAGACCGCACAGGCGGCGTTTGCCGTGACGGACGATCTGGAGTCGCGCTTGAGCCGCTTCCGCGCCACGAGTGAAATCAGTCATATCGCGCAGCTTGCCGTGGGAGAGAAATTACGTTTAAGCGAACCCGTCTTTGCCTGCCTCTCGCTCGCGGCCAAAATGGAATTCCTCACGCGCGGCGCTTTTTCCGTGACCGCAAAAGCGTTGAAAACCCAGCCCGCGAAACCGCTGTGGGCGCTGCTGGAAAATGAATTCGCCATCCGCTGCGACAGCGGGCGACTGGAATTTGATCTCGGCGCCATCGGCAAAGGTTTTGCGCTCGACCGCATGGCAGAAGTATTACGCGTATGGGATTGCCCCGCCTTTCTGTTGGTCGCTGGCGGCAGCAGTATTCTCGCAGGCGATGCGCCGCCGGAAACTTCCGGTTGGTCGTGTGGCTTGGGTGACGATAATTCGCCGCAACGGTTCTGGCTCAAGAACGCCTCATTCAGCGGCTCCGGACTCGCGATGCAGGGCCAACACATTTTCGATCCGCGCACCGGCTTAGCGAGCACGCTACGCAATCGCGTCTGGGCGCTCGCGGACACGGCGGCGGAATCCGATGCGCTCTCCACCGCCTGCATGATTTTGCCGGAAGCGGAAATCACCGCCGCCATCAGCAAACGCGCCGATTGGCTGGTGTATCTCTACGAAAAACAAAACTGGCGGCAGTTGGGAAATCGTCCCAGCCCGCCGCCAGCGTGAAAAACGTTTGCGCGCGAAAATTTATTTTCGTTTCGTTTCGGTCAATTGCACCGCCTTGTAGCCGCCTTTGGTTTTGAAATAGGCGATGAGCGCGAGGTAACACCCGAAGGTGAATAGCGGAAAGATCGCCATCTTGCCGAGCGCTTTGAATTTTCCGGCGGTGATGGCGCTCTGCAGGTCAGCCTTCGATTTCTCATCAGTCATGGTAGCACTTTTGACGGGGTCAATCGCTTCATACGCGCCCAGAAGATATTTGGGATTCGGCTCCATTTTCACTTGCTGGTAAAGCGCGGGATTGGTGGCCTGCAATTGTTGCGTAGTGGAGGATT
This sequence comes from uncultured Verrucomicrobia subdivision 3 bacterium, assembly GCA_903911825.1. Lineage (GTDB taxonomy): Bacteria > Verrucomicrobiota > Verrucomicrobiia > Limisphaerales > UBA11358 > UBA11358. Next base: position 8,430 of record CAIWFB010000084.1, read on the forward strand.
CCTGCATGTAGCCAAGGAACGGCGCTCCAAGAATGCCAACGGCCAGCATCCCGATGCCACCCATCGCATTCAACGTGAGCGCACCACCTTTCGGACATTGCTCGGAGGTCAGGCCAAGAATCGTCGGCCAGAAAAAAGTGATGCCCACACCGAACAACGTGGCGGCGGCAAAGATGGTGCCGGTTCCCGCGTGCGCCGTGTGGGAAAGTGCAAGGATGCCCAACGATGCCAATGCCGAACACGTCGCCAGCAGTCCGAGCGGAGAAAATTTGTGGGCGAGCGGCCCGGCGCAAAAACGCAGCACCAGCATGATGGCGGACGTATAAACCAGCACCCACGCGGAATTGTAGCCAGCGGCTTTCATCGGGTCTTCCATGAGCGAAGTGATCCAACCGTTGGTGCCCAGTTCCGTCGTGGCCTGCGGCATCATGATGATAATGAGAAACGCCAGCAGCAGCCGGCCAAAAGATTTTGTCAGCGCGGCGAAGGCCACGACCACCACACCGGTTAGAACCCAGCTGACATTTTGCGACCAGCCGAAAACTTCTGGTCGCCCCAACTGCGCAAACACCAGGCCGAAGCCGACGAAGGCGCCGAAGATGCCCAGTTCTTTCAGCATGGAAACATAGCTGACGCCCGCTTGTTCGCGTTCGCTTTTCGGAAATTGTTTACCGATGAGGATGATGAAAAAGGTGATGGCGGGAATCAAAATGAGTCCGAGGTTAATACGCCAGTCCGTATTTTTTGCGAGCGCAATGGTGCAAAGGCCACCCATCACGAGGCCCGCTGGCCACCCCGCGTGCAGGCGGTTTAGCCATTTCACTTTGTCCTGATTGAACATCGTGGAGACAATTGGATTAGCGTAGGCCTCCACCGTGCCGTTGCCGAGACCGAGGATGATGCTGCCCCAGTAGAGCAACTGGTAACCGTGCTTTTGCGCGGCGGCGAGCGCCAGTGGATCGGTCACGCCGTGGATGGCTTGATACGCTAGAACGGCCATCGCCGTATAAATGAGATAGCTAGCGAACGAAAAAATCATCGCGACTTTATAGCCGATGCGATCAATGAAAAGGCTGAACAAAATAATACTCACGCCGAACGACCAGATGCCCGCGCCCTGAAGTTCGCCCACAGCAACTTTATCAAGGCTGAAGTCGGTGGCGAAGGCGCCGCCGCATAAAATCATGCGGCTGATAAAGGCGTAAGCAGTGGTGATGAGGGCGATGAAACAGCCCCAGAAAAGAGTTTTGTCGTGTCGTTGGTTCATGGAAGTGTGGGCACAAGATGCCCATGTCGGGCGCGAAAGTTCAACGGCAAATTCAATTTCAACAAACAAATTCACCGGAAAGAGTGTAACTATTTTATCGCCGCGACCTCTGACCTTTGAGAACATTTTTGCAATTCCACTAACTATGAAAAAGCCCGATTCTCAATTCTCCCGCCGCAGTTTCATCGTCAAAGCCGGAGCCGCCATGGTCTTGCCGATGATTGTTCCGAGTTGCGTCGTCGGACGCGGCAAAAAAGTTCGCCCGTCTAACCGAATCAACATCGGCGTGGTCGGCTGGGGCATGCAGGGGCCGAGCAATACCAAATCATTTTTATACGAGAAAGATTGCCGCGTGATCGCCGCGTGTGATCTGGACAAGAACGCGTTGCAGGCCGCCGTGGACACCATCAATGAGCATTATGGCAACACCGATTGCACCGCCTACCATGATTATCGCGAGATGATGGCGCGCGAGGACATCGATGCGGTGATGCTCGCCGTGCCGGATCATTGGCACGCTCTGGTGGCCACGGAAGCAGCGCGTCGCGGGCTGGATATCTACGGCGAGAAACCGCTCGCCAAAACTATTGCCGAGCAGCAAGCGATTGTGCGCGCCGTGCAGAAGCATAACATCATCTGGCAGACGGGTTCCTGGCAGCGTTCGCAAGCGCCGTTTCATAAGGCGGCGGAAATCGTCCGCAGCGGCCTGATCGGCGACCTCACGCATGTCGAAGTCGGTTTGCCCAGCGGTCACAATGATTTTAAACGGAACAAACCGGAACTATTGGAAAAACTTTCCAGCTTGGGCATCAGCGACCTCGCCACCATTCGCCCCGGTTCGGAGGCGTGGAAGATTGCTGTCAGCGAACCGCCGGCAGAACTCGATTACGAACGTTGGATCGGACCGTCGCGGATGGAGCCTTACATCAAGCAACGCGTCCACATGAACTGGCGCTGGAACTACAACACCGGCGGCGGACAATTGCTCGATTGGATCGGCCATCACTGCGACATCGCGCACTGGGGTATGGATTGCGACCGTTCCGGCCCGTCGGAAATCGAAGGTCACGGCGAATTCCCCGCAGCCGACGCGCTGTGGAATACCTGCACCAAATATCGCATCGAACTGAAATATCCGCGCAATATCACCATGACTATTGCGGGCGGTCATGACGACATCAAGAGTGGCACCAAATGGATCGGCACCAAGGGTTGGGTGTGGGTGGATCGCGGTGGGTTTGACGCCTCCAATCCCGAATGGAAAAAAGGCAAAATGCTGGCGGAAGAATTGCGCACGGTGAAATTGTATAAGTCGCCCGGTCACCAGCGGAATTTCCTCGATTCCATCAAGTCACGCCAGCCCACCATCACGCCGGTGGAAACGGCGCATCATTCCGCCATTCCCGGTCATCTCAGTTTGATCGCCATGCAGACCGGTCGGAAAATTCGGTGGGACAACGCGAGTGAAAAAATCATCGGCGACGCGGAGGCGAGCAAGTTGCTCAGCCGCGAATACCGGGCACCGTGGAAGTTGGCTTAAACGTCGATAAACCTGCTCAACAAAAAAGCCCCTGTTTACACAGGGGCTTCTAAGAAAAATTGGTTGCGGGGGTAGGATTTGAACCTACGGCCTTCAGGTTATGAGCCTGACGAGCTACCGGGCTGCTCCACCCCGCGATCAAGGTGGAAGAACATACTTGCCGCATCGCCAAAGGGCAAGTTATTTCAAAATGGATTTACGCCATACCGGATCCAATAGCCCGGCAACTTCAAAAATTCTAACCGCATTCGCTTGGCGATGCCCTGCTTTTGCCAGTTTTCATGCTCAAAGGCGTAGTAAGAAGGCCGCGAAAAAAACTTAAGTTCCGGCGCCTCGTGCTCAAACGTTTTCAACGCGCGGCGCGAATGATACCACGACGTCACGACGATAGCGCTGTGCACTTGGCTCGCGCGTAATAGTTTTACGGTCAATTCCGCATTCTCTTTGGTCGTGCGCGATTTACTCTCGAGGGTAATCACGCTAGCCGGAACACCCGCCGCAATCAGCAGGTTACGATTAATGATGTCATCGCCTTCACCACTGATGATGATGCGTGGAGCCATGCCAGCTTTGAACAATTCTGCCGCCCGTTCAGGCCGTTCCTTCGCGCCGCCGCCCAGCACGATGATGACATCTGCCTTAATTTTACCGCTGTCCGCGGTCAGATAAAATTCCGGATAATAGCCCACACTAATGACGAGAAAAGCCACGATCAGCAACGTGGCTAGCAAGATTCGGAAAATAAATCTGCGTATCATCAAGTAACAATAAGCCGGATTTAGCGGTAGGAAAGCAAGCCCTCAAACCGACTTCAAGGAGGCGATTACCGGTAGCCGCGCGGCGCGGATTGCGGGCAGGAAACTGCCCACCACACCGACGATGATGGAAAACAATATTCCTTTCGCCGCGAGCCACGGCGTGATGCGAAATTGAAAAACGGTTTCGCTGAACGTATTGAAACTCATCGTGCCGGTAGAATAACCGTGCAGCGGCAAGGCAAGCAGGCAGCCGAGCAGACCGCCAACCGCCGCGAGAATCGCCCCCTCCAATATAAATCCGGCCAAAATCGTGCGCCGGCGAAAACCGAGCACGCGTAAAGTGCCAATCTCCCGCGTGCGCGAACCGACGCTGGCATACATCGTATTCATCGCCGCAAAGGTCGCGCCGATGGACATGGCAATCGCCAGAAAATCGCCGATGATCTTGATGGGTTTAGCCGTGCTGGTTTGCTGACTATAATACGCGACCTCGGAATCCGCCCGCAACGGCAGGCGTTTATCACTTTCGATGCGTGCGGAAATTTCCGCTGCTGCCTGCGAACCCGTCGCCCGCACCAGCATACTGGAATAACTTTGCCGGTCAAAAATCGAGCGGGCTTCGTCGGCGTCCAGCCAGACTTCGGAATCAAACGCACTGCTTCCGCCGTCGAATTCCCCCACCACGGTCAGCAAATTGCCAGCCGTTTTGAATTGATCGCCAATTTTGAAATGCGCGAAACGCTTGGCCATTTTGGAACTCACCGTAATTTCGCGCTTGCCCGGTGTGAACCAACGACCCGCCACCAGCTTAACTTGTGGACGTAGTAAAATTCCCATAGCCGTGAGGCCGCGCACCGAGACGTTCGCCTCACCCGCTCCGTCAATGCGCGGCTGGCTGATGAGCGAGAGCACATCCGCCGAAACCAACGGCACGCCTTGGGCATCGCGCGCGATCTGTGGCCAGTAACGGATCGTCTGATATTGTTGCAACGATACCTGGCTGCTGGATTCGGCGGTGGAACCTTTGCGAACAATCATCAGATTGCGCGCATCGCCGGTGTTGCTCGCCGATTTTTCTAACCCGACCGCCAGCGCTTGCACGAGCACAAACACGGCCACGACAAGCGCGATACCCAGAATCGTCGCCAACGTCGCGCGCCAGCGGACGAAGACATTCCGTCCGTTATAAAACGCAGCGATGGGCGAAGTGAAGCCGATGTAGGCCAGCCAGAGAATCAACATAGCCATGACTCCTTGAAAAAGCCATTGCAGCAAAAATCCGATGAGCGCGCTGTTCTCCATGATTTAATCTAAGGTTTTCAGACCATTCACGACACTCATCCGGGCCACGGAAATTGACGGTGCAATCGCCGAGACAATCCCCAAGGCGGCCGCGATGACCGAGCTGAAACCGATGATGCGCGGCGTCACTTCAAACGTCAGAAAAATTCCGTGCGTCATTTTAGTGATGTCGCCGTAAGTAAAAAAAACATACGCGCCACCGACGCCGAGCAACGCGCCTGCCGCCGCTAGGCCAAAACTTTCCGCCAGGATGAACGCAAATAATTCGCGCCGACGGAAACCCAGTGCCTTGAGAATCGCCAGTTCACGGAAACGTTCGCGGATGGCCATGCTCATCGTGCTGGCGGTGACGAGCACGAGCGTGAAGACAACGACAGTGCTAATAGACGCGACGAGCACTCGCACGTTGCCCCACATCGAAATAAAGCTCAATTGAAACGCGCGTTCGCTTTCCGCCCGCACTTCGGCCGACGTGTTCGCGAAGGCTTTATTCACCGCGTCCAACACCGCTGGCATTTCCGCTGGCGTGCGCACCTTGAGCCACCACATGCCCACGTAACCGGGCGCGCCGATGGAATCATCCAAGTAATCCTGCCGGAACAGCATGTTGCGATCGTCGGGCGTGCCGGAATAAATTCCCGCCACCGTGAACGTCAGCGAACCCGGATACACCGTGCTGTCCAACACGAAACGGTCGCCGGGTTTCAAACCGTATTTCTCCGCCGTCACATGGCCGATGACACAGGAATCTTTTTTCTCGTTGAACGTCTGGAAACCTTCGGGCGCCATTTTTGCATCGGTAAAAACGGTGCCGAGCGCGTGCGGATCAATCGCGAATTGCGCGAACGACATCCCCTGCTCGCCTTTATATTTGCCGCCGAACCAAGTGAACGGCGTGACGCCTTCGACCCCAGGAACTTTCTCGATGATTTGACGCTGACGGGCGGGCAGCGGACTGGTGATGGAAATTTTATTCCGCACCGCCACGCGCAACGCCGCGCCCAGACTTTCCGGCGGCAACGTCATTTCGCGCAACGCCACTTGCAACGTGACCAGCAAAAATAAACTCGCCGCCACACTCGAAACGGACAGCAGCGCGCGCCGTTTATTGCGCAAAGCGTTTTTGAAAATGAACGTAGCGATAGTCATTTCAATTCGTCAGCTCGCCTTTTTCCAGATGAATGGAACGGGAACCAAACGCCGCCGCTTTGGGATCGTGCGTGACCATGATGATGGTTTTGCCCGCGTCTTTACGCAGTGATTGCAGCACACCCAGAACTTCCGCAGCGCTGTGCGAATCCAGGTTGCCCGTCGGCTCGTCGGCCACAATCAGCCGAGGATCGGTGACGAGTGCGCGAGCGATGGCGACGCGTTGTTCCTGACCACCGGACAATTGTCGCGGCAGATGTTTCATGCGATCGCCGAGCCCGACCAAGTCGAGCGCGGTGGCGACTTGCTGGCGACGCTGGGCACGCGTGAGACGGGTGAGCAGCAGCGGCAATTCCACATTCTCGGCGGCCGTCAAAACGGGAATCAGATTGAAGGTCTGAAAGATGAAGCCCACGTTCTGATTCCGCCAGTCAGCCAATTGCGATTCGTTTAGTTTAGTGACGTCCACGTTCTGAACGCGGCATTCGCCACTCGTCGGCCGGTCTACGCCCGCGATGATATGCAACAAGGTAGATTTGCCAGAGCCGGACGGCCCCATGAGTGCGAGAAATTCCGCTGCTGCAATATCAAGCGAGATATTGTTGAGCGCGGTGACCTGAATCTCGCCCTGCGAATATTGTTTCGTCAGGTTGCGGATGGTCACAATGTTTTCAGCCGCCATATAATTCAATTTTGATTAGGTTCTGCCGCCGTCAATTCCACGTAGCTCCAGCCCCACCACTGTTCGGGCTGGTTGCGCAATTCGTCATTCAACCGTTCGCCCCACACACGACTGATCTCAGCGGGTGTAAAATCTTTGGGCTGCAATTCCGTCGGCTGCGGCGGATGAATGATCACGCGATCTTGACCATTTGCCAAATGAATGTGCGAGGCTTGCAATACCGGCAGATTAGCCTTGGCAGCCAAAATCGCCGGCCCCGGATCAATCGCCAAGCGGCCTTCACCGACGGGCAGCCATTCCACCCGCTTCGGCTGGATTGCCACATCGAAGGCGAGGTAAACAATCTCTTTCTTCTCCGGGGCCTGTTTCACCGCCAGCCACGCGTCGCGGCCAACGAAAGCGACTTTCACTCCGTAGCGACTTACCGTTTCCAGCAAGTAACGTTCAATCGGTTTGTAGGCGATCGGCGCAAAAATTACGGTCACTTTGAAACCGCTCATCGCCAGCAGTGAAGGAATGAACCACCACGAACCAGCGTGCGTGCTGACTAACATCAAGCCGCGCCCCTCATCCAGCAACTTCTGCAAATGTTCGCGCCCAACCAATTCGTTGAAGGCGGATAAATCCATCGGTGAGAGCGCTAGGCCACGCGCCATCTCTGCCCGCATACGCGCGAGATATTTTTGGTGACCAACATCCAAAGCCGACATTTTCTCGGCCGCTTGTGGGTCACCACCAAAATATTTTTGGTAATTAGCAAACCGACGGCGACGCGTCAGCGGTTCAAAACGCGCCGTCACCCAAGTCGCCACACGCAAGACATTGGGCGGATTCAAGCGCCCGGCCAGCCAGATCAAGAATCGTCCCGCCAGCGTCCCCCAAAAAAGGATGAGTCGAATTTTCCAACGCGGTAACGAAGACGACTGTGCATTGGCCGGGGCAGCCAATTGATCGGCACTGGTGTGGGGTGCGGGAGTCGCCATTCAGAATGGGCGTCATGCTACCAATGCGAAATCAAGGCGCGAGCAATTATTCCCCCGCCAACAACGGCGGGAGCGGGCAATCCAGCGTGTCGGCCACGGCGCGGAGTAATTCCGCTTCCGTTTCCTGAATTACCCCGTCGGCCGCCACCACGCGAGCCGCGGCTTCGAGGAGATTTTTTTTGATGATCGGTGCGGCGAGCGCCAAACGGTTGAGAGCCGCATCCAACTCAGCAATGCCGCATTCCGCTAACGGCAGCAAACCTAAAGGCACATCGACTGGCGCGCGGAGAAACGGCGCACCAACAGAAAAAGCGTTTTGCACTTGGACAACATCCGCAGCGCCTACATGCGCCAACGCGGAAAGGATCAACGCGCAATCCGGCACGAGCGGTTTGAGCGTGTAATACTGCACGGACGCGCGCGGTGCGGGAGTGAACTTCACCGCGAGGTGCCGCAGCACAATTTTCTGCAAGACGAATTTGAACAGACTCGTCTGGCCGTCACTGGCGACCAGCCACGCGAGGGTTGCCGAAAATTTCTGAAACTGCTCCGCCGTCAGCCCGCGCAGCGACCCGATGGCGAGATTCACCAACGGCAAACGCGCCCGCTGGGCGACGCTGGCGACTTCCGCAAATAATTGGCGTGTCTGTTCAGCAACTTGCGCCGCGTGACGTTGGCCGATTTCCGTCAATTGGCGACCTCGCAATTCCTCATTCGCATTGAGCACCAGTGCATACACCAGCGCACAAGCCGATTGCGGGTCGCGCGCGGCGGCACGCAAGGATTCCGGCAATTGATCACGCAGTTGCTCCGCATAGCGCAATTGCATATCCGTCAGACTGCCGACGTTGCTGATGATACTCTGCGATTGGATCACCGGCGGCGCGGGCGTGCGGAGCTGCGAGGTGCGAATCGGTTCTAGGAACGGCGCATCGCTGCGGCGTTCGGCGCTAGCCTGCGCGGCCACGAGACCCGCACCGACATTCGCCATCCACGAACGTTGCCGATCCAATTCCGTCAGCGCGGCGTGTTTGACCGTTTCCACCTGTTCGGGTTTCAGGGGCGGAAACGTGCCATCCCAGGTCGGGTCAATGGCGCGGATGCGATCGGGAATCGGCGGATGCGTGGCCATGGCGCCGAACATCGCCGAGCTCAAACCATTGCTGAAAAACATGTGGCACATGTCCGGTGCGTTTTCATTTTCCAATTTGGAGCCGTAGCTGTAGCGGCCGATTTTTTGCAACGCCCCGGAAAGTCCGCCGGGATTGCGAGTGAATTGCACGGCGGAAGAATCCGCCAGAAATTCGCGCTGCCGACTGACGGCGGCTTGAATCAAGCGGCCGAAGAAAACGCCGAGGCCGCCGATGACAATCAGAACCAACCCCAAGATCGGGAGAGGATTTTTATCGCGACTGTTGCTGCTGCGCGAATAGAGCAAAATGCGCCCGATGCTGGCGAGGCAGATGATGCCGAAGATCGTGCCCATCAAACGAATGTTCAGCTTCATGTCACCGTTGAGAATATGGCTGAACTCGTGGCCGATGACGCCTTGCAATTCTTCCCGCGACAACAGGCGGATACAGCCGCGCGTCACGCCAATAGCCGCATCGCTAGTAGAAAATCCGGCGGCGAACGCATTGATGCCTTCCTCGTGCTCCAAGACATACACCTCCGGCATGGGCACACCAGAAGCGATGGCCATTTCTTCGACGACATTGAGCAACTTCCGCTGGTCGGGATCCGCCGCTCCCTGCGTCACCAACGTGCCGCCCATCAACGTGGCCACGGTGCCGCCGCCACCGGCGAGTTGGCTGGTTTTCCACGCGCTGCCGATGAAAATAACTGCGAGCGTGCCGGAGACCACCGCGAGAAACACCTTGGCATTCCACCAAACCACCGGTTTTTCCGGCTGAGATTCCGAGTAGCTGTGGTGGCGCTTGGCGCTGGAGGCTTGGTAGCCGACCATCACCGCCGCGTAGATCAGGATGACCATCGACGCCACGGCCATCACGAAATAAACGAGCAGTAACTTCGTGTTCTTGCGCGCGCGATCTTGGTGTTGAAAAAAGTCCATAACGAGGGCTTAAAAGCAAATCGTCGCTCCGGGAGCTTCCTGTCCGAGGCGACGATCCGTAAATTTCAGAATGGTCCAGCGTCAGGAAAAGGAAACTTTCGGGGCAACCTTTTCTTCCGGTTTATCAATGACGAACAATTCCGCCGCCGCGAAGTTGAACGTGCCCGCGATGAGATTCGCCGGGAACACTTCGCGATCCGTGTTGTAGGTCATGACGGAATCGTTGTAAGCCTGACGCGCGAACGACACTTTGTTTTCCGTGGAGGTGAGCTCCTCGGTGAGTTGCATCATGTTCTGATTCGCCTTGAGGTCAGGATATTGTTCGCTCACGACCATCAAACGGCTAAGCGCCCCGCCTAGGCCCGCTTCGGCCGCAGCCAGATTCTTCATCGCGCTGACATCGCCCGGATTGCTCGCGGCACCTTTGGAGGCGGCGTAGGCGATATTGCGCGCCTCGGTCACCGCGGTGAGCGTGCCGCTCTCGTGCTTCATATAGCCCTTGGCGGTCTCGACGAGATTCGGGATCAAGTCGTAACGGCGCTTGAGCTGCACATCGATCTGCGCATAGGCGTTTTTGTAACGGTTCCGCAGCGTGACCAGCTTGTTGTAGATGCCGATGACGAACACGGCGAGAATGACAGCGAGCACCAGCAAGCCGCCCAACACGATTAAGATGATAATTCCAGCAGCCATAATATTTTGATTGTTAAGTTCCCGAACAGCTTGGCCGAACCACGCGCCGCAGCAATAATAATTTCGCCCTGAAATTAGAATCGCTAGACTAATAACATATAAGCTGATGGCTTGGGCTTTGGCGGATTCGGGAAACTCGGCGGGGTCGGAGGTATAATTTGGATTCCGACGCGACGACGGCGACGTGCCGTTCACCCACACGCGCGGCGATGCTGCACGGGCAATGCAGCAGTAGATTCGTTCCGGCAGCGAACACTTCCAGAAATTTCTCAGACAGTTGCTTGACAAGAGAGCTACCAAAAACGGAAGTTGCGTTATGCGGTTAGTAATCGTTTCCAATCGTTTGCCGTTCACGGTGTCTTTCAAGGAAGGCTCACCGGAATTCAAACCCAGCGCTGGCGGGTTGACGACCGGCTTGTGGAGTTATCTCGACCGAAAACTCCCCGAAGACTCGGAGCGCCCGGATTATTTATGGATGGGTTGGCCCGGTGCGAGCATTCCGAGCGAACACGAGGCGGCGGTGCGGGCTTACGGCGAAACGCATTTCAAATCCAGCCCGGTCTTTTTGCCGGAAGAAAGCATGGACCGTTTTTATCTCGGCTTCTGTAACAAAACCATCTGGCCGCTATTCCATTACTTTCCAATGCTGACGCAATACGAGGAAGATAACTGGCAGGAATATCGCAACATCAACCGCATCTTTGCCGAGTCAGTCATCAATACCTTGCATCCCGATGATGTGCTCTGGATACACGATTACCATCTGATGCTGCTGCCGAAACTCGTGCGCGAAAAATTTCCAGAAATGCCCATCGGCTTTTTTTTGCACATCCCGTTTCCTTCGTGGGAAATTTTCCGGCTGCTGCCTCGGACCTGGCGCGAAGAAATTGTCGAGGGCCTGCTGGGTTCGAGTTTGATCGGTTTTCACACGCACGATTATGCGCGGGATTTTTTAACATCCGTGTTGCGCACCTCCGGCTATGAACATCAGTTGGGAAATCTCGCCTTGCGTGACCGGGTGGTGGATGTGGACACGTTTCCGATGGGCGTAGAATTTGATCGTTTTGCCCAACGCGCGGCCTCCCAGGAAACCGATTTGCGCGTAGAGGAACTCCGCCAGAAGTGCATCGGCCAAAAAGTGATTTTCTCCGTGGACCGACTGGATTACACCAAAGGTCTCATCAACCGGCTACGGGGCTACGAAACGTTCCTCAAACTAAACCCGCAGTGGCACGGCAAGGTGGTATTCATCATTTCAGTCGCACCCTCGCGCGTCGGCGTGGACAGTTATCAGGCGATGAAACTGGAGTTGGAACAGACCGTCGGGCGCATCGTGGGCGATTTCGGAAACGTGCATTGGACGCCGCTGGTCTATCAGTTTCGCAACCTTTCATTCGAGGAAATTGTGCCGCTGTATCGCCTCTGCGACGTGGCGCTAATCACCCCATTGCGCGACGGGATGAATTTGGTGGCGAAGGAATTTATAGCCTCCCGTCCGAACCAGACTGGCGTTTTGATCTTGAGCGAAATGGCCGGCGCAGCGAAAGAAATGGGTGAAGCGCTCATCATCAACCCGTTTCACCGCGAGGATTTTGCGAAAGCCTTGGAACAGGCATTGACCATGCCGGTAGAAGAACAGATTCGGCGTAATCAGTTGCTGCAGGACCGGCTGCGGCGTTACAACGTCGTGCGTTGGGCGGATGATTTTGAGCAAGCGCTCGTGGCCACGCAAAAAGTCGAAGCCGCGAGACGCGCCCGTTTGCTCACGGGCAAGGCCTATTCTGGCATGGTTCAGCAATTTCGTTCTGCAACCAACCGTGCATTGTTGCTGGACTACGACGGCACCTTGGTTCCCTTCGCCGCCGAACCGAAGCTGGCGCAACCCGACGCCGAACTCATCGAGATACTCACCGCTTTGGGCTCGGAGCCGGCCAATCAGGTCACGATCATCAGCGGACGTCCGCGCCGCACGTTGGAAGAATGGTTTGGCAGGCTGCCAATTTCACTGATCGCCGAACATGGCGTCTGGTTGCGAGACAAAGATTCAGAGTGGCGAATGTTGAAAACCTTGACCGCCGATTGGAAAGAACGGGTGCGTCCGATCCTGAATCTATATGTGGACCGATTGCCCGGCGCTTTGTTGGAGGAAAAAGAATTTTCGCTCGCGTGGCATTATCGCCGAGCAGACCCCGAACAAGCTTCACAATGTGCGAAGGAATTACTGGATGATCTGGCTGGTTACACCCGTAATATCGACGTGCAAGTTTTCGAGGGCAATAAGGTCATTGAAATTCGTAATGCCGGTGTGAACAAAGGGGCGGCAGGCATGGCATGGCTTTCTGCCTATCCTCATGATTTTATTCTGGGCGTGGGTGACGATTGGACGGATGAAGATTTATTCCGGGCATTGCCGCCAACGGCTTTTTCGGTTCGCGTGGGTTTGGCCAGCACGGCGGCGCGATATTACTTGGGCGGTCCTTCGGTCGTGCGCCGGATGCTGCGTGAACTCGCAAGTCCGGCAGCTGCGAAGGGAGCAATTTAAATTTTGTCTGGCAAAACTATGGACATCCTTCCACAAAACGAAACTCCGATGGATCGGACGCATCGGTTGATCAAGGAAAAATACTGGGACGCACTCACCCGCCGGATTGACGCGATCCATTTGGATCAGGTCGTCACCGACTCCAAAGTGGCTGCAAAATATGATTGTGTCTATGTCCCGGCGGCGGATGAAGCCGCCACGAAATATTTTCAGGCCATCGGCAATTCCATTTTTTCCAAAAACCGTTCGCCGGAATTGAGAGTGGTGCCGCTGCCGGCGCCCGACAAAATAACCGGCGAGTTCGTCCGCAATCTGGATGGCGCCCACGGTCTTTTATCGCTCGCGCTCGAAACGAATCCGGAGGGAAAAATCGGCGGCGTGCCTTACGTTGTTCCCGGCGGGAGGTTCAATGAATTGTATGCTTGGGATAGTTATTTCACCGTGCTCGGTCTGTTGCAGGACCATCGCAACGATCTTGCTCGCGGCATCGTGGATAACCTGCTCTACGAAGTGCAATACTACGGAAAAATCCCCAACGCCAATCGCACTTATTACCTCACGCGTTCGCAGCCACCGCTGCTCACAAGCGTCATCCGGGCAGTCTATGATGCGGGCATGGTGGATAAAAACTGGCTGGCTAACGCATTGAAACTCGCGTTGAGTGAATATCAAAACGTCTGGCTCGGTTCGGAGCGGCTCGTGAAGATTGGCCACTATGAATTGAGCCGTTACTATGACTCCGGCAGTGGTCCCTGCCCGGAAGTCGAGCCGGGACATTACGAAGAAAAAATCCTGCCGTGGCTGACACAAGTGCCGCCAGAAAATCCTGACGTTCCGCTGACAGCCTTCCGCTTTCTAAACGAATATTTGTATGCCAACAAACACCGGGAATTGAAGGCGGATGGCCTGACGCTGGATGCGTTTTTCAAACACGACCGCGCCGTCCGCGAATCCGGCCATGACACGACGCATCGTTTTGACGACCGCACCGCAGATTTTGTCTCGGTGGATTTGAACGCGCTGCTCTACAAATACGAAACCGATTTTGCGGAACTGCTGGACAGTGACTTTGGTGGCAAGCTGTTGGCTTTGGGCAAAGATTTTGGCGATGCCACATTTTGGCGACAACGCGCCGCGCTGCGTAAGGAAGCCATGTTGGCTTTGATGTGGGATGACCAGCGCGGTTTCTTTTTTGACTCTGATTTTGCCCGACATCAACGTTCAACGTATATCAGCGCCACCGGGTTTTTTGCTTTGTGGGCAAAACTGTTTGATGCGAACGATTCCAAAGAACTTGGTCGGGCTCAACGCATGGTTGCGTTTGGTTGTGAAAAACTGGAGCAACCTGCCGGGTTGTCGGCGACCGCAAAAGAATCGGTTGTCGCTGCTCGCCGCCATGATGCCAGACAATGGGATTATCCTTATGGCTGGGCACCACATCAAATGCTGACTTGGCGCGCATTGAAAAATTACAGCCTGGACCTTGATGCTGCGCGGCTGGCTTATCGCTGGCTTTACACTATTGTGAAAAATGCGCATGACTACAATGGCACCGTGCCGGAAAAATTCAACGTCGTGACCGGCTCTCATGAAGTGTTCGTAGAATACGGAAACGTCGGAACAAAATTCGCTTACATCGCCACCGAAGGATTCGGCTGGATGAATGCATCGTTCGAAGTGGGAATGAATTATCTCACGCCTGACCAACTCGCAGATTTACGCCTCCTGAAAACTCCACCCCAAAAATGATTTACTGCTTTGAGTTGCTAATTAACAGGGCCGCATGAGCACCATCGAAATCTTCATCGCGCTGCTGCTGTTGTTCATGGCGGTTCCCGACTTGTGCAAAAAGCTTTCGCGGCCGGCGCTGGTTTTTCCGGTCTTCGTGATTGTCGGTATTGCACTGCGTCCTTTGCTGGGCGAGGAGATTGCAACACTATTGTCCGCAGCCGGCGAGGTTGGATTCCTGCTGCTGCTCTTTGAAGTAGGTCTGGAGATTGACCTGCCACCATTGAAGGAATTGACCCAGCCTTTACGGTTCATCTACTTCTGGATTTTATTGCAATATCCCTTGGTGATCGCGTTGGCTTCATGCGTTGGCTTGACGCCAGCAGAAGCGATGCTTTCGGCGGCGGCGTTGACGGGCTGCTCAGTGGGCATGGCTTATCCGGCATGGAAACATCATCCAGGCCTCGATAATGGCACCCGGCAATTTGCCCTGCATGTCATGCTGCTTTTGGAAACCGTGGCCATCATCGCCTTTGCAGCAGAAACCACGGCGTTGAAAAATGGCCTGCACTGGAACCTAATCCTGAAACTATTGGGTGTGGCGGGCGTCATCATTCTGGTCGGCTACTTTGCGCGGCATTTCACACGCTTGTTCCAAAAAGTTTTGCAGTCGGCCACGCATTGGCGGACACATCTGGTTGTTTTGGTGGTGCTGGTCATATGTGCCATCGGCGAGCGGCTGGGGTTGGCCGCGCCGAAGACGGCATTTTTTCTGGGGCTGTTCATGAGCCGCGCCGAGCATGAAGGCAAGGGGCTGGAGGAATTTACCGCACCGGTCAGCAAGCGGTTTCTCATCCCGCTGTTCTTCGTCGCGTTGGGCATGAAGGTAGACTCGGCTTTGCTTTTCTCGTGGACGGCCCTGTTTGCGCTGGGCAGCGCGGGAATGGTGATTGGTGTGCGTCAGGTGCTACATCGGCGATGGCTCAGATTTGGCAATGCGAATTCCTTTTTGTTGCTTTGTCCCAACCTGACGATTGTGGCGTTGGGGGCGGTGACATTGACGGAAAAGCACAGCGACGCCGCTGCCGGCTGGGTATTATTGACCGGATTGTTTCTGACCATCAGCGCCATCGTCCTGTTGCCGCGACCAGTTACTGACAAGACTAATCACTTTGGAGGAGATGACGATTTGGGTGGTTTTGTCGAGGCGTCTTCATCGCCGCCCAACAAATCGGCATAATACTTCTTGCCACAATCTGGACAGAAAGTGTGGCTGAACTTGGCTTCGGAACGTTCGGTGATGTAGGCCTCCATCTGCTCCCACTGCTGTTCTTGCGTGCGGATTTTTTGCAATACATGCAAATCGGCAGGATGCCCCGGAGAATTTTTATTTCTTGTGCCTGACGATTTACCCGGTCAATGAGATAGGCCGCGCCCACCAAAATCACGATGCGGATGATGGCGTTGAGCACACTATCCCACAAGGAGAGTGGATTGTCCCAGACGAAGTGAAAACAAAACCGGGCGAGTGACAACATCAGGGCCAGCATGATTCCTAGGAACCGTCCGTTGTAGTGGGCCGCCAGCGTGACCGGGATCAAAAAGAAATACGAAATGGCAATGTTCGGCCCAAACAAATAATCAACTTAAAGAATTACCACTCCTAGAACAATCCACAAAGCCAGCAGCCATTTTGGGTGCTTTAAAGACATTGCATTACTTACCGCTCTTCGTGATGGAGTCAATGTAGGTCAGCCAGCGCATCCCTACCAAAGCACGTGAACGGATCTGGAATGGATTGTGCGGATAAATTAAATAATCGTCCACGCCCTGCTCCAAACCTTCCTTGATTTCATTAAGCTGTCCCATCCGGCTTCGCATTAACAGATAAACGTAAGGCAATTGATGATTGCGCCGGATCTCCTTGACCAATTCCATCCCGCCAAAATCCCCATCGAATCGGCGGTCCGTGATGACCATGCGAGCGGGCCGGATTTGAAAATGATTCCAGAGTTCGTGGGCGGACGAAAAGGTGGATACATTCGCCCCGTCTAGCACAAGCTGGTCTTCGAGGTGCGAGCGTTCGTCGGCATTTTTGATCGCCAGATACATGGAGGTTTTTTCAAGGCTAGCCATGATGTTCAAATGATGCCGGTTGATTACCTGCCCGAAAAGTTAAATGTGTTACCCCGATCCTGAAAACCCTGGATTTATTGGCAGGATGTTTTCATTAGGCTCGCATGACACTGTTCCGATTTCTGGACCCAAACAAAACACGCCGCCATTGCTGGGGACCGTTGCGTTTTCTAAATTTGATTTTCCTCATGCTGTGCCGGGTTTTGGCGTGGGCGGCTAGGCTTGCCGCTTCCATTCCCTCACGGCACCACCTGAACCGGCAGACCAGTCCAAGCCAGCTTGATAAAATAGGCGGCGTTCCAATTCGCCAACCGGAAACAGCCGTGCGATTCCGTGCGGCCCACTTGCTCCGGCCCCGGCGTGCCGTGAATGCCGTAGCCCGGCTTGTCCAAACCCACCCACGCGACGCCCACGGGATTGTTCGGCCCCGGCGGCAGGATGATCTTGTGGCCGATGGCTTGGGCCTCGGCGGATTCGGGAAATACGGCGGGGTCGAAGGTGTAATTCGGGTCCGGCGCGACGACGGCGACGTGCAATTCGCCCACGGGCCGCTTTTCCACGCGCGCCGCAATGCTGCACGGGCAATGCAGCAGCAGATTCGTTTCGGCATCGAACGCTTCCAGAAATTTATCGGACAAATGGATGACCACGAGGGCGGCGCGTTCCGGCGCCTCGGGATACGCGGCGGCAGGCACTTTCAAAGCGGTGCCCGCGAGAACATTTGCCCAGTTCACGCCGGGATTCAGTTTTTGAATCTGGAGCGGGTGCGCGTGAAATTTTTCCGCCACGAGTTCTAAAATGGTTTCGTAATCCAGCGCGGATTGCTGCGACTTGGCGAGCCACGTTTTACCAATGGGCTGCAGGCGTAACAGGTCATTGGTGGTGATGAGGTAGGTGGTGATGGGCGGATTATCCAAGGTCAAAACCGCGCGCGTCGCCGCGTCCAAGGCGCTGGTAACGGGCAAACCGTGCAAGCGCTGAAACGCGGCCAACGCGGCGCGGGTCTGGGAGCCGATGGCACCATCAATGGAGCCGGCGGAAATCCCCCAATCGGCCAGCGCCACCTGAGCTTCAAAGACATCGCGCACGGGCCGGGGAAATTCGGCAGCAGATTTCACAGGCACGACGACGGGAGGATTGGTGCGCGGAACGGGCAGCACGACGACCACCGGATTGCTGCGCACCACAGGAACTGCGGGTGGAGGCAACACGACCAGAGGCGTGGGTTTCACCGTGATGGGAGAGGTGATCACGGGTTTCGGTTTTGCTGTGGCCGTGATTTTGGGAGCTGACTTTTTCTTCGGGTGCTTGGATTGCCACCAGAGCCACCCTAGTCCGCCGAGGATGGCGAGGAGCAACACCACGGCGAGAAAATCGCCAAACGGGCTGCGACCGGAGGATGATTTTTCCAACTTAGGCACGGCCTGAAGATGCCAAAAGGTTGCTCCTCACCAAAGCCTGAATTCGCCGGTTGGCCAACGCCTCACGCGGCGACGGATTCCGCAGTGAGCATCTGCTCGTAAGCGCTGGCGATTTGATCTACTAACGGCGAGGGGGCCACCGGTTCGCCATCGAAAGCGGCAATGGGCACGATGCCCAGCACGCTTTGCGTGATAAAAATGCCTTCGGCATTGCGCAAGTGCTGCGGCTTAATGACGCGTTTATTAGTCTCCAAGCCGAGCGCCTGGCAAATTTCCAACACCACAGCACGTGTGATGCCGGGCAAGACGCCGCGTCCCGTCGGCACGGTGCAGATGCGGTTTTGATAAACCCAAAAAATATTGCCACCAGCGGTCTCGGCGACTTCGCCGTTGGTGTTGAGCAGCAAGGCTTCATCCGCGCCGCGTTCCATCGCTTCCGCCCGCGCCAGCACGTTGAGCAATTTGCTCGTGGTCTTGAATGAAGATGAAGCATCGCTCGACGGAATGTGGTGCGAGGACGTGATCAGGCTCCACTGGAGTAATTCATCCGAGGAGGCCGCCGGCACGGGATGCAACGACATCACGAACGTAGGATTCGCCGCCGCGCCTGGAGAATAACCCCGTGCGCCCGGACCACGCGTCAACACGAGCCGCAGCACGGAATCGGACATCGCATTTTTATCAATGAGTTGCGCGGCGAGCTTGGAAATTTCTTTGGGCGTGAACGGCAATTTGATCTTCAAGAAATCCGCGCCGCGCACGAGCCGTTCCAGATGCTGCGCCAAACGGAACGGGCGGCCATTCACGACGCGCAGCGTCTCGAACAGGCCGTCGCCATACATGAAGCCGCGGTCGTTCACCGGCACGACCTCTTCGGATTCGGGTAAAAATTTTCCATTGAGAAAGATAACCATGAGTCCCTAAATCCTTATGCCGGATTAAATACGCGAGCCGGGAAAATTCTGCGAGCAGAAAGTGAATTTTTCTCCGGCAATTTTAATCCGCTGTCAGCAGAAAATACTCAGAAGGGTTTATTAGAGCCAATAACCTTGGCAGACGCAGGAGAATCGGAAACCAAATTGGATTCAGGAAAGTTCAGTGCCGCCAGAAACCCTCGCGCTTTAGCGAGCGTTTCCTCATATTCAGCCGCTGGAACGGAATCGGCCACGATGCCCGCGCCGACATTGAAGTGCGCCACGCCGGCGCGGCAGATCGCAGTGCGGATGGCGATGCTCAACTGGCTTTCGCGATTGAAGCCGAGGTAGCCAATCGCGCCGCAATACGGCCCGCGGGAAATGGGTTCGAGTTCGTCAATAATCTCCATGGCGCGAAACTTCGGTGCGCCGGTGATGCTGCCGCCGGGGAAGCAGGAAGCGAACGCGGCGAAATGCGTCACGTCGTTTCGCAACCGGCCTTCGACGGTGGAAACGAGGTGCTGCACTTGCGCGAATTTTTCCAGCTTGGCCAATTCCGGCACTTGCACCGAGCCGTATTCACAGACTTTGCCCAAATCATTTCGCAGCAGATCGGTGATCATCACGAGTTCAGCGAGTTCCTTGGCGCTGGTCTGGAGTTCGTAGGCGAGCTGCGCGTCACGCGTCGCATCGGCAGCGCGCAAGCGCGTGCCTTTGATGGGACGCGTGACGATTTGCGAACCGCTCATGCGCAGGAATTGTTCCGGCGAAGAGGAAGCCAGTTCAAATTCGCCGCAATCGAGATACGCCGCGAACGGCGCGGGCGAAACCGCGCTTAACTTTTCAAATAATTCCCAGCCGGTCAGCTCGGTTTGGGTTGTGAGCCGTTGCGACAAGTTCACCTGATAGATGTCGCCGCTGCGGATATAGTGCTGGGCGCGTTCAACCTTGGAAACAAAATCGTCACGCGAAAGATTAGAAGAAACCTCGCGCCCAGGCACCACACAGCGAAGAGCTTTCTGGCATGGCACCTTTGCGTGTTGGTGTGAAAACTCAGAGTTTTGAATCCGGTTATGCCAAAACTCCAACTGCTCCTTGGCTCGCGCCTCCGTGCGCGAACCATCTGCATTCAAGCCGGTGGAAACGATGCAAACTTTGTCCAGGCGATGATCGAAGACCACGACGCTGTCGTAAAATCCAACGTGGCAATCGGGCAATTCCAGATCGTTCACGGCGCGGCGTGGGAGTTTGGGTTCGGTGAAATTTTTCAGGTCGTAACCCCAGTAACCGAACGCGCCGCCGAGCGGAAAGGGCGAATCAATTTCATCCAATAATTCATAGCGCGCCATGAGGGCGTCGAGGAGATGCCACGGATTGCCGTATTGCGGTTGAAGGTTGAAAGTTGAAGGTTGAATGTTCGGAATCATTTCACAGCGGGAGCCGAAGCTGCGAAAGGTTAGGAATGGATTCGCGGTGACCAACGAGTAGCGAGCAGCGGGCGTATCAAATTGTGACGTTCGCAACAGCACTATTCCCGCCTCGCTCTGAAGATTTTCCACGAGCGATTCGGGCGTGTGCGCGGTGACAATTTCTTGGATGAGTGGACGCATCGTTACGCTGGAAATTTAACCACGGATGGACACTGATGCACACGGATATTTAAGAAACCAGCGGCAGGCAGAAGATCACGGCGTCTTTTTCTGCTCTAATTCTTCCAGCAACTTCAACTGCTGGCGGATATTGGCGGAATAATCACGGAGGATGAGCAGGCTCTCGGCATCCACGGCCACGATGCTGTTGGGCAAGCTGGCCAAGGGTTGTAGCACGGGCAAAACTTCCGATGGCCGATATTTTTTCAGGTAAACTTTCCGCAGCATCGGCGAACTAGATTCAGGTAGCGCCGACCAAGGGTGGTCGATTTCCGGCAGCACCTCAGTTTTGAGTCGGTCAACGGGCACCGCCTTCACGGTCCGTTCTCCGGAATAGATCATGGCGATCCCGTTTTGCGCCAGCAACGTATCAAAGGTTTGCAATTGCTCGATGGCGTTCATTGGGGTGGCGGTGCGCAGGACAAACTTCAAATCAGGCAACGCACCGCGCAGCACCGTGCGTTTGGAAACCGCAGTATAAATCTCAAGCAATTGGCTCAAGTCAACGCCCTTGAAATCCATCGTGGCAGCGGACGGCACAGCCGTCCCGGCATGTTCCGCCAGCAAATCGAAACTGGAGAAAGTTTTCTTGAAATTATGGGCGGGTGAGTTCGTGGCACAGCCAGCGATCAACAAACCCGCCACCAGCCAGCAAATAGAAGCATTGTTCTTCATAGTCAAATATTGAGCCGTATGGCTGGCGAATGTCAAAAATGAAACCAGCCGGAGAAAATAAATTCTCCGGCTGGCGTCTTGGGGCTTAATTATTTTACGAGCAACCGAGGCTTTCGCCGCAGTTCAAGCACTTGTAGCAGGCGCCGTTGCGCACGGCTACATGGCCGCAGTTCGGGCAAGTGGGCGCGTCCTGCTGATTCGTGATCATCGAGGTCAGGGTCAAGGTGCGACGGGCGTGGGCTTTGTCGGACTTGGCTTCGATGACGTCGGTATCGTCAGAGATGGGCAGCTCCGGCACCGGCCGGTTCACTTTTTTTTTGATCTCTTCCAACAGACCGGGCATCGCGAGTTCAGGCTGATTGCGGGCACCAATGATGTTTTCGCGATAGCCGGGGATGAATTGGAACGCGAGCCAACGGAACACATAATCCGTGATGGACGAGGCATTGCGAATCTCGGCGTTCTTGGTGAAACCGCTCGGTTCGAAACGTTGATGCGCGAATTTACGGACGAGGGCGTCGAGCGGCACGCCGTATTGCCAAGCGAGGCTGGTCAAGGTGCCGATGCTGTCCATCAAACCGCCGATGGTGGAACCTTCCTTCGCCATGGTGATGAACAATTCGCCAGGCTGACCGTCATCGAACAGACCAACGGTGAGATAACCTTCGTGACCGGCGATGTCGAATTTGTGCGTGACGGCCGTGCGCGTGTCGGGCAAACGACGGCGCAATGGTTTGCCGGCGTCGTCTTGCAACGTGAGAACTTCC
The DNA here is from genome assembly GCA_903911825.1 of uncultured Verrucomicrobia subdivision 3 bacterium. GTDB lineage: Bacteria > Verrucomicrobiota > Verrucomicrobiia > Limisphaerales > UBA11358 > UBA11358. The sequence goes on from CAIWFB010000084.1 coordinate 30,710, forward strand.
GCTTCAAGTTGCTTGATGCGATTTTCAAGCGCGGCAGAATCCATGGTGGTGCCGACCGCCGTTTTATCGCCGCCTTCATTGGTCTTTTTCGTGTTGAGCGGCTGCGAGCGTTTAGAACCGTCGCGATAAATGGCGACGCATTTCAGCCCCATTTTCCACGCTTGAACGTAGGTGTCGCGGATTTCGGCGACAGTGCAATCGCCCGGCATATTCACGGTCTTGGAGATCGCGCCGCTGATGAACGGTTGCGCGGCGGACATCATTTTCAGATGCGCCATGTAACCGATGCTGCGTTTGCCGCGCGCCGGTTTGAAGGCGCAATCGAAGATCGGCAAATGTTCGGCTTTCAAGCCGCTTTTCACGGTCGCGCCGTTTTCTTCGATGTCTTCAATCGTGTCGAATTTTTCAATGTGGGCAATGATGGCGGTGGTCGCCGTTTCGCTGTAGTGCAAGCGCCGCAAGGCATCGGGCACGCCGCGATTCACGATCTTCAACATGCCGCCGCCCGCGAGCAATTTGTATTTCACGAGCGCGATGTCGGGTTCAACGCCGGTGGTGTCGCAATCCATGAGGAACGCAATCGTGCCGGTCGGCGCGAGCACGGTGACTTGCGCGTTGCGGTAGCCGTGTTGTTTCCCTTTGGCCAGCGCACTATCCCACGTCTTGCGAGCTTCGGTCTTGAGGTAATTGAATTCGGCGCTCGGCTGAATCTGTTCCACGGCGTCGCGGTGTAATTTGATGACGCCGAGCATGGAGGCAACGTTGTCTTTGGCGACCGGTTTGGAAACACCAGCGCAACGGGCATCGCGGTAACCCGCAAATGCACCGGTGGTCGCAGCGATGTCGGCACTCTGTTCGTAAGCGTGGCCAGTCATGATGGACGTAATCGCACCAGCGAGCGCACGGCCTTCGTCCGAATCATACGGCAAACCGTAGCTCATGCAGAGCGAACCGAGGTTTGCGAAACCAAGCCCAAGCGTGCGGAAGATGTGGGAATTTTCCGCGATGTCTTTGGTCGGATAGCTCGCGTTGTCCACGAGAATTTCCTGCGCGGTGATAAAGATACGGCAGGCGGCTTTGAAGCGTTCCACGTCAAAAATGCCGTCTTCGCGCTTGAACTTCATGAGGTTCAAGGAAGCGAGATTACACGCGGTGTTGTTGACGAACACGTATTCGCTGCACGGATTCGTGGAGTGAATCGGCTCGGTGCCTTTACAGGTGTGCCATTTCTGGATCGCGCCGTCGTATTGGATGCCAGGGTCGCCGCAGATGTGCGTGCCTTCGGCGATTTTGTTGAGCAACGTGCTTGCGTCTTTTTTCTGGAGCGGCTTATCGCCTTTAACGGTGCGCGTCCACCATTCTTTGCCGGACAAGGCAGCTTGGAAAAATTCGTCGCTGGCGCGAACGGAAAGATTTTCGTTCTGATACATCACGCTGCCGTAAGCATCGCCGTTGTAGGAACCGTCGTAACCCTGCTCGATCAACGCCCACGCTTTCTTTTCTTCTTTCTGCTTCGCGTCAATAAATTCTTCGATGTCGCCGTGCCAATCGCGCAGCGTGTTCATCTTCGCAGCGCGACGGGTTTTGCCGCCGGATTTCACGACGTTGGCGACTTGATCGTAAACTTTCAAGAAGCTCATCGGGCCGCTGGGACGACCGCCGCCGCTCAATTTTTCGCGGCTGGACCGGATCGGCGAAAGATCGGTGCCGGTGCCAGAACCATATTTGA
>CAIWFB010000085.1 GCA_903911825.1 uncultured Verrucomicrobia subdivision 3 bacterium
CCGCCGGACGCAAGGCAACGCCATCCATGCCGCTGCCCGAAAGATTTCCAGCGGATCACGCGGAGTTTTTACGGCTGATTTGCGCCAACGACGCGGCGATTTTCGAGCGGTTCATCGTCAGCCGCGTTGCGCTGCACCTGACCAACAACCGCACCACGAATCTGGACGAAGCCAAGCCCGCGCTGGGGACATTGTTTGACACGGCTTTTGCCGCTTCTTTGAATTTGCAGCGGGGCATCTATGCCGGCGACTTCAAAACCGAAACCGACTGGCTGAAGGCGGCGACAGATTTCAAGGCATGGGAGGCGAGCGTGAAAAATTCTACCGATCAAAGGCCATGAGCAAACCGCCGGCGGAGTTTGTCAACGCCTGATTTCATTCAGGCTCTTGACGATTTGTGGAATCATATCCAACGAGGTTGCCTTCGTTCCCCGGTATTCCATGTGATAGGCCGCGACGTTCAAGCCGCGATTCGCGAAATGCTCCGCGTTCACCAACCGCCAACCGTATTGGCCGGCGATGGTGGCCGCTTCATCCAGCGATGCCACGTTGGTCACAACCTGCCTGCCATCATAGCCAATATAAAGTTTCTGTTCGTTGAACATACCGCTGTCGTCCCATTCCAAGGTTTCCAGCCGGTAATGTTCCGTCGCCGATTTGGAGCATCCAAAAGTCAGCGCCAGCATTCCTATAACTATTAGTTTTCTCATAATTCAGTCTCCATTTGTTCCACAATGGAACGCCTGATTGTTGGTTGCGGGCTTCCCGCACATTCCACGCCGTGACGCGGAGACAGTCAAGTGTGCGGTTGTTATCGCGTGGGCGGGTTGTTTCCAGCGCCACCTTGATTTGCGGAGTATTGAGCAACCTTCTTCAGATATAGCCATTCGTCCTCTGACATCGGAGTTGATGCGTATTCAATTTCTGAAATCAATGACAGCAAGCAATTCACCCGATCTAGCCCGTGTGGCGTATATTCAATACCGACTCCGTGCGCTGGCTTCTCATCGAGTTTAGCGTCATAGAGTGCGCTGCGCTTAATCCACCCGGCAACCATCAGTTTGTCCAAAAGTTGTCTCACTGATTCCTTTTGCTCGCTCATAGTTGAATCCATCTGACGCCCGAATCCGCCGAAAGTCAAGCCGCCGCGCTAGGATTCGATTACAGCCGCAGCCCGCTCTTGCAAGCCATCCCAGAACGGCGCATCATGGAGACGAGCAACGGGGAAAATCAGCCAAAGGACGAGCCATGAAACTTTTGCCAGACGAAATTCATTTTGATTGCCCCAAGTGCAACCGCCCGATGAGCGGCGACAAAAAGTTGCTCGGCGAAATGATAAACTGCCCCGATTGCAACGAGCCATTCATCCCGACTCCCCGCATCCCCGCCGAGCCGGTCGAAATTCATTTTGATTGCCCCAGATGTAAGTCCCCGTTGAGCGCCGACAAGTCCTTGCTGACAGAATTTGTAACCTGCCCGTTTTGCCAGCAAAATTTCAAACCGGTGCCACGCAATCCGAAGCCAGCACCCGCTACGCCGAAAGTGAAGGATGAGGCAGAATCTATAATCGAACGGTTGAAACAGCAAAAGCGCAATAAAATCCGCAAGCATCCAGATGAAATCCGCAACCATGCAGATTTCTTTGAAATCCTTTCTGGAGTTTTCCTGTTTGTTGGTGTCTGCGCAATGGTCGGCTCAATTTTATCAACTCTGGGGGACAATAACGCAACGGTCGGCTGGTTGATAATGGCTGGCTCATTTGGCAC
>CAIWFB010000086.1 GCA_903911825.1 uncultured Verrucomicrobia subdivision 3 bacterium
GCCGAACTGCTGCTCGATGCGCAGCAGCTTGAAGGGGACAGTTTGAATCACGGCCAGCTTTTCGCCCGATAAAACCTCTGGCTGAATGTGTTGGCGTTAGTTTCTGTGAATTGAAATGGCGCGGCATTCGTCTTCAATGAAATCCAACTGGCGCTTGCCAGATTCGTCGTGGCCTGCACCACATAGTTCGTTCCGGTCCAGCCGTTGACGGTGAAGCTGTATTGTTTATTGGTGTAGGTGTCGCCAATGAAATACGGCGTGCCATCCACTTCGGTGCGGAAAACGCTGGCAACGTGGGGCGACAGGGCGGTGAAGAAGGTGAAGCCGGTGTCGCGCTCGATCTTTGCGGCGTTGGTGACGTAATTGTGCCAGTCACTGCTCAATCCGTTCGTCACGTTGGGAATGGATATGGCAATGACGCGGTTCGTGACGTTGATGCGGCTCAACGCCGTGCCGCTGCCGAGCGGAACGATCACGACAATCTTCCAGACGTTGGAGGGAATGTAAGCCAGGCCGCTGGGAATGGTGTTGGTTCCAAAACCGCTCGGCCCGCAGATGATGAGAAGTTCGCTGTTGGTCAACTGGGCGCGGCAATAATCTTCAAAGTTTCCCCAGACGCCCTGATTGTTGAGCGCGGATTGGGGCATGATGTTGGACATGAAAAAAACAAGCTTGTTGTCGTTGGTGGTGTCGGTGCGGTCGGCGGAGGGGCAGAGATGGCCGCGATTGAAATTGATCACGCCCACGCCGTTGTAATCGGCCGTTGCGAGAATGTTGGTGAAGTTGGGCGGGAGGTTGGTATCGGTATAAAATGTGGAATTGCGTCCGCTGCCGCCAATGTCATTCGCGGTCAAATCCCACGCTGCCCAAACCGGTTCGCCAAGGTGGTCGCTGTAATCAATGGCTTGGACGGTGCGTTGGATGAGGTAGTGACTGTGGTTGTTGGTGCCAACGATGGCACCGGAAGGATTGCCAAGTTGCATCTGCAACGTGGCATCAATCAGGGCAGACGCAGACATCGCCGGCATGAAAACGGCGAGAACGACTCCTAGCAATCCCCTGTTAAAGCGGGCCAGATACAACAAGCAAACAGGATAACGTATTCCGCGCTTTCACGCATGAAAAAAAACCGGAAACGAATTTCTTCGCTTCCGGTTTTTGAATTTTGAAACGGATTACTTCGCCTTCTTCAGCGCGGTCAAACCGGCATACACGGCGTTCTTGCCGAGTTCCTGTTCGATGCGGAGGAGTTGATTATATTTCGCCAGACGGTCGGAGCGGCTCAAGGAACCCGTCTTGATCTGGCCGCAGTTCGTGGCCACGGCGATATCGGCGATGGTCGCGTCCTCGGTTTCGCCAGAGCGGTGCGAAAGGACGGCGGTGTAGCCGTGGAATTGAGCGAGCTGCACGGCGTCGAGCGTTTCCGTGAGCGAACCGATCTGGTTCACTTTCACGAGAATCGAGTTCGCGGTGCCGGTATCAATTCCTTTTTGCAGGAACTTCAC
>CAIWFB010000087.1 GCA_903911825.1 uncultured Verrucomicrobia subdivision 3 bacterium
CCAGCCTTGCGACAGCCGTTTTTCGTTGGAGATGGCATAACCTCCAGCGGTGTCACGCAGCAATTCGTGGTGCCTGCGGGCGCTACGCGGCTTTTTATGGGGATCATGGACAATGTTTGCTATGACAATTCTGGAAGCTTTAGTGTAACGGTGACTTCCGCATCACCTTATTTTCCTTATTGCGCCACGGCCACAGCAACGCTGCTGAATGGCTTCGTAGTTGGGGCTACAATCTCCAAGCTTGGAGGCGGTTATACCAACACACCGCTTGTTCGTTTTATCGGCGGTGGCGGGGACGGGGCAGGGGCTTTCGCGGTGGTCAGCAATGGCATCGTGACCAGCATCAATGTCACCAATGCCGGTTCTGGCTATACCAATGCGCCGCTGGTGGTCATTGAACCGCCATTTATTCCAAACCCAGTTTTGGGCATCACAGCCATGTCGTTCCTTTCCTTTTCCAACCTGACCGTCGGCGGTGCTTACCAGTTGCAGCGGTCGGCGGCGTGGTATTGGACAAACCAGCCGGTCAGCTTCACGGCTATAAACTCCATTTACACGCAAATGGTCGCGGGCGTGTGGAGCAGTGGAAATTTCCGGCTGGCCCTCAATCCGGTTCCGTCACAGGCTTTTGCCACGGCACAGGTGGTCAACGGCTTTGTTGTCGGCACAACGATGACAAGCGGCGGCTCTGGTTACGTCACCCCTCCAGCGGTCAGCATCGTTGGCAAAGGCGGCACCAATGCCACGGCGATTTCTAAAATCTCTGCCAGCGGGGTGGTGACGAATATCAGCATCACAAGCGCAGGCATCGGCTACACCAACACACCGATGATTCAAATTGCTCCACCGCCTGCCGCTGCCGTGTTCCCATCGGTGCAACCTTTTATGCGCGTGGATTCCTCAAATCTGGCACCGTATGACAATTATCAGATTCAATTCATGCCAGCCATTGACGGAACGTGGGCAAATTGGAATGGCGGATTATTCACCACAACCGCCGTGACGAACTCGCAATTTCTATTCATCACGAATGACACCGGCTTTTTCCGGTTAGAATACGAACCGTGACTGGGGTTGGCGCATTCTCTAAAAAGGCGCTTCGCGGAGCCTACCAGAGGGTGCGTCGAGTCCGCGTCTTTTTCGCCTCCGTTGAGCCCGCAAGAAAATTGACAAAAATGAAATTATTCAAAACTGACTCGCGATCCGATAAGGTGCCATTTTGTGATAAAGAGCAAATTATAGGGCGCATCTGTAATACTGTTAAGGGTGTTTTGGTTAGGGCGAATAAAGATGGGGATGATGCTTTTGTCGAGATTTTAACCCGCCGCTCAAAAAATGTTCATTTAACAAATTCATCCGAAATACCAGAGGAAGAATTGCGACTTTATGCAACAGTCGGGGCAAAATTCATTTTGAATGACATCTGGAAACGGGATGATTGGAATCGCGAAATGGAATCCAAGCTTGGCATCAATTCGAGTATTCACCTCGACCTGATTTGGGGTGCCTCACAAGCCCATCGTTATGAAATGGAGTCCAATCAGGTCGAACCTCTTGACCCTCTAATTCGCGAGCAAGTTCGTGACATTGTTTTTCCTCTTCCCGAAAGCATTACCAGTGACGAACGAGCTGAGATAATAGCTAATCGTAAAAAACTCTTCGCTGAAATAGCACACGCAAACGAATTGCGCGATGAGTTGGAATCAAAGAAGGATTTGGAAAATCAACAAATCCAGAACGAGACTAGACAGCACAATGCATTATCTGCCGACGATCAACTGCCAATACCAACAGACATAAAGAATTTAGCAAAAAATGTTTTAGCCAACCAAGGATTTAGCGACCCGTCTGTTGAGCAGGTTGAATCATTCGCAATCGAAATTTGGACAAAGTTACAGTCAGACAAACAAAATGCGCTGGCCAGAATAAAAGAGCGACTAGCAAATGGTTCGCTGTTTTGTTTGCATATTTCCCTATGACACAACTTCACCTTGCCAAGCAAAGGGAAGTTTGATTTAATATACTCAGCATCAGGAGTGACAGTCGTAGAGCTGTCCGGCAACCGAGCGCGAAAGCGATACGGTGCCATGAGCTAGAGAGGATTTTCTAGTTCGATGTGCGGGGTTCGTAATCCCGACAACATCTGTAAAGATGAACCGCCCTGATGTCA
>CAIWFB010000088.1 GCA_903911825.1 uncultured Verrucomicrobia subdivision 3 bacterium
CGCCGGGCGCTGCGTCGGCACTCGCCGTATCCTCGTGGATGGAAAGTTGATCGCAGGAAACACACTGCCGCTTTTCACCAGCGGCACGCACCAAGTGGAGGTAGAGATTTAATCCGTAAAACCGAGCGTCGCCGGACCGCGACGCGTTAGAGTCAAAAACGCCCAAGATATTATACGAATCATAGAACAGTGCAGCGGCAAGGTAGAATTAGAAACCTTGAAGGCTGTTTAGATTTTTAGACCTGGACATGAAGACAAAAACGACCACCGAGCAATCCTATCAAATCGCCCGCGAACGCTTCGCCGCCTGTGGCGTGAATGCCGAAGCCGCTTTGCGTCAGTTGGATCAGATTCCCGTCTCGCTGCACTGCTGGCAGGGCGATGATGTGGGTGGCTTTGAAAAGCGCGCCGAAGCTGCCGCGGGCAACGGCTGTCTGGCCACCGGCAATTATCCCGGCAAGGCCCGCACGCCGGAAGAACTGCGCGCGGATTTGGAAATGGCCTCTTCGCTCATTCCCGGTCCATTGCGGCTGAATCTGCACGCCAGTTACGCCACCGACGGCAATCCCATGCCGGACCGCGACGCGCTCACGGCGGACAACTTTTCCTCGTGGGTGGATTGGGCTGCCAGGAAAAAATGGGGCATTGATTTTAATCCGACTTGCTTCAGCCACCCGCTCGCGGCGGACGGTTTTACACTCGCGCATCCGGATTCGGGCGTGCGCAAATTCTGGATTGCCCATTGCATTGCCTGCCGGCGCATCGGTGCGGCTATCGGCAAAAGGCTTCAGAACCCGGTCGTCTCCAACATCTGGATTCCCGATGGCTACAAGGACACACCGGCGAATCGCCTTGCCCCCCGCGAGCGCCTCATGGAATCGCTGGACGCGATTTTCGACGCCAAGGTGTCGCGCGAATGGAACATTGACACGGTGGAGGCCAAGCTGTTCGGCATCGGCGTGGAAAGTTACACGGCGGGTTCGCATGAATTTTATCTCGGTTATGCCGCCTCGCGCAAAGTCGGGCTTTGCCTCGACGCCGGCCATTTTCATCCGACCGAATCCGTGGCCGACAAGATTTCATCCGCGCTGTTGTTCGTGCCGCACCTCTTGCTGCATGTCAGCCGTGGCGTGCGTTGGGACAGTGATCATGTGGTGACGCTGGATGAGGCGACCAGCGCCATACTGGAAGAATCCGTCACCGTGCCGCAGCGCGAACGTATCCATGTGGGTTTGGATTTCTTTGACGCCTCGATCAATCGGATTGCCGCCTGGGTCATCGGGACACGCAACGCGAAGAAGGCGCTGCTGCGCGGCCTGCTCCAGCCGGTGAAGACGTTTAGGGCTGCCGAGGCGGCACGAGATTTCACCAGTCGTCTGGCACGAATGGAAGACGCCCGCTCGCTGCCGTGGGGTTTGGTGTGGGAGGAATACTGTCGGCGAAACGAAAAGCCCGCCGACGGCACATGGCTGGCGGAAGTGAAAACATACGAAAACAATATTTTTAGCCAGCGGATTTAGCATGGCTCGTAATTTTATCTACAGTTGCATGATGCCGGAAACAAATTAAGCCATAAAAACAAAAAGTATGAAAATAGTTGTTTTGGATGGTTATACACTAAACCCAGGTGACAATTCTTGGGATGCGGTTGCAGCCTTGGGTGAGCTCAAAGTTTACGATCGCACCGCACCCGACAAAATTGTCGAGCGTGCAGCGGGTGCGGACGTGGTGCTCACGAACAAAACCCCGCTGACGGCCGAGACGCTGGCGCAACTTTCAGCGGTCAGGTTTATCAGCGTGCTGGCAACGGGTTACAATATCGTGGATACGAAAGCAGCTCGGCAACGGAACGTTTCCGTTTCCAACGTTCCGATTTATGGAACCGATGCAGTGGCAGAATTTGTTTTTTCACTCCTGTTAAATTTCTACCGGCAACCGCAACTGCACAATGATTTGGTGAAAAAATGTCAGTGGCGGAAAGCGGGAGACTTTTGCTTCTGGAAAACACCGCAGACTGAATTGGCCGGCAAAACCCTGGGAATCGTCGGATTCGGCCGCATTGGCCAGCGTGTGGGCGAAATCGCCAGAGCGTTCAAGATGGAGGTCTTTGCCAATGGCCCGTCAAAAAATAATCCGCCTTCATACCCCTTTGAATGGCGCGAAACTGAAAAACTATTTGCTGAGTCCGACGTGGTCACTCTTCACTGCAAACTGACGACGGAAAACTCGGGGATGATTAACCGGGCACTTTTATCACGCATGAAAAAATCGGCTTATTTGATCAACACCGCCCGCGGAGCACTAGTCAATGAAACTGATCTGGCTACGGCGCTGAAGTCAGGGCAACTCGCAGGCGCGGCTCTCGACGTGGTTTCTGAAGAACCCATTCGAGATGACAATCCGCTGTTCGGAGCGCCGAATCTCACCTTGACTCCGCACATTGCATGGGCGGCGCTTGAAGCACGTCAACGATTGATGAAAGTGACGGCACAAAACATTGCGGGTTTCCAAGCAGGCCGGCCGATCAATGTGGTCAATTAAGAGCGACACATTATTTCTGCGATAACTAAACTACTAGATATGACCGGAATCATTGCACAACTCACAGGCATGGAGAATGAACTTTCAAAACTGAATATTGAGCGTGCTTTTCGCTTGGCCGTAATGAGGGGGCCAATACTGGTCAAGATTTACAAATGTCGAAAACTCCGGATTGAAGGGTGCGATTGCTTTGTTGAACTGCAACCTTGGTCATGATTATCACACTTTTCATCCCGTGTTTCGTGGACCTGATGCATCCGCAAGTGGGCATCAGCATGGTTCGCATCTTTGAGAAACTTGGCCATAAGATCGTTGTGCCGGAAGGCGCGGCGTGCTGCGGACAACCGGCATTCAACTCCGGTTATTGGAACGAGGCACGCACATCTGCGGCGAAAGTTTTGGCCCAATTGCAGGATGCCGAAGCCGTTGTGATTCCAAGCGGTTCATGCGGCGCGATGGTGAAAAACTTTTATCCGGAACTGTTTGCTAATACGCCGCAAGTCGAGGCTGCAAGGAAACTTGCGGCCAAAACCCATGAGTTTTCTTCATTCCTCGTGAACCAACTTGGCGTTACCGATCTTGGCGCGAAGTTTCCGCACCGGGTCACGTTTCACGACGGCTGCCATGGCTTGCGCGAGTTGAATAACAAACGTCCGCCGCGCCAACTGCTAGCCATGGTGCGCGGGTTAGAACTGGTTGAAATGGGCGCTGCGGAAACCTGCTGCGGCTTTGGAGGAACATTTTCGACGAAGTTTCCAGAGATTTCCACTGCGATGAGCGAAGTCAAATGCGCTTCTGCGCTGGAGACTAAGGCCGAATACGTCGTCTCGTGCGATTCAAGTTGCCTGATGCAGATTAAAGGTCTTGTCAACAAACAACAAAAACCGCTCAAGACGATTCATCTCGCGGAAATTTTGGCCCAATCATGAGCGCGCCCGCCACACATTTCAAAGAAGCTTCACGACGGATGGCGGCGGATTTGCGGCATCGCCGCATCATCCAGACGGCGATGGTCAAATACGAAACTGTGCGTGACCAGCGCAAGTTGTGGTTTCAGGACTGGCAGGGCGCAAGGAATCTAGCTGCGCGAACGAAGTTTGAGGCAGTCAATCACCTCGACCAATATCTCGAACAATTCGTCCGGTTGATTGAGTCACGCGGCACGAAAGTCCATTGGGCCGGCAATGCTGAACAGGGTCGCGAGATTATTTTCAACATTTTGCGCGCGAAGAACGCCAAGGTTGTCATCAAATCCAAAAGCATGACATCCGAGGAAATTCATTTGAATGACGCGATGGTGGCAGCGGGTTATGAAGTCGCTGAATCAGATCTGGGCGAGTTTATTATGCAACTTCGCGGGGAGGAACCCTATCATCTAGTGGCTCCATCGATGCATCTTACGCGGGGGGAGATACAGGATACGTTTGCCCAGAAACTAAACGAAACCACAACCGACAGCCCCGAGGATCTGACGATGCTGGCCCGCCGTGTGATGCGTCGAAAATATCTCCAAGCGGATGTCGGCATTACCGGCGCGAACTTCGCCATCGCCGAGACAGGAATGATTTCAATCACGGAAAACGAAGGAAACGCACGGCTCACGTCGGCATTACCCAAGACCATGGTCACGCTCGTCGGCATCGAAAAAGTGTTGCCGCGCTACGAAGATCTCGCGCTGTTTCTGCCGATGCTCGCGGTGATGGGCACCGGTCAGGCGTTGACCTGTTACAACACTCAGTATGGCGGGCCGCGCCAGCCTGGCGAAGCGGACGGACCGGAGGAGTATCACGTCGTCCTGCTCGACAACCAACGAACCCTGCTGCTAGCCGACGCCGAGCAGCGCGATACGCTCGGCTGTATCCGCTGCGGCGCGTGTCTGAATGTCTGCCCAGTATTCCGCAACGTCGGCGGCCACAGCTACGGCACGGTTTATGCCGGGCCGATCGGTTCGGTCATCACACCGCACCTGCGCGGGCTGAAGCAATGGAAACATCTTAGCGATGCCTCGTCACTTTGTGGCGCATGCACCGAGACGTGTCCGGTGAAAATTGATTTGCACCATCACCTGTTGCAAAACCGACGCAACGCCTCCGCGCCGACTGCTGGTAAACCCGGTTTTTTCCAGAAACTCGCATTCAAATTGTTCGCTGTGGTGGCGAATCATGCAGCGCTCTGGTCGCTGACCACAAAATTGAGCCGCCTCGGGATGAAATTGCGCGGGCTGGTGAACGGCAGTTTCTTCGACCCGACGCGGGCATGGACGAAAACGCGCGAATTGCCGCCCATTGCGAAACAGAGTTTCCGCGAATGGCTGAAGGAGCGTGAACTATGAGCGAGCGCGATAACATTTTTGCCCGGATCAAGGAAGCCTTGATGCTCAAGGCGCACGCGTCTCACGGCCACGGCTTGCCCTTGGTGGAAGAACATCGCCGGGTAATGCCGCCGGTCGGCGTGACGATTGAAGAACAACTAACATTGTTCGCGAACAACGCAAGCGAACTTAAGGCGACATTCAAGTTTGTAAAGGACGTAGCGGAACTCGCAGCGGAGTTGAAGGTTTTGAGCGCAGCGGAGCAATGGCAGCGCGCCGCCACCCACACGGGTTCATTGGCGCATTCGCAGACCATGGCTCTGGGCTTGGCGACGATTGTGACCAACTATGGTTACGACAAAGACGAACTCGAATTGTGCGATGTCGGCATCACCGAGTGTGATGCACTCATTGCGCAGACTGGCACGGTGCTGGTGACAAGTCACAGCGCAGGCGGGCGGGCATTGTCATGCCTACCATCTCACCACGTTGTGATCGCGCATCGCAGCCAGCTTGTCGCGGATTTGCCGGAGGCGATGTCGTTAGTGAAGCAGCGTTATTCCGGCAATTATCCGAGCATGATTTCGTTCATCACCGGCCCGTCGCGCACGGGCGACATTGAGCGCATCATAGTTCTTGGTGCACACGGCCCAAAACGATTGACCATTTTATGTCTTCAAAACTGAAACCATCACAAAAATGAAAAAATATAAATCACACAAATATGTCTCAAACCTCTGGAACGACGCCGAAACTGCGAAGTTGAAGGGCGTGGAAAGCCTCGTTTATCGCTCCAACAAGCTCGGCGCGGACCAGCGCATCACCAATACCGGCGGCGGCAACACGTCGTCCAAGCTCATGGAAACCGATCCGCTTACCGGCGAAAAGGTCGAGGTGTTGTGGGTGAAAGGCTCGGGCGGCGACCTGCGCACCAGCACGCGGGAAAACTTTTCGTCGCTGTATCAGGACCGACTGTTGTCGCTGCAAAAAACCTACGCCAAGCGCAAGGACAAGGGACTCAAGTCGCAGGCCGAGGACGACATGGTGGCCGCCTACAACCACACCACCTTTAATTTGAACCCGCGTGCCAGTTCGATTGACACGCCTTTGCACAGCTTCATTCCGGCAAAGTTCGTGGACCACATGCA
>CAIWFB010000089.1 GCA_903911825.1 uncultured Verrucomicrobia subdivision 3 bacterium
ATCAACGACAAGCACATTGAAATCATCGTCCGCCAGATGTTGCGTAAGATTCGTGTCACCGAAACCGGCGACACGCAATTCCTCTGGGGCGAACAGATCGACAAGCTCGAATTCGAAGCCGAAAACGAAGCCGTCGAGAAGAAGGGTGGTAAACCCGCTGAAGCCGTTCCCGTGTTGCTCGGTATCACCAAGGCCTCCTTGGAAACCGACAGCTTCTTGAGCGCCGCGTCCTTCCAAGACACGACTCGCGTGCTGACCGAAGCCGCGACGCGTTCCAAGATTGACAGCCTCCGTGGCTTCAAGGAAAACGTCATCATGGGTCACATCATCCCAGCCGGCACCGGCTTTGATCGCTATCGCAAAGTGGAACTCAAGCCGCTCGTCGAATTGCCTGACGAACCCGAAATGGAAGAAGCGGCCGAAGAGTCGGAAAACCCGCTCCTCGCTTAATCCAATAACTATTCAACACGGCGTCCCGCTGCAAAGCTGGACGCCGTTTTTGATTTCCGAACAAGAGTTTGGGCGCGTGGTTGACAGCCTGCCCAAGTCGGTGCATGGTTGCGCCATGAAAAATGTCCTGCTGCTCCTCGCCGCCCTTACACTTTCTATGAACACCCTCCACGCTGCTGATTCCATTTACGAAATTCCGCTCAAAGACATTGATGGCAAAGCCGCCACGCTCAAGCCCTATCAAGGTCAAGTCATGCTCCTCGTCAATGTCGCCTCGCACTGCGGCTACACCAAGCAATACGCTGGGCTGGAAGCGCTCTACAAAAAATACCACTTCCAAGGATTGAATGTGCTCGGCTTTCCCTGCAATCAATTCGGCGGCCAAGAACCCGGCACGGCGGAAGAAATTAAAACTTTCTGCACCTCCAAGTTTGACGTGACGTTTCCGCTGTTTGAAAAACTGGAAGTGAACGGGGCTAATCGCCATCCGATTTACGTTCTGCTCGCGGGCAAAGATTCACCTGTGGCTGGCGATATAAAATGGAATTTCAGTAAGTTCCTCGTCGGCCGTGACGGTAAGATTTTGAAACGCTTCGACTCTGGAGTGAAGCCAGATTCGGCCGAATTGATTGCCGCAGTTGAAGCGGCTTTAGCTGCGAAGTAAACGCAACTCTGCAAACGAAAAGGGCAGGCTTAAAAGCCTGCCCTTTTTTTTGGCATTTGGTTTCAGTTAACTTTCACCGAAAAAATCTCCGGGCTGATGACGCCTTCGGAAACCCGCGTCACGCTGCCGGTCATGAGGATGTCAAAGCCTTCGCGGATTTCGATTTTGATGAGGCCGCCGGGGCAGTGCACCGTCACATCGCGATCCACCAAACCAAGGCGATGCGCCACGGCTGCGGACGCGCTGCTGCTGCTGCCGCTGGCCAAGGTGTAACCTGCGCCGCGTTCCCAGATTTCGATCTGGATGTTGGCACGGTCGAGGACTTTGAGAAATTGCACGTTCGTCTTGCGCGGAAAGTTGCTGTGCGTTTCCAACAACGGGCCGAATTCATGCGCCAGCTTCGCGCTGATATCCGTCAACGGCAGCACGCAGTGCGGATTCCCGATGGTCGCCGCGCAGAAGGAAAATTCGCGTCCGCCGACAGAAATTTTTTCGTTCAACACTTCGCGTTTGGCACCAGTGACCGGAATTTTTTCGCTGTCGAAACTGACTTTGCCCATTTCCACGCGCACCATCGCGCCGCCATCGAATACCGTCGAGCGCACTAGGCCGCCGTCGGTCTGGATGGCGAATTCTTCGTTGCCGACAAATTTGATGTCCCAGAGATAACGCGAAAAGATGCGTAGTCCGTTGCCGCTTTTTTCAGCGATGCTTCCGTCGGGGTTGTAGATCTTCAGGGCGCACTTCGCCGTGGTGGAAGGCAGCGGTCCGAGCAGAATGCCATCCGAGCCCACGCCGAAATTGCGGTGGCAGATGGTTTTGACCTGTTCGGTCGTGAGTGGCGCCGGCAGATCTTTCGGGTTGATGACGATGTAGTCGTTGCCGAGCGCGTGATATTTCGTGAAAGCGAGATTCATGGGCGCAGAGAATAGCGAGGTGCGACGATGGTGAAAAATAGATTCTTAAACAGGTGAAATATTAGCCGGACGAAAGCGGGTGCTTTGCCTGCTCTTTTGGTCGGATTTTGCTCCTTAAAACCTTCAAAAACCCAGCTGATTCAGAATTTTTAGCCGAATTCAAACAATACTTATTCACAATTAGTAGCGCCACAGTTCTGATTGTGCACAACATGTTGTGGTTTCCCCTTTACAGCCAACAGTCGCTTTGGTTTTCTAACTTCCATAATTGTATGTTTCTGAAAAATCTCACGGTTTTAGGCTTTAAGTCGTTTGCGGACAAGACGGCGCTGAATTTTCAGCCCGGTGTCACGGCGATTGTCGGGCCGAATGGCTGCGGTAAATCGAACGTCTCGGACGCGATTCGCTGGGTGCTCGGTGAGCAATCGGCGAAGGCGTTGCGCGGCGGCGAAATGGCGGACGTGATCTTCAACGGCACGGACGGTCGCAAGCCGATGGGCATGGGCGAAGTTTCCCTCACGCTCGGCGGTGTGGGCGAAGAAAGTTTGAAGGCGGCGGGCGTGGAAGTTTCTTACGATGAAGTGACGTTGACGCGCCGGATTTTTCGTGACGGCGGCAGCGAATACTTTCTCAATCGCACGCCGTGCCGTCTCAAAGACATACAGCAATTGTTCATGGGCACGGGCATCGGTCGCACGAGCTACAGCATTTTGGCGCAAGGTCACATCACGCAGATTCTTTCCAGCAAACCGGAAGATCGCCGGATGATTTTTGAAGAAGCGGCGGGCATCACGAAATTCAAATCGCAGAAAAAAGAATCGCTCCGCAAACTCGAATACACGGAGCAAAATTTGTTGCGCATCGCCGACACGATCAAGGAAGTGAAGCGCCAGATTGGTTCGCTGCAACGGCAGGCGGGTAAAGCGCGGCGCTACAAACAGCTCTCGCAAGAATTACAGCATCTCGAAACGCAACTCGTGCGGCATCAGTTCGACTTGTTGCAAGGTGAGATTTCCGAACGTCAGGCTGCCGTGGAAAACATGCGCAACGAAATCGAGCAAGGCTCGGAAGCTGTGTTGCGTTTTGAAAGTGAGATTTCCCAATTGCGCGAACGGCTTTCCGAATTGGAGCACGAAGTCGGCGCGCAGCAACAGCGCGGGTTAGAATTGAAAGCGGAAGTGGATCGCCACGACAGCCGCATCCAATTCAACCAAGAACGCATCAACGAAATCGAATCGCAAAATTTCCGGGCGCTAGAAGAAATTGCGCAAGCGGAGGAACGGCATCGCGCCGCGCAGGAAGAGTTGATCTCCATCACGGAACGGTTGGCGGTCGCCGAAGCCGCGCTGACCCAGCACAAAGAAGCGCTGCAGACGAAGCACAATGCTTTGCGCGAAGTCGAAGAAGGCATGCGCCAACGGCAGGAAGCCCTGCGACAGGCGCAATCAGTGGCGTTCACGGCGGCGCAGGATTTGTCCCGTGTGCGCAACGAACTCGGTGCACTAGATTTGCAGAAGCAAGGCAACATCGTGCGGTTGGAGAAACTTTCCGCCGAGAAGTTGCAACTGGAAGAAGAACGCCTGCGCCTCGAAACGCGCTTAGTGGAATTCACATCCAGCGTGGAATTGGAAAAGCTGAACGTCGCCACGACGCGCGGTTCCGTCGAGCAACGTCAGGCGCGGCTGCGCGACTTGCAAGGCGAACTGCACACGTCCTCGCAGGAGCAGGATAAATTTTTGCAGCAGCAAGCCGAGAAACGTTCCCGCCTCACGGTGCTGGAACAGCTCGAAGGTTCGCACGAAGGTTTCGATGCGGGTGCGGTCGCCGCGCTTCGTCAGTCGCGTTCCGTGCTGGGTTCACTTGCAGATCGCATTCGCGTGCCGGATCAATTCGTGACCGCAGTGGAAAATGCCCTCGGTCATAATTTGCAACTGGTGCTCACCGAGCAGCCGTCGAGCGCGCAGGAAATCCTGGCGGAGTTAAATGCCAATAAGTCAGGTCGCGCGAGTATTGCGGCGCTGGCGATTCAACAATACGCCGATGAAAAGCAGCTCGCGTTCGCGGGCGAAATGGCGCCGAGCGATAAGCTGGATGCCGCGCAACCTGGTTTGCAGGCTGGCCAAATTGTGCACGCGATGAGCGTGATTCACGCCGAGCCAAACGTGGAGCCGCTCTTGAAATCGTTGCTGGGCCGCACGTTTATCGCGGCGGATTTAACTACGGCTACGGCGCAAATTCAGAATGGTCACGCGGGTTGTGATTTCGTCACGATGGGCGGCGAACTGTTGAATCGCCACGGCATTTACACCGGCGGTTATCTGAATAAAGGCAACAACGGCAAAGCGCCGTCCTCGATTCTCGGTCGTAAAAATCAGATCACGGAACTGCAAGCGGAGTTGACAGAATTGCAAGAACGCGTCGCCGAAGCGAGCCGCAAGCGCGGTGCGCTGTTGAGCGAACAGACGGAATTGCAAGCGAGCCTGCAACAAGCGCAGACCGAGTTGCGCCAACAGGAAGTCGCCATCGCCACGCGCGAAGGTGAGTTCAATGCGCTCAATAACTCTAATCGTTTGCTGCATCAGAAAATTGATACGGTGATGTTCGAGGTGGAAAATCTCGCGGCGCAGGAGCAGGAAGGCTTGCAGAAGCGTGAGGCGCTCGCCGTGCGCTTAGATGAATTGGAAACCCGTGAACGCGCCACGCAAGAACAGGTCGTCGCTCTCACGGTGGAGCTGGAAGAATTGCGCCACGCGCGCGATGCCGCGAACGCCGCGCTCACCGAAAGTAAAGTTGCCCTCGCGTCCGACGAACAACTGGCGACTTCTTTCCGTCAGCAAAGCGGGGCGCTGGAAATCCGTTTGCGCGAATTGAATCAGCTCGTCGAAAACCGGCGCAACGAATGTTCCGCCTTCATTTCCCGCCGCGAACAGGCCGAGACGGAGGTTCAGGATTCACAGTCCAAGATCGAACGCTT
The DNA here is from genome assembly GCA_903911825.1 of uncultured Verrucomicrobia subdivision 3 bacterium. Classification (GTDB taxonomy): domain Bacteria; phylum Verrucomicrobiota; class Verrucomicrobiia; order Limisphaerales; family UBA11358; genus UBA11358. The sequence continues at coordinate 5,006 of CAIWFB010000089.1, forward strand.
GCGCTACGAGCGCGAACAGGTTGCCGCGCAGACGGCGGAACTCGTTGGGCAAAAGAATTCGCAACAGGCTGAAATTGATCAGCGCGACGAGACGTTGCGGATGCAGCGCAGCCAATTGACGCAGCTGCAGAATCAGCGCGGTTCGCTAGACGTCGAGCTCGCGCAGAAAAATATGACGGTGCAGAACCTACGCGAGAAAGTGCAGCAGAAGTATCACCTGAACCTCGAAGACATTCGCAGTGAGTGCATCACCATCACGCACGCGGATGAGGGCCCGGCGAAGATTGAAACGCTCACGCCCGAACAGATGGCGGAATCCGGCGTGGGCACGGATTGGAATTCCGTGCGCGAACAAGTCGAAGCCTTGCAGCAGAAAATTGATGAGATGGGGCCGGTGAACCTGGTGGCCATTGAGGAATACGAAGAGACGGAGCAGCGCCATTCTTTCCTGAACACGCAATACGAAGATCTCGTCAACGCCAAGACCGAGTTGCTGGAAATCATCAACCGCATCAATACGCAGACGCGCACCATGTTCTTGGAAACGTTCGAGAAGATCCGCGATAATTTCCGCGCGATGTTCGTGGACGTCTTTGGCGGTGGCAAAGCGGATTTGATTTTGTCCGACGAAGGCGACGTTTTGGAAAGCGGTATTGAAATCGTAGCCCGCCCGCCCGGCAAACAGTTGCAGAGCATCTCGCTGTTGTCCGGTGGTGAACAGACGATGGTGGCCGTGTCGTTGCTGTTCTCCATCTATCAGGTCAAGCCTAGCCCGTTCTGCGTGCTTGACGAATTGGATGCGCCGCTGGATGAATCCAACGTCATCCGTTTCGTGAAAATTCTGCAACGCTTCATCGCACATTCGCAGTTCATCATCATCACGCACAACAAACGCACCATCCAGATGGCAGACGTGCTCTACGGCGTGACCATGCAGGAACACGGTATCAGCAAGATCGTGAGCGTGAAGTTCCACAAAACCGACGAACAGCAACCGCAGTTGCCGGTGAATACCCAAGCGATGGACGCCTAACTTTAGCGGGAAATCCTCCGTTTCCCGTGGTAAGCGATCAAAGCCCCGTTGGTAATTTTTACCAACGGGGCTTTTGGTTGAAATACTGACCCGTCAAAAGCTCACCACGAATAATGCACCGTGTAGGTCACGGTCTTTTCTTCATCGGGCTTCACGGGGATGCGGAACTCGATGGTCTGGGCGTCTTTTTTCACGAAGTCGTCGGACTTGGTTTTGATTTCCCAATTGCTCCAGCGGTAGAGATGTTCCACCACGCGGATCTCCACGGCGTCGGTTTTTTTCCGGTTGCGGAGTTTGATTTCGAAGGTTTCGTCCAACCATTTGTCGCCGGTATTCACTTTGAAATTCGTCTGTTTGCGTTCGCCCACGAGGTCGAAGGCATTGCCCGTCGTCACCCGCACCGTTTCATTGCGCGGCGTGTGGTCAATGGTGTTCTCCCCGACGAATTGCAACTGGCCATCCGTATCGCGGCGATAGAAGCGCAACTTGCCGGCGGGCAGGGCGAGGCCGAGTTGATTCGTCTCGGCGTTCTTGAATTCGCGTTGGACGATGATCTTCTTGTTGTCGCTCTGGCCGTAGCCTTGGTCGTAATTGAGACCGTAGAAACGGTAGCCCACCGCGCCGTCATAGACATAGATCGTCGGGGCGAACATTTTTTCCGCGTGCGCGAACTCGACTTGTTTCGTCTCGCGGTCATGCAAGGTGGTAGGGCGCGCGATGGAGTAGAGGTGAAATTCGTCGAACGCTTTTTCGGTGACGGCGGGAGCTGTCTCGGCCATGTCATACGCCATGGCTGCCTTCGCCAGACGCATTCTCCCCATCGGCATATTCTGCGGCGGCTGAATTTTATTCACATCGCCCGCGAGCAATTTGATCTTGGCATCTTCAAACGTCTTGCCACTGGTGTTGTTCATCGTGATCCAGCCGACGAGATCGCACTGGTCGCCTTTCTCCGGCGAAACGAGATTATAACTGGCGCTCCAATCAAAGCCGCCCGTGACGTAGCCGACTTCCGCATCGAACTTGCCGGGCTTGTCGGATTTCAGCAGCCAATTGAAGGCGGGCTTGAGAATCGTATCGTTGCCGAGGTCAGGGAAGAGCGGTTCGCCGGGCAGGGAGAATTGCAGGTTGCCGTTCACATCAATGATCGGTTGCTCATTACCGCCGCCGGGAACGTAGCCACTGCGGACGATCTTGCCCGCAATGATGTCGCGCACCTGCGTGTTATCCTTCATGCGCGTTTCCTGAAAATTGATCGTCTTGCCCTCGAACATCGAGAGCAGCAATTCTTGCGACACGGGATCGTTGCGATAATTCTGCTCCAGGATCTGCAGCGAACGTTTACCCGCAGGATCGCGGAGGATTACGGAATCAGCCTCCACCTGCGCGGTGGCGCCAGCGTAGCGCACCGAGTTCGCGCCGGACTTGAGATCCAGCGGCACGGTATCGCGCACGACGGCGAAGTTTTGGTTATAGATTGTCAGCGCGGGTTCGGCCGAAGCCGCCAGCGTGAGCGAGGAAAGGGTGAGCAGGACGGAAAGCGTTTTCATAGATGGATTGAGTGCATCACAGTATATGACGGGCCACAAGGGAAGTTATTAGAAAATATCTTTGGCTAAGTGAACGCCGACCACATCGCCAATTTTGGCGGGTTTCCGGAATTGACTCAGCGCGGCAAAAATGGGGCAATTTGCGGTGTGAACCCCATTTTACTTTTCGTGGCCATGCTGGCGCTGTGGAGTTGCCGCCCAGCCTTCGCGCTCGACCGCACGAATGACGTTTTCAAAATCTTTCAGTTTCCCGCTGATAAGATTCCCACGGTGGACGGTCTAACCAATGATTGGAATGTCGTGCCGGAAAATTACGTCATCGGCAGCGAGCAACTGGTGGAAGACTTCGGTTTACACCGACTGACAGATGCTTCCACGCCGAAGATTCGCGTAAAAATCGGCTGGGTCAAAGGCTTGAACCGTTTGTATTTTCTTTACGAAGCGGACGATGACTATTGGGATTTTGCGCTGCCGGGTTTGCACAACGACACGTTTGAGATCGTGGTGGATGGCGATGTTTCCGGCGGGCCGTTG
>CAIWFB010000090.1 GCA_903911825.1 uncultured Verrucomicrobia subdivision 3 bacterium
ATCTGATGGAACGTGGGATTGTGCGTAGCATCGGAGTTGTCGCGACGATACACGCGACCCGGCACGATGATGCGCACGGGCGGCGCTTGCTTCTACATCACGCGAATCTGCACGGACGAGGTGTGCGTGCGCAGCAAACGCTTGTCGGTGGTGTTGAGATAAAACGTATCTTGCGAGTCGCGCGCGGGATGGTCGGCGGGCGTGTTGAGCGCGTCGAAGCAATGATATTCGTCCTCGATCTCCGGCCCGTCCGCGACGGCAAAGCCAATTTTTCTAAAAGCACGAACAATGTCATCCGTGACTTGGGTGAGCGGATGCAATTTGCCGAGCGCGCGGCGGCGTCCGGGCAAGGTGAAATCAGTCGGCTCTTTCGGCAGCGCGGCTTTCAGTTCGAGTTCTTCACGGCGGGAGAGCAGGGCGGCTTCGAGTTCCACCTTGGCGGCATTGATGAGTTTGCCGGCGGCGGGTTTTTCTTCCTTGGAGAGGGTGCCCAGCTGTTTCATCAGCGCGGTGAACTTGCCGTTCGGCCCAATCCACGTGCCTTTGGTTTGTTCCAATGCGGCGAGGTCGGGCGCGGTTTTGAGCTCCGCGAGCGCGGTCTGTTTGAGCGGTTCGATTTCGTTCAGGAACGACATAGAGTCCAATGATTTTGAAGTAGAATGAACAGGATTTACAGAATTCTTTTTGGCTTCGCAACAAGGCCAGTGATCACGCCGACGCCTTGCGGAATCCTCCGGCCATGCGGTTCCAAAAATTCGCTAGAGAAATAGACAGGCTTAACTCGACAATCTCCTCATCAGAAAAATGCTTCTGCAAGGCAAGATACGCCGGATCGGCGGCGTGGGTTTCAGCGATCAAGGTCAATGATTCAGCCCAAGCGAGCGCAGCTTTTTCGCGCGCATCGAAAAGCGGTGACTCCTGCCAGACGGGCAACATATCGAGGCGTTGCTGGCTTTCGCTCAGGGCGCGGGCTTCGCGGAGGTGCAGTTCAGTGCAGTAAACGCAGCCATTGATCTGCGAAACGCGCGTTTCTACCAAGGCCCGCAGGCGGGCCTCAAGCGTGAAATTTTCCTGTGACTTGGTGAGTTTCCGGAGTTGCGTGATGAACTCGGGTTTGGCCTGAAAATAATCGATGCGCTTCATAACGTGCCGGCTTCCAATTGGTCGAGGTAGCTGAAGTCCGGGGCTTTGACGCCAGCTTCTTTACGGATTTGCACCAGACGCGGTGATTCAAAAAAGGCTTTGGCGTCCGCGATGGAGGTCCAGGCGGAGAAGTGCACGATTTTATTCGGTTCGTGCTCATAGTGTAAAACCTGATAGGAACGTTCGCCGGCGGCTTTGCGGATGTCGGCTGCGCTATCGAAAACTTTTTTCCAAGCGAGGTAATCGGCGACCTCGTGGATGATCAAAACGTATTGCATAAAGGGTATTGAATTACCGTCTTGGCTTATAAAAACAAAAAACCGGCGACCATTGCTGGCCGCCGGTTCTAGAGAGTAGGGGAATTAAGCTTTGGCCAAGGTAGCGGCCGGCTTGTTCTTGAGCGCGGCTTTGACGAGGTTGACGATTTCGCCAAACGCGACGGCGTCGGTGGCAGCGAGGTCAGCGAGCACCTTGCGGTCGATCTCGATCTTCGCGGCTTTGACACCTTCCATGAAACGGCTGTAGGTCAGGCCGAGATCACGGACGGCAGCGTTGATACGGATCTGCCAGAGGTAACGGTAATTGCGCTTTTTCGTTTTGCGATCGCGGTAAGCGTATTGGCGGCCGTGGTCAACGGCGTCGGACGCGTAGCGGTAAAGTTTGGAACGTTTGAGACGGAAGCCTTTGGCAGCCGTCAACATTCTCTTACGGCGTTTACGGGAAGCGGGGGAATTAGTGACACGCATGATTCGTTATTCGTTAAAGGTTAAGTGAAATCGCTCAGTGACTGAACGGGAGGCTTTGGGTGATGCGATAGACGTCGGTCTTATCGACCACAGCGCGTTTGCCGAGGCGGCGCAGGCGTTTGGCGTTTTTGGTTTGAGCCAAGTGGCGGCGGCCAGCGCGGGAGCGCAGGACTTTACCAGTTGCAGTGATCTTGAACCGTTTGGCCACGGATTTTTTGGTCTTAATGCCTTTTGGACGTCGCATAAATCAATTAGTTATAAAAAGGACGCGCACCATATCAGTGCGCGTGCTGGGTAGCAAGTGGGAATTTAATTTAAAAGGGATGCCGTATCTTATTTAGCCGCCGGCGGGGTGACGGTGGCGGGCTTGCTGACATCAATCGGGGCTCCCGCATTGAGTTGTTTGAGCACGGCGTCAGTGAGATCGGTGGAGGCATCAGTGTAAACCACGATTTCCGAGGCAGCCGAGTTCACGACGGTGGTGTAGCCGCCCGCTTTGGCTTTATCGGCGACGGCTTTTTGGATTTCGGTAAGAATGTTCCCACTCAAGCGCTGGCTCAATTCACCGAGGCCAGATTCGGCCTGACGTTGAAATTGCTCGATAGCAACTTTGCGGCTGTTCAGATCTTTGCCAGCATCCGCTGCCGCCTGTTTGCGTTTCTCGCGTTCATCCGCCGAAATCGCCTGATCATTGGCTTGTTCGAGGAGCTGTTTGTATTGAGCTTGGGCCTTATCTGCGCCGTCTGACATTTCTTTGATTTCCTTGCGGAGAGAATTTTTACGGTCGTCGAGAATGGTCTGAGACTGTTTGAATTTCCAATAGCCGTTGAACAGTTTTTTCATGTCCACGGAAGCTGATTTGGATTGGGCTGAGGCGGAAGCTGCCGTAGCAACGAGGATGGTCGCGGTCAACAAGGTCAGAACTAATTTTTTCATGTTAAGGTTCAAAGCGAATTATTTTTTATCAAGTTGTTCTTATGAGATGCGTTAAACGTGAAACTGTTCAAAATTCACGGGTATAGCCAACGCCAAATTGAAACTGGCCGGAGCTTTTGTTGAATTTGTCATGGGTGATCGGAATACCGTAATCCAGGCGCAACGGACCAAGATGCGGAATGTTCAAGCGCATGCCCAAGCCCCAGTTGTCGTTGTAATCGCTCGAGATGGAGTAAGATTTGGCCGCTACGGCACCGACATCGTAAAACATCGCGAAGCGCATGCTGACGCCACCTTCTTTTTCGATGATCGGCACACTGTATTCCAATGAGCCAAACCAATAAGTATCACCGCCAACGGGTTCATCAAACGTGCCACTGGAGTCGGATTCACGCGGGGCAATGTTACGGAATTTAAAACCACGTAACGAGTAGAGTCCGCCTAGATAGTAACGGTCATAAAACGGCACATCGCCGCCGGATAAGCTGTCCGCCACGCCCGTGCGGCCGATGGCTTCCAAGACATGGCCTTTGAAAAAGCCCGGGAAATACCACGCTGTGTGCAATTCGGCTTTGTAAAAAGTCTTGTCCCCCGCGCTCAATTCACCAGTTAATTCAGTGCGTTGGCCGTGATTCGGTAACTGGGTGCTATTACGGGTATCATACGCCAGCGAACCGCCGAAACGGTTGTAAAGATGGTCGCCTTCCTCTTTGACGATTGAGGGTGGAATACCGTTGGGAGCGACAAAAGGATTGGTCAAACCCTTATTCAACGTGATGCCGATGTCTTCCACGGTGTAACCGATATTGCCGATGAGGAAATCGCTGCCGAGGGCGCGGGTCAAACTTACCTTCGCACCCGTGCGCGCTTCGTCGTAAAGATTACCAGGGCTTTCAAAGTTCAGTTGATGGCGATACAGGTCAACATTCAACGCCAGCTTGCGATTCAAGAACCACGGCTCGGTGAAGGAAAGCTCATAATCCTGACGCTTAGTGCCGAGTTGAACGCGCAGCCGAATCTTTTGCCCGCCGCCGGTGAAGTAGGGCGGGTGAAAGAGATCGAAGTTACCTTGGGACACTTCCGCATAACCAACTAATGAATCCACGGAGCTGATACCGGCCCCGATGTTGAAATTGCCGGTATTTTGTTCCTCGACGTTAATGATGAGGTTTTTTTTGCCAGCAATCGGCGGGTCGGTCGGTTCCGGACGCGCTTCCACTTTGCTGAAATATTGCAAGCCTTCCAGACGTTGTTTGCTGATCTTAACGCGCACCATGTCGAGGGTGTCGCCGGGTGAAATCGCTAACTCACGGCGGATGACTTTATCCTTGGTCTTGAGGTTGCCCCGGATATCAATCTTCTGCACGGAGGATTTCTGGCTGTCATCCATCGTGAATTCCAGATCCATCGTCCCGTTTTCCAAATTGGGTGAGCGTTGCACGCGCAAGGCCTGACCTTGGGAGATTTCGATGTAGCCTTTGCTGCCGTAAAAATCTTGAACCGCTTCAGTATCTTTGGCCAGGCCGTCCGGCGAGAAAATGTTGCCGGTATCCATCGGCAGCCCATTCGGACCGAGCTTGGCTTTGGCATGCTGAAAGTCGTGAACGGACTGCAAGCCGCTGATGATTTCGGGATCGGAAAAAATCTTGTTACCCGAGTATTTGACCGTGCCGACCCGGTATTGCTTGCCTTCGTAAACAAAAAACTTCAGGTTCAACTTATTGGTCGTAGGCCGATCAAATTTTACGTCTTTTACTTCAAAATCTAAGTAGCCGTGATCGCGGTAATAAGTGGCAAGGCGATCGCGGTCGCCCTCAAAATCTTCTTGTTGGAAGTAGCCGCTGCCGGTCAGCCAAGAGAAAGACCAGCGTTCCTTAGTTTTGATTTCCTTGCGCAGCTTTTTCTCGGGAAAGGCCGAGACTCCCAGAAATTTGATGTCAGTGATCTTAACTTTGGGGCTTTCAACAATCTGAATGGTCACCGAACCGTGGCCGGTGGACTCTTCGACGTTGAGGACATATTTTACCTGCGTATCCGCCAAGCCGTATTTCTCATACAGCTTCTTGATATCTTGCACGTTGCTGAACAGTTTCTGCTCATCCAACGGATCGCCAACTTTGGAAGTGATTTTTTTCTTGAGCTTAGAATCAGAAAGTTTCTTGTTGCCCTCGATTTTGATGTCGGTGATGCGCGGGCGGACTTGAACGATGTAGGTGAGCACCACGCCGCCGTCATCGGCTTGATCTACCGAGACACGGACGTTGTAAAACTGACCCGTGCCGTAGAGCAGGTGGACATCATCCTGCGTCAGCCCCATTTGGTAGGTGCTGCCGGGCTTGGTCTTGATATTTGAGCGGATGAACTGTTCGCTGACCGAGGCCGGTCCGACGAACTTGATGTCCAAGCGGTCAATTTTTGGTCCCGTGCTCTGCGCCCATGAAGCTGCTGCGCAGCCGAGCACCAAAGAAACACCCAGAGGTCTGATGATGGATTTCATTTTTTATCTACCCGGCACATCTTCATCACTGAATTTGGCCGCACTTTCAAATCTTGTGTATGGCTTGAGGAACGTCATATGCACGTCGCCCGTCGGCCCGTTACGCTGCTTGGCAATCACCAAACTGACCGGAATTCCGTCACCTTCGGCGGGGGCGGCTTCATCGTCATCGCCCGCTTCCTGCTTGTAAAGCAAGCCGACCAAATCGGCATCTTGCTCAATGGAACCGGATTCGCGCAAGTCACTCATCCGGGGTTTCCGGTTCTTATCCTTCTCGATTTCGCGGTTCAACTGAGCCAGCACGATGATCGGCACATTCAACTCTTTCGCCAACGCTTTGATGCCACTAGAAATATCTGCAATTTCTTGTTGCCGATTCTCTTTTGCTCGCTGCGCAGTAGAGTTTAGCAACTGCAGATAGTCAATCACAAAGAGCTTGATGCCATGCTGCTGCGCCATGCGCCGCGCTCGCGCCCGTAATTGCAAAATGCTCAGCCCAGCCGTGTCATCAATGAACAGTTTCGCCGCGCTCAAACGCCCCGCCGCACTTGTCAATTTCGGGAAATCCGTCTCGCTCATGAAACCCTCGCGGATGCTCCGCAAATTCACCCGCGCCAACGAGCACATCATGCGCAGAATCAGCGACGCCGCACTCATTTCCAGACTGAACACCGCCACCGGCAACTTCATTTCCACCGAGACGTGTTCCGCGATATTCATGGCCAGCGACGTTTTGCCCATCGAAGGACGCGCCGCGATGATGATCATTTCACCGCCGTGCAACCCGTCTGTCATCTTATCCAAGTCGGGAAAACCCGTCGCCAGGCCGCCAATTTGACCGTTGCGCCCGAAATAATTTTCAATCGTCGCAATCGCATCATGAACCAAAGTGTTCACCGGAATCATCCCGGTTTGCGCCCGCGATTCGTTGACGCGGAGAATTTCCTTTTCCACTTCGTCGAGCAACGTTTCTACTTCGCCCTCATAATCAAACACCTTGGCCACCACGCCGGAGCAAGTGGTGATGAGCTTCCGCAGCAGATATTTTTCGCGGACGATGTCCAGGTAGTAAGAAAGATTCGCCGCGCTGGGCACCGCATCTTGCAATTGCGAGAGATACGCGATGCCGCCGACTTGATCCAGCAACTGCCGATCCTTCAAATGCTGCTGCACCGTGATGAGATCAATCGCCTCACGTGAATTGAATTTTTCCGCCAGCGTTTCGTAAATCGTCTGATGGCGCAGATCGTAGAACGCCTGCTTACCGTCATCCTTGAGCTTCTCGATGCATTCGCCGATGCATTGGTTCGGATCAAGCAACGCGCAACCCAACACGCCCATCTCGGCTTCATTGGAATGCGGCGGCAACCGGTCCAAGGTCGGACGGCTCTCGCTGCGGGTGGCTTTCTGGCGGCGCGCCTTCTTAAAATCTGTCCCGCCGTCGGCACTGCTGCCGCCGGAAAGGGGATCGGAAACGGAATCAATCATTTGGCATAGAATGAATGTCGGCTCGGATAAAAAAAG
>CAIWFB010000091.1 GCA_903911825.1 uncultured Verrucomicrobia subdivision 3 bacterium
GCCACATCACGGTCACCGGCGGCGGTGCAACACACGTTGACGTAGCGACGGCTTCCAGCCCGGTGGCGCAGAAAGGTCTGACCATCACAGGTCTCAGCGGCGCGAACAAACTCTACGACGGTCTGACCACCGCGAGTTTTACCGGCACGCCTGCTTACGCTGGATTGGTGAATGGCGAAACGTTTTCCGTGAGCGGAACACCGAGCGCAAGCTTCGCCACATCTGGAGTCGGCACGGGTATTGCGATCACGGTTACGGGCTATACTGCGCCGTCGGCGAACTATACGGTCACGCAACCGGCCTTGAGTGGCAATATCACGTCGGTGGCCTTGACGATTACCGGCGTAAGCGGAAGCAATAAAGTTTATGATCGCACCACGACTGCTTCCCTAAGTGGAACACCCGCCTACTCTGGACTGGTAAACGGAGAAACCTTTGCGGTTTCCGGAACACCGGTTGCCACTTTCGCCAGCGCAACGGTCGGCACGGTTAAAGCGATTACTGTTACTGGATACACCGCGCCCTCCGCCAATTACTCGGTGAATCAACCGACGGGTCTGACGGCTGACATTACACAGAAGCCCTTGACCGTGACAGGCGCGACCGTGACAACTAAAACCTACAATGGAAGCACTGCCGCCACGATTACCGGGGCATCCGTGGTTGCTGGGGTAATTAGTCCGGATGTGGTGACAGTTAGTGGCGGCGGAACTTTTGCCGACGCGAACGTGGGGACAGGCATTGCGGTGGCAACGGCCTTGACACTGGGTGGCGCGAATGCCGCAAGTTACAGTTTGACCCAACCAACGGGATTGACTGGAAACATCACCATAGCCAGCCAGACAATAACTTTTGCGACGTTGGCAGACAAACTAACCAGTGACGCGCCCTTTGCCTTGACCGGAACAGCCAGTTCAGGTTTGACTGTGAGCTATGCGAGCGATACCCCAGCGGTAGCAACAGTTTCTGGCAGCACGGTCACGATTGTTGGCCCTGGAACCACGACCATCACGGCTTCACAAGCGGGCAATGGAAATTACACAGCCGCCACATCGGTCAACCGAACATTGACGGTGACGGCTCCCACGGTTTTGGCGTGGGAACTGAACGCTGCCGCAGGCAGTGAAACGTCTGTCAATTCAACCACCACCGCTACAGGTGTGAACACTTCCGCTCTGACTCGTGGAGCGGGAGTGACGGCGACTGCCTTGGCGGATTCTTTTAATTCGACAGGCTATACACTTAACGGCACGGCTGCCGACGCTATTCTCAATAACAAGTATGTGCAATTCACAGTCAACGCGACATCAGGAAAAACGATCTCATTGAGCACTCTGGATGCAAATTTTCGCCGTTCAAGCGCCGGGCCAATCTCGTTTCAATGGCAGTATAGCCTTGATGGATTTGCAACCGCCGGAGTGAACATTGGAACGGCCATTAGTTACACAGGAACAGCAACCCTTGGCGCAGCGCAGACTCAAATTAGTCTTTCAGGAATCTCGGGGCTGCAAAACGTGGTAAGCAGCACGACCATAACGATTCGACTTTATGGATCTGGGGCAACCTCGACTGGCGGAACATTCGCGATAGGGCGGCTTACGGGTGACGACTTAATCGTCCGCGGCGTGGTTGCTACCGCACCTGCGATAACAGGCGCGGCCACGGCCAGCCCTTTCACCACGACCTACGGAACGGCCTCGGCCGAACAAACCTTCTCCGTGTCGGGAGCCAATCTGATTGGTAGCATCACCGCGACGGCCCCGACTGGTTTTGAAGTTTCAAATGGTGGAGCCTACGGAGCCACAACCACATTCACTCAGAGTGGCGGCAACGCGAGTGGAACCTTGCATCTGCGCCTGAAAACGACCGCTGTGGTTGGTGGCAACTACAATTCCCAACCCGTTGCACTTACCAGTTCCGGTGCCACCACGGTCAACATCACCACGGCAGCTACAGGTAACACGGTCACCCCCGCCGCCACCACCAACCTATTGGTCGCCTCGGCGAACCCAGTGGCGACGACGTCGAATGTGACCTTCGTGGCGACGATCAGCGGCAGCACTCCGCCGACGGGCTCGGTGTTATTCAAGACCAATGGCATGGCGTGGGGCAGTGCGGTGACGTTGGTCGCGGATGGCAAAGCCACGAATAGCACGACCCTCTTGCCGCACGGCACGATTGTGGTGACGGCGGAATATTCGTGCGATGGCAATTATCTCACCAGCACAAACACGTTGAGTCTCTTGGTCAATTCCGCGCCGGTCGGCGGCGTTCATGCCGTGACCACGCGCACGAATTTGCCGGTCACCTTAAGTGTCAGTAAACTCAAGGCGGGCGATAGCGACGCGGACAACGATTCGTTGAGCCTCACTGGCGTGGCCAATCCTTTGCCGTCGGGCGCTGCGGTTTCGCTGGTGGGCAATATCATTACTTACACGCCGCCACCAGATACATTCGGTGCGGGCAGCTTCACATACACGTTGGCAGACGGCTTTGGCGGCGTGACCTCGGTGACGGTGAGTGTGACCATCACTGATCCGACAGCGGGCGGGGTTTCTGCCAATGCGATCTATGCGGCGACGGTGGGCTCGGAGTTCGTGGTGCACTTCGCTGGTGTGCCGGGCCAAACCTACACCGTCGAGCACGCTCCGTCGCCGACGGGGCCGTGGGCAAAGTTGGCTAATTTTACCGCGCCCGCCAGCATCAACGACGAGAGCTTCTCGCTCGACACGGGTATCGGTGTGTTTGAAGTGCGCGAAATCACCGGTGGTTCCTCCGCTGGCTATTACCGCACCGTCTCGCCCAGTTACTAATTTGACCGGCCAACTCAAAATGAAACCCTTTGAACCCTCTAAAGTTTTTATGAAAAATCTGATCTACCAATTGACGCTCGCGGCTGCGCTCGGAGTCACCTCGACTGGTTGGGCCACGCTGATTAATTTTACCGGCAGTGGCGGGAGTTACTCCGCCAGTTGGAGCGGCTCCACGGCCATCGCGGATTACCCCAGTGCCGGCGTGGGTGCTGGTCTGAATTTTTCCGACGCCAGTGTCGCGCAGATTACGTCCGTCAGCGTCACGTTCACGACCAGCGGCGGCTGGAATGGCGATTTGTATGCCTACTTGTCGCACGGCAGCGGGGTGGCGATTTTGCTGAATCGTGTCGGGGCGAGCGCGCCGGGCGACGATGGTTACAGCACTTCCGGTTTCAATAACATCACGCTCACCGCCAGCGGCACGGATATTCATACGATCAGCGCGCCCACCACGGGGGCACTTACGGGGCGGATGGCCGGCTGGATTACACGAGCGGCACGCGGGGCAATACGTTGAATGTGTTTGACGGCGGCGATCCGAACGGCGGCTGGACGCTTTATTTTTCCGATCAATCGTCGCTGAGCACCGCGACGCTCACCGGTTGGCAGGTCAACATCACCGCTATTCCGTTGGACGTCAGTCCCGTGCCCGAGCCGGTCAACGTGGCGCTTGGATTTTTTGGCGGGCTGATGGGCTTGGTGGTCTTGGGCCGCTCGCGGCCCGTGAAACGGCTGTTCGGAAAAAATTGACCAGGAGCCGCCCGCGAATTTTCCTAGGTTTGTTTACGGCGCGATTTCAATTCTAAAATCCGCCACCCGACCTCGTTTTGCTGTAGCAACGGACCAGCAGCCAGTAAGTTTTCCGCTGGGCTCCGGCCGCTGCTCTGGGTGCGTGAGCTTGCCTTGCCGGCTCTTTGGCCTCAATTTATGCCCCCGTGCAGGATCTGCTTACTAAAATCGAAGCTGCCGCTGCGGCGCGCCTGTCTTTTTCGCCCACTGCCGCGCCGCCGGAAAAGCTGGCGCGTTACAAAAATTTTCTCAAGGTCGAGACGCATCGCTTGAAACTGCTGCATCGGGCGGGCGCGTCGGGTCAGCAAGTCTGCCAAGGCCGGGCCGCGATTCTGGATGCGCTGATCCGTCATCTGTGGGCGGAGGCTAAAAAACAATTATCGCCGCAGGCGCAAAAAGAATTTCCCGCCATTTCCCTGATCGCCATCGGTGGCTTTGGGCGCGCGGAATTGAATCCGTTCAGCGACATTGATTTCATGTTTCTGCACGAGGGCCAGGTGGCCGTGGGCAAACCTCTGCCGCACTTGGCGAAATTGATTGATGGCATTCTCTATCCGCTCTGGGACATCGGGCTGAAGATTGGTTACTCTGTGCGCAATCTGGAAGAGTGCATGAAGGTCGCGAATACGGATATGCAGTCTAAGACCTCGCTGATCGAGTCGCGCCTGATCATCGGCAGCGCGGTGCAATTTGCCAAATATCAAAAAACCGTTGTGGGCAAATGCGTGGTCGGCTACGAGGACAAATACATCGCCGCGCGGCTCGAAGATCAATCGTCACGGCGCACCAAGCACGGCAACTCGGCGTGCATGCAGGAGCCGAATCTTAAAAACGGGTGCGGCGGCTTGCGCGATTTTCAAAATTTATTGTGGATGGCGTTCTTCAAATACCGCACCCGCTCGCTGGCGGATTTGCAGCAGGAAGAATTTGTGCACGAAGCGGAGCGCAAGCAGTTGGAAGCGGCTTACGATTTTCTGCTGCGCGTGCGGACGGAACTGCATTACCACACGAACCGGCCGCAGGATGTGCTCGGCAAAAATGTCCAGCCCGCCGTCGCCCATAATCTTGGCTACAGCGAACGGTCGCCCAGCAAACGCATCGAGCAATTCATGCGCGACCTTTACGTGCACATGCGGAATGTATTTCTCATCACCCGGACTTTGGAGCAACGCATGGCGCTGGTGCCGTCCGCCCACCGGCTGCTGTCGCTTCGCTCCCTCATTCCGCACCGTCGTGCCAAGCCGCCGGAGCCGGTGGATGGTTTTTTGTTCGTGGATGGCGAAGTGTGTTCCGCGAGCAACCGGATCTTCCGCGATTCGCCGCGCCGGTTGATTCGGGTTTTCCTCCACGCCCAGCAGCGGCACCTCACGTTGCATCCCGATTTAGCGCAACTCATCCGCAACCAGCTGGCCTTGGTGAACCGTGAATTCTTGAACGACGAGCACGTGCGTGAAACGTTCCTCACCATTCTCGAACGGCGCGGCGAAGTGGCGCCGGTGTTGCGCACGATGCACGAGGTGAATTTTCTCGGCAAATATATCCCGGAATTCGGCAAGCTCACCTGTCTGGTGCAGCATGAGTTTTACCATCAATATGCCGCCGACGAACATACCCTCGTCTGCCTCGCACAACTCGATAAAATTTGGGAAGCCAAAGAGCTGCCCTATAAAAATTACGCGCCTCTGTTTCAAGGACTGGAACGCCCTGGCTTGCTTTATCTCGCGCTCTTGCTGCACGATGTCGGTAAAGCGGCAGCGCACCAGCAGGGTCGCCACGCTGAAGTCGGCGCCACACTCGCGATGCGCGCCGCCAAACGCTTGCAGTTGGATGAGAACGCCACGGACATCCTGGAATTTTTGGTGGAGAACCATCTGCTCATGGCCAGCACTTCCCAGCGCCGCGATTTGGATGATGCCACCGTCATTCGCAATTTTTCCCGCGAGGTCGGCACGCCCGAAAAACTAAATCTGCTCACGCTCCTGACCTTTGCCGACTCCCAAGGCACCAGCGATAAATTGTGGAGCGGCTTCAAAGACTCGTTGCTCTGGCAATTATACACCCGCGCCATGACGTTGCTCACCGGCGGGACAGAATTCCGGCGCGCTTCCGAAAACGCCCGCGCCGAACTGCGCGACGAAGTCCGCAAACTCGCGCCCAAACGCATCACCGAAGAAGAAGTGGACGCGCACTTTCGCTTGTTGCCGCCGCGCTATTACGACATCCATACACCCGATCAGATTCATGACGACCTCGAGTTGGCGCATCGCTTCATGCATCGGCTCATTATGGAAAACGATCGCGCCCTGGCGCCCGTGACCGCGTGGATGGACGAACCGAATCGCGGTTACAGTCTCGTCAAAATTTGCACCTGGGATCGCGCCGGACTGTTCGGCAAAATCGCCGGCACCTTGAGCGCCGCCGGGTTGAACATTCTGGGTGCGCAGATTTTTACCCGCGCCGACGGCGTGGCTTTGGACACATTTTTCGTGAACGACGGCCGCACCGGCACCATCGCCACCCGCGAGCAGCGCGAGAAGTTTTCCGAACTACTGGAGAAAATACTCACCGGTGAAAAAATCAATCTGCACGAATTGATTGCGCGTCAAGCCGCCCGCCCGCTTTACTCCGCCTACTTGGGCGAACGCATTACCACCGAAATCCGGTTCGATAACAATGCGTCCGAAGATCGCACGTTGATTGAAATTGAAACGGAAGATCGCCTTGGTTTGCTCCACGCGATTTCGCAGACCTTTGCGGAATTGAAATTAGATATCTCCGCCGCCCGCATCGTGACCGAGCGTGGCGCTGCCGTGGACAGCTTTTATATCCGCGAAATTGCGGCGGGCAAAATTGATCTCGCCAAGCGTCAAGCGGCGATTGAAATCGCCCTGCGAGCGGCCATCGGCCAACTGGAAGCGCTCGCCTGATTGGCAAACCTGTTGCCAGCGCGCTGCCGGTCTGGTAGAAACAGACCAAGTTCACCGCTCCCCAGCGGTGTCAGTGCGCCAGCGGGTGTGGTTCAATGGTAGAATGTGGCCTTCCCAAGGCTGAGACGAGGGTTCGAGTCCCTTCACCCGCTCCATTCATTATCAAGCACTTACGAAGATGTGCAAGTAAAGTGCAAGTGAATCACCGAGGTTAAGCCTCGTTTTCTTCCCCCTCGAAACACTCAGCTTTTCGGCATTTCCCGCAGAGTTCGATTCCAACGGAGCC
>CAIWFB010000092.1 GCA_903911825.1 uncultured Verrucomicrobia subdivision 3 bacterium
CGGCGCGGAGCTGTCCATTCCCAGCTCCGGTCGGGCTTCGCCCTCCCTCCACTGGGAATGGACAAAGAAACAACGAAACCATAAAATCAAACCAATGCTCGGACTAACAAATCAGTGGTCCAGAAAAGCGAACCCTCTCAGGAGGGCGCAGCTTCGGCTTAAGATTCTAAAGTATTCGGGAACAAACGCGGTTCAAACACCTCTCACCTAAGACTGAATTGGCCCGCTCAGATTATGAAACAACTGAACCTATTTATTTTTATTACCATCCTCTTCATGGTCAGGATTAGCCATGCCGAGTATCACACCAACACCATCACCACTCCGGGAGGCTCCTTTGCGTTTAGCGTGGACGGTGGGCCGCCTGAAAATCCCACCATCGAATTAATTGCGGGCGTCACCAATATTCTCCTGATTGACACCGTCAGTTATCATCCCGTGGTCATTTCAAGCACGCCCGACACTTCGGACTGGTATAACGGCGCCAATCCGCAAAATGTGAATGCGCAGCCCATGAGCCTGACGACGCCAACCACCGGCTTCCCGACGACGCTATATTACATGTGTTATTTCCACGGGTTTTACGGAGAAATCCATATTTCCGGCATCACTTCCCCCACACCGCCACCGAACACGATTCTGGAAGTTCATGTCGGCACCAACGTTGTCATGACTTCTACAGGAACGAATACAACATGGTTAATCGTGCCGGAATTTACCTCCAATTTAGTAAACGGCGCGTGGTCTGAAGTTCCGAATTTTACCAACACCTTTGCCAACGGGACCAATACCACGCACTTCCCGCGCCTCGACCCCATCTGCGGAGCGAATGTGTTTCTGCGCCTGCGCCAGCAACCACCAAACTAAGCTGCCCGTGCCTGTTCAATTTAAAAAACGCAGCCTGACCCAGCACCAGAGGCAGATGCGATTTTTCATCGTCGTTTGCACGATGCTGTGTGCGCTCATAGCCGGTTTGATTTTCTGGGCGGTGAATACGGTGCAACTCACTCGTAATTGAGCCATTCAATCAGCCGCCGAACGCCGAATATTTCTTGATGCCGCGATTCCACATGAGCCGCGCCAAGCCGTAGGTGACCACGACCCAGAGGAATTGAATGAGCAATCCACTCCACATCTCCGCGCCAGTCACTTTGCTCATGTAGATACTGATGGGGAAATAAAGTTGATACGGAAACGGCGTGAAGAAGAGGATTTGCTTCAGCATGGGCGGCAGCACATCCAGCGGAAATAAATGACCGCTGGCGATGTATTCAAACGCGAACAGGATGAAGATGAAGGTGGAAATCTCCAGCAACCAGAAAGCCAGCATGGCCATGGCGTAGGAGATAAAAAAATTGAGCAGCGCTGTCAGTCCTAGCGAAAATAAAAAAACAAACAAGGTGGTGGCATCGGCGGGCGCGAGAAAGTATTCCCGGTGACAGAAAATGAAGATCGCCAAAGGAATCCCAGCCATCGCGATGAACGCAATTCGGCCGGAAAAAAACAGGCAAAGCCGGTAAGTCAGATAATCAATTGGCTTCAGTAGAAATTGACTGATGGTGCCTTCGCGAATATCGGCGGCAATCTGCCAATCGTCCTCGTTCACTGCCGTCATCACGTCCACGACCGCGACGAGTAGATAATAAAAAATCATCTGCGCGAGCGTGAAACCATTGCTTAAGCCGGTATGTCCGCTGCTGGCATAAATGGTTTGCCAAATGGACAACATCGCAAACAGCGGGATAAAGCTGAACAACGTGCGCGTCAGGTAATTCACCCGATACTGCAGATTGTTTTGCAACCCAATGCCGATGACTTGTAAATATTTTTTCATCAGCGGTTCACGCCGCACGAATCTTGAGCAACAAATCTTTACTCTCCACGGCGTCGCTGACTTGCACACCGATTTCATCCACCACGCCGTCCACTGGCGCATAAATGGTCGTCTGCATCTTCATCGCTTCGAGTGTCACGAGTTTGTCGCCCTTCGCGACTTTCGCACCCACACTGACGGACAACGCTGTGACCAATCCGGGAATCGGTGCGCCCACTTCGTTCGGCTTGGCGGCATCGGCCTTGACGCGCGCTTTGACCGTGGGTTTGACCGATTTATCAATCACCGAAAGCTGACGGCTCATCCCGTTCAATTCAAAATTTACTGCGCGTTTTCCTTCCGCGTCCACCGCGCCGATATTGACGAGGCGAATGAATAAGGTTTTGCCAGATTCGATTTCGATGGAAACTTCCTGGCCAATTTTCATGCCGTAGAAAAACGCCGGCGTGGGCAGCACGGAAAGATCGCCGCATTCCCGTTCCACTTTCGCGTAGCTCGTGAACACTTCGGGATACATCACATAACTGAACACGTCGTCCGTTGTTGCGTCTCGCTTGAGCTTGGTCGAAAGTTCTTCCTCAATTTTTTTGAAATTGAGTGGTTTCAATTCCGCGCCCGGACGACCTTTGATGGGTTTGCGGTCGCCGAGAATGACGCCCTGCAATTTCTTCGGCCAGCCACCGACCGGTTGTCCTAAACCGCCGCTGATCATATCAATCACGGATTCAGGAAACGGCGTCGCGCCGGGTTCAAGATTCAACACATCGGCAGGCTTGATGCCGCGCGTGATGAGAAACATCGTCATGTCGCCGACGACTTTGCTGCTCGGCGTCACTTTCACGATGTCACCGAACAACTGATTCACTTCCGCGTAAGTGCGGGCAATCTCCGGCCAACGATGCGCCAAGCCCATGCCCGCCGCCTGCTCTTTCAAGTTCGTGAATTGGCCGCCGGGCATTTCGTGCAGATACACTTCCGCGCTGCCCGCCTTCGGTGAGGTATCGAACGGTGCGTAGTAATTGCGCACTTGTTCCCAGTAATCCGAGAATTGATTCAGCGCTTCTAAATCCAAGCCAGTGTCGCGCTTGGTGAATTGCAACGCCGCCACGACAGAATTCAGATTCGGCTGACTCGTCGAACCAGACATCGCCGCATTAGCGAGATCCACCACGTCCACACCAGCTTCAGCTGCAGACAAAATAGATGCCGCCGAAATACCGCTCGTGTCGTGCGTGTGGAAATGAATCGGGATGCCCACTTCGTCCTTCAGCGCCTTCACTAGCACGCTCGCCGCCGCCGGTTTGCACAAGCCCGCCATGTCTTTGATGGCCAGCATGTGTGCGCCCATCTTCTCTAATTCTTTCGCCAGCTTGACGTAATATTTCAGCGAGTATTTATCCCGCGCCGGGTCGAGGATGTTGCCGGTGTAACAGATCGCCGCTTCACAAACCGCGTGCGTTTCATTCACCGCTTCCATCGCGACCTTGAGATTGGGTAGATAATTCAGCGAATCGAACACGCGGAAAATATCCATGCCTGCTTCAGCGGAATGTTTCACAAAACCCGCCACCGCGTTGTCGGGATAATTGGAATAGCCCACCGCGTTCGAGCCACGGAAGAGCATCTGGAAACAGATATTCGGGATGCGCTCGCGCAACATCCGCAGACGACGCCATGGATCTTCGTGCAAGAAACGCATGGACGTATCAAAGGTCGCCCCGCCCCACATTTCCAAACTAAAAAGATTCGGCGTGCGGCGCGCAATCGCATCCGCCACCGCCAGCATGTCGTAGGAACGCATACGCGTCGCGAAGAGCGATTGATGCGCGTCGCGCAACGTCGTATCGGTCACGAGCAATTGCTTTTGCGCGAGCGTCCAGGCGGCAAACTTCTTCGGCCCCAATTCCAAGAGCAACTGCCGCGTGCCTTTGGGCGGTGATTGCTTGTGGTCGTAGCTGGGCACGCGCGCGGGCGTGAGAGTTTCTTTAGGCACATAGCCCTTAGCGTGCGGATTACCATTCACCGTCACGTCGCCGATGAACGCGAGCAGCTTGGTGGCGCGATCGCGCTTGGCCTTGAACTTGAAAAGTTCCGGCGTGGTATCAATCAACGTGGTGGACGCCTGACCGCTCTTGAACACTTCGTTGTGGATGACGTTTTCGAGGAACGGAATGTTCGACTTCACGCCGCGGATACGAAATTCGCGCAGGGCGCGATCCATACGTTGCAACGCCGCTTGGAACGTCGGCGCCGACGCCGTAAGTTTCACCAGCAGCGAATCGTAAAAGGGCGTAACGACGGAACCGGCGTAACCCATACCGCCGTCGAGACGAATCCCAAAACCACCGGCCGAACGATAAGTGAGAATACGACCGTAGTCGGGCTGAAATTTATTTTCCGGGTCTTCCGTGGTGATACGGCATTGCACGGCATAACCGCTGCGGCGGATCAAATCCTGCGCGGGAATACCAACCTCCGCCTCGTGCATTTTCTTGCCGTCAGCGATGAGAATCTGCGAGCGCACCAAGTCAATACCCGTGATGACTTCCGTGACGGTGTGCTCCACTTGGATGCGCGGATTCATCTCGATGAAGAACCATTCCTTCGTGTCTTGATCGTAGAGAAATTCCACCGTGCCCGCGTTGTCGTATTTGATTTCAGCGCACAACTTCACCGCCGCATCGCATAGTTCTTTGCGAACTTTTTCTTCCAGCTCAACGCTCGGCGCGATTTCGATGACTTTCTGGTGGCGACGTTGCACGGAACAGTCACGCTCGTGTAAGTGAACCACATTGCCGTGTTTGTCGCCGAGAATCTGCACTTCGATGTGCTTGGCGCGCGGAATGTAGCGTTCCAAAAAGACGGCTGGATTGCCGAAAGCGCGCTCGGCTTCGCCCTGCGCTTCATCCAACAAATCGGCAAGGTCACCCGGTTTTTGCACCACGCGCATGCCGCGTCCGCCACCGCCGAAAGCCGCTTTTATGATGAGCGGGAAACCGATTTGCTTCGCCGTCTTGAGCGCTTCACCGCGATCTTCGATGGCATCTTCTGTTCCCGGCAAAACCGGCACACCCACTTTCTGAGCCAATGCGCGAGCAGCCGTTTTGTCGCCCATGTTCTTGAGCAATTCCACGCGTGGTCCGACGAAAATAATTCCGGCATCTTCGCAAGCTTTGGCGAAGTTGGCATTTTCAGAGAGAAATCCGTAGCCCGGATGAATCATGTCCACACCCTTTTCTTTGGCGAGCGCTATGATGCTAGGAATGTCGAGATACGCGCCCACGGGGCCTTTGCCTTCGCCGACCACGTAGGCTTCATCAGCCTTGAAACGATGGATGGCCAGACGATCTTCCGCCGCATAGATTGCGACCGTGCGGAAACCCAATTCGGTCGCCGCGCGAAAGACGCGGATGGCGATTTCGCTGCGGTTAGCGACCAGCAGTTTACGTTGGCGAACAGGTGTGTTGGTGGAACTCATATGACAGGCGCAGATGAAAGCGAAAAAGTGACCGCCAAGCAATTCGAGAATCAGTTATTTCTTACTTTTGACGAGGTTGGCCAGCAGGTTGCGACCACGCTGACGAGATTCCGCCGCCAACTGCTTTTTAAAAGTTAAAACCTTGGCCAACAAACCGGAATCACTCGCTGCGAGAATGGAAACCGCCAGTAATCCAGCGTTCCGTGCTCCGCCGATCGCCACGGTGGCTACGGGGATGCCGCCGGGCATCTGGACAATAGAAAGCAAAGAGTCCATGCCCTTCAGACTTTTGCTCTCCACCGGCACACCAATCACCGGCAACGGCGTGTGACTCGCGACCATGCCCGGCAGATGCGCCGCCCCGCCTGCGCCGGCAATGATGACTTTAAGGCCGCGCCGATGCGCTGACTTGGCGTAACGCGCCATATCATCCGGCGTGCGATGCGCGGAAACGACCCGCACTTCGCAAGGCACGCCGAATTCCTGACAGACGAGCCGAGCGGCCTCCATCGTCGGCCAGTCGGAATCGCTGCCCATGATGATACCGACCAGTGGAGTAATTTTTTCTTTCATAATTGGTTCCCAAAATTGATTTCGCGCGCGGCCTGTTCAGCAATGGCCAAGCCCGCTTCTAACGTGTTTTCCAAAACGGTGATGTGCCCCATCTTTCGACCCGGCCCGCTCATCGATTTTCCGTAGATGTGGACGCGTGCGCCGCGCAGGCGCAGCACGTTTTCCAAACCGCGTGGTTGACCGGGGGCTTTTTCCACGCCGAGCAGATTCACCATCACCGCCGTTGGCGCGAGCATCAGCGGGTTACCTAGCGGCCACCCGAGCACGGCGCGGACGTGA
>CAIWFB010000093.1 GCA_903911825.1 uncultured Verrucomicrobia subdivision 3 bacterium
GCCGACGGCCCATTTCGTATCCGCCGGGCTGATGCCAGAAGTGGCACCGCCCTCCGAGGCAGAATTATACAATCCACCCCCGGCGGTGCTGCGGGTGATGGTCACGCCCGTGGTCCATTGATCGGAAAGATTGCCGGTCGCGGTTGAATGGGTGAAGGAAATGGTCGGTCCATTCCAGATAGTTGAAGCGTGTGCCAAGGATGCGCTGGCCACCAGCAAGACCGTCGCCATTGCCTGCAATAAGAAAACGGATGGGGATTTTGGTGCTTTCATCGTAAGTGTGAGTTTCTAAACCGATTTTTGTTCCAAAGTTTTTTTGTCTAAAACGATTAAAAAATGGTTGCCTCAAGGAGTGGTCAAGCGGCTCACGCGGAAAAATTTGACACCGGTTAAATTTGCCGCGTTGGTGAAAAACCCGGAGCTGCCGGTTGCGACATTGGTTGATAGGGAAATCCAATTCACAAGGTTGGTTGAACTTTGGACGACATAGGTGAATCCCAAGCTGGTGGTGTAACTGAAAGTGAATTGGCCGGTGCGGATGCTCGTGCCGGAAAGACTGGCCGATGCCGGCGTGGAACGTTGATAGGTAAATCCGCCGCTGCCTCCGGCTGCCCAAAAAGTAATTTGCATGGATAGGTAAACATCCTCGGAAATGAGGTGCACCACCATTTGTTGGCCGACCAATGTGACGGGCGACGCGCCATTCAGCAGGGCCAGCCAGTTCGTGTAGTGGAGCGCAGCGTAGTTGGTGAGCGCGCCCAAAGCCCATTCCGTGTTCGTCGGACTTAAAGTCATGGCGTTGGTTTCATAAAAGGCGTTAAAAAACCCCTTGGAAGCGGCGCGGGTCAACCAGACATCCGGAGTGATCCGATCTTGGTTGGACGCCTGGGTTGGGTCGGGTGATGGCTGGTTGTATATGATCAACGGGCCGCTCCAAATCGTGGCGGCGTGAATCAATGACGGAGCCGATGCCAGCCAGGCAAAAACAACCGTGCGCATAGCAATCATCAGTGGAGAACAGGAACTTTTTCCGCTCATTGAAAATGGGATGCTGCAAACAGCAAAATGTTCCCAAATTTCTTTTGAAGAAAAATCTTCCGTCAGAGGACGTGCTCCACTGCAAGGCCGATCTGCTTTTATGTGGTCTAAGCGATATTTCCTGTTAGCTTCAAGGCAGGCTAGTTAGCTGCTAATTCATAACGGCGATGATGCTCGAAAATTTAAACAAGCTAGGTAAATAAATTTGAACAACACTGTGCGCTCCAATCTTGCCGAATGTGCGGTGTTCATTTAGCCATCACTTTGCTTCCTGAAGGCGTCACCCCGACCGTTCCGCATCAACCTAAACCACTAAAAACCTAGACCGTAAAACAAATCATGAAATTAAAAACTACAACCGGCAACTCCTTGGGCGCGTTGCTGTCCTGACTGCTGCTGGCGACCATGACGCTCTTGTCCGTGCCAGCTACCGCGCATGCGACGAACACGCCGCCAGTGATGTCGGTGAATACGCCGGTGTTCATTAGTCATGGTGCTTCGGTCACGATTGGTTCGGGATATCTGTTTGCGAGCGATGCGGAAAGTCCCGCGACCGGCGTGTTTTTTACCATTGGCGCAGGCGGTCCCGGCGGCACGCCGCACAGCGGCACGGTGATGAAAAACGGCGTGGCCTTGGTGAGCGGCAGCGCGTTCACGCAGGACGACGTCAACAATGGACTCATCACCTACCAGCACGACAACTCCTGCCAGGCGAGTGATGACTTCCAGTTTGGCGTCACGGATGCGGACGGCGGGGTTTACAACGACCATGGCTTCTCAACTATGTCTGGAATGTAACTTCCGCCACGGCCAACGGAACTTGGAACGTTACGGTGACGGCCAACGATTCAATCTATGTTACAACCACTGCGTTCACGTTAGTTGTGAACAAGAACCAAGTTACCGGCCAAGTTCAGTTGGA
>CAIWFB010000094.1 GCA_903911825.1 uncultured Verrucomicrobia subdivision 3 bacterium
ACCCTCCGCGCCACCGTGAACATCGCTTTCGATGGCCGCGTGTTCAAGACTTACCACGGTGCGGATGCTAAGCCACGCTTCACCAATGAAGTGCGCGTGCTGCGCCATCTCGAAGCGCAAGGTTGTCCATTCGTGCCCCGCCTGCTGGAAGCTGATGCAGCCCTACTCCGCATCGTCACCAGCAATTGCGGCCAGCGCGTGCAGCGGCTCGATGATCAACGCCGCGATGAACTCTTTGCCGACCTCCTGCCCTTTGGCGTCCGCCACGACGATATTGATATCCGCAATGTCACCTACCGTTTTTCCGACGGCCGTTTCTGCGTCATTGATTTCGAATACGCCACGATTCTGCCAAAAACCAAGCCCGCATGAAAAGTAAACCGCCCGCTAAACAAAAGGTTAAAAAAAGTTTTGCCACCCTCCACTGGTCCGGCTGTTCTGACTTAGGCCGGGTGCGGAAGAATAACGAAGATGCTTTTCTCGGTCTGGAATTTGACGCACAGGAAGTCTTTCGCCTCGGCAAATTTGGTTCCGCCTCAAACGAGAAAATGGATTTTGCCTTCGCCGTCTGCGATGGCATGGGCGGCGCCAAGTCCGGCGAATTTGCTAGCCAGATTGCCGTAGAAAAAATCACCACCTTGCTGCTGCATTCCTTTCGCAAAAAAACTGCCCAGCCCGGCGCACAATCTGGCGCGGTGCTCAAAGAACTTTTTTACCAAATTCATCGCGCCCTCGTTTATCTCGGCGGCAGCTACGAGGAGACCGAAGGCATGCAGACCACGATGAGCCTTGGCTGGTTCACGCCCGGCTGGTTGTGCTTTGGCCACATCGGCGACAGCCGCATCTATCACCTGCCCGCCGGCAAAAATGAAATCCGGCAATTGACCGAAGACGACACGCACGTCGGCTGGCTGTTCCGCACCGGCCAGATCAACGAACGCGAAGCCCGCATTCATCCGCGCCGGAACGTGCTGCAAAAAGCGTTGGGCGGCACCAATCAATTCGTCGAGCCGCAGACCGGCCTGGTCCCCTGCACTTCTGGCGATATATTTCTGATCTGCTCGGACGGACTCGTGGATGGCCTTTACAATCACCATTTCATCGGCCTGCTCCGTGCGGATACTTCGGAACACTGCGCCCACACGTTGGTTAATGAAGCGGTTAAAAACTCCGGTCGCGATAACACCACAGCGCTGGTGATTCGCGTGACTTGAATTTGGTTACACTTTGAAAATAAAAAAACGGCGGGCAACTTACGTTGCCCGCCGTTCTGAATTCAATCAGCTCAGTTCAGCTGTGGTAGCCTTCTTCGCCGTGTTCGGAGAGATCCAAACCGGTCATTTCGGACTCTTCGCTCGGGCGGAGGCCGATGAGCATCTTCACGATGAAGGCGATGACTGCCGTGCCGACCACCGCGAGAGCGATGGTGATACCGACCGCTTTCAACTGTTCCATAAGGAGCGGTTGAAACAAGGTGTCGGTAACGTAGGATTTCAGGTTGGTCGCAAGGTTAGCGTTGGCACTGTTACGGGCCAGCATGCCGGTGAGGATGGCGCCCATGGTGCCGCCAATAGCGTGCACGCCGAACGTATCCAAAGCGTCGTCATAACCGAACCAGCCTTTGACTTTGTAGCAGAAGAACCAGGGGATGATACCGGCCAAAATGCCGATCACGAAGGAACCTTCCGGCGTGACGAAACCACAAGCAGGTGTGATGACGACGAGACCCGCAACCGCACCGGAGCAGAAACCCAGGATGCTGGGCTTGCCGCGCACAATCCATTCAATCAACGGCCAGACGAAGGACGCAACCGCCGTAGCAATCGTCGTGGTGGTGAAGGCATTCGCGGCCACCCCGTCAGCAGCGCAGGCGCTACCGGCGTTGAAACCATACCAGCCGACCCACAGCATCGCGGTGCCGATGAAGCACATGACCATGCTGTGCGGGGGCATCGCTTCTTTGCCGAAGCCGAGGCGTTTACCGAGGATGATGCAGAGCACCAGCGCCGACCAACCGGAGGACATGTGAACAACCGTGCCACCAGCGAAGTCAATCGCGTGGATTTTTGCACCCGCGTTCCAGACGCCGTTCATACAACCATTGACGCCCCAGACCATGTGCGCGAGCGGGAAGTAAACGACGAACATCCACAAACCGACGAATACGAGAATGGCCGCGAACTTCATGCGTTCCGCGATCGCTCCGAGGATGAGCGCGGGCGTGATGATGGCGAACATTAATTGGAACATGGAAAACACATTCTGGGAAACCCAGTAAGCGTAGTTGCTATTGGTGGCGGAATTGACGCCATCGAGCATCTTGAATTTCAAGTTGCCGAGCACGCCACTAATGATGTCGGTGCCATCAGCAAAGATGAAGCTGTAGCCACAGACGACCCAGAGAATCGTCACGAGGCCGGTGATGCCGAAGCATTGGGCGACGAGTGACAGGATGTTTTTCTTGCGCACCAGACCACCGTAGAACAGCGCTAGGCCAGGCAGCGTCATGAACAACACCAGCGCGGTGCTGGTCATCATCCACGCGTTGTGACCGGGACCTGACACACCGACGGTGGCCGGCGCGGTCACCGTGAGATTGCCGTTGGTGTCTTTGGTGAGCGAGGCACCGGGGTCACCGTTGCCGATGTAGGCTTCCAACGCTGCGACGCGTTGGTCAATCGAAGCAGCAGGCAGGGCTGGAGCCGCCGGAGCCGCGGCCGGGGCGTTGGTATCATCCGCGCGCACGCTCAGCGAACTGAACGCAGCGAAAGCCATCAAAGCGAGAGTAAGAAAATGTTTTTTCATATTCGTAATGAGTAATTTGGGGTTGGAGGTTAGACGGCGGAATCGCCCTTCTCTTCGGTGCGAATGCGGATGGCTTCTTCAACATTCGAGATGAAGACTTTGCCGTCGCCGATTTTGCCCGTTTTGGCGGCTTTGATGATGGCGCCCACAGCGGCGTCTTTCTGCGCATCGCCGATGACGAGTTCGATTTTGATCTTCGGCAAGAAATCCACGGTGTATTCACTACCGCGATAGATTTCAGTGTGCCCTTTTTGACGGCCGAAGCCTTTAACTTCGCTGACAGTCATGCCTTCGATGCCAATTTCGCTCAAGGCATCTTTTACCTCTTCGAGTTTGAATGGTTTGATGATCGCTTCAATTTTCTTCATAGTTTTGTTGTTTTGAACCGCGCTACCCACCAATCAGCGCCTGCTGGCGCAGTCAAGTTCCCGCCCGCACTCACGGGCGGCTTGTCGCCCCCAGCCGACTCCGGCGGTGATTGGCACACGCCCTTTAGCAACGGCAATGCCAACCGTGATAGATAAATTGAAATGTGCTGTTTTACTGGCTTTTCAGAAACATCCTCGGCTAAATGAATTTTTTTGCCCACCACCATTTGCGGCTCCCGGTGCGGCTTTTTATCCAAGCAACAAAATTATCACCACACTTCTGGCTTAAGTATCATCCAGAGTCGCCGATGTGACTTAATGGACAAGCGACTTGCTGCATCTGATTCCTCGCTTTATGTTGCCTCGTCGTCGGGAGGTTGATTGATTCCGCACGCCAAGACTCAGGTGGAACTAAAAATCGCTTGGCGGAATGATGAACGTTTGTCCGGACCACCGATCCATGGGCTTAAATTTCAAATCCGTAGCGGCACATTTTTGCTGGGGACTTTTGGGTCTTCAGTTGTGGTGGTCATCTGACGTCATGGCAGCACCCGTGACGAGTCGTTTGATTGCCGTTCCATTTGATAGCGAATATCTGGTGGATAGCTTTGGATTCGACGAAGGGTTTCCCGGAAATTCCTGCACCGGGATTAGTCAGACGCGCGATGGCTATCTATGGTTCAGTTCCTTCAGTGGACTGGCCCGTTTCAACGGTCTAGAATTCACACTGTTCACCGCTGAAAATCAGCCGCAGATTCCCGATACGCGCGTGGTGAATTGCTACGTTGATCAACACGGGCGCTTGCTGCTGGGGACCATGCAAGGCCTGGCGATGAAGCTGGAAAACGGCTGGACAAATTTACCTGAAACACACACTTGGGGTAACCGTGAGTTAATCCGGAATTTTGCTGAGGGAACCAACGGGCCGCTATTGGTAACGACGACGCGGGGTCGCGTTTTTCAAGTTCAGGACAATCGCTTAAATGAATTACCAGGCATACCCGGACACGGCGGGAGTTATTGTGGAGTGGACGTCAATGGTCAACCGATCGTGGTGCGCGGTGGTTTTGTAGGCTACTGGAATGGCAGCGCTTGGCGTGACTTTAACACCATCGAACACGTCGTGCAAAAAGCCGTTGGCGCTGGGCAAGCTCGAGGCGGCGGCGTCTGGCTGGTGATGACCAATCAATTAGTGCTAATCCGGAATGGCCAAGTCGTTCAGGAAGTGCCCTTGAGCAGCGCAGTTGAAGGCTTCTGGCAACTGCTCGAAGATCGGCTAGGTAACGTCTGGCTACCCAGCCTCGAAAAAGGACTTTTCCGGATCTCCCCCAACGGCACGGTGAAACGGTTTGGCAAAGCGGATGGTCTGCCAAATGACAGCGGGACACGTTCGGTGTTTGAAGACGCGCAGGGTAATCTTTGGGTCGGTAGTGGAGTCGGTGGCGTCACTCGCTTTCGGCCAGCTCGATTTCATTCCATAGGCACTTCAGCAGGGCTTCCAGACGTGGCAATTACTTCGATGGCCAAGTTAAAAGATGGCCGGGTATTATTCGGCACCTATGGCGGAGGGTTGGCTTTGTTGAATGGTAACCATGTCGAACCAAACCTCCAAGTGTCGGCCAAATTTGTGCAAACCATCGTGCGCGCGAAGAACGATGAAATCTTCATCGGCACTCTCTATGACGGGCTCTTTTCGCTCAAAGGCGACCACACCCAACAGTTCAACCGCACCCAGCCAAAAATTCCCACCAGCATCTCTGCCCTATTTGAAGATTCGGAAAATCGTTTGTGGATTGGGAGCATCAACAGCGTCGGATATCTCGCAGCTGGACAATATCATCCGTTAGAGCGCCCGTCGCTTTGGCAGATGGAGGCGGTCTTTTTTGCGGAACGAAAAAACTCGGCCATCATTACCGCCAATCGCAGCAGCCTCTTTCAGCTGGTTAAGACCAACGATACGCTCGCGCTAAAACTTTGGTTCAGCCTGCCGGAAGCTAGCCGTATCACCTCCTTGCTCGTGGATGAGCAAGATCGCATCTGGATCGGCACAGCGAAATCCGGCCTTTTTGTTTTTGGGAATGGTCGCTTGTGCAAAGTTCCCAAAGCGGTCGGCCTGCCGGGTAATAACATCGTCTCACTGCTGGAGAGCCCAGCGCACCAACTCTGGTTTGGTTGTGGCCGCACCATTGTGCAGGTAAATAGTGACGAACTCTGGCAGGCGGCGAGCCAAACCAACGGGAATCCCGGCTTGCACATCTATAATCATCGCGATGGAGTTGGAGCGATTGATTTCCCGGATGGCTTTCAACCCACCAGTCACCGCGACGAAACCGGGCGCCTCTGGTTTGCGCTGCTTCGCGGAGCCGCAGCGGTTGACCCGCAGAACATTCCGGCGCAAGCCAACGCCGCTCCCGTAGTGTTTGAATCATTAGCTTATTTACCAGCCGGTTCTAACCAACCCGTTCGAGTAGATCTCGGCACGGTCACCACACCTCTGGTGTTGCCGCCCGGCAGCCGCCAGATTCAAATCAACTGTGCCCTACTGGATTTTGACGCTCCGGAAAAAAATTCGTATCGCTTTCGACTGGATGAAAAAAGCGAAGATTGGCACGACAATTCCGGTCTTAATTTTGTTTCCTTCTACGAACTTTCAGCCGGAAAGCATCAGTTATTCGTGCAAGCGGCGGGCGGCAATGGCGTCAGTAGTCCAGCGAAGTTTGTGGCCTTCCGGGTCGAAGAGTATTTCTGGCACGCACCTTGGTTCTGGCTCTTATGCAGTGTCTGCTTGGTCGTGCTTACCGGAGCACTTACCCGTTGGAATTATGAGCGACGTCTGCGGGTGGTGCAGGAAAACCTCCGCCGGGAACAGCATCTAGCCGAGCTGCAGACGCGACTGGCTTCGGTGCTGGAAAACACGAGCGACTTCGTGGGCTTCACCAATGCCGAAGGCCGACTGCTTTACCTCAACCAAGCGGGCCGAAAACTACTCGCCCTGACGCCCGAGCAAGCCGTCACGACGTTGGCGGCGCCACAATTATTTACTGACTGGAATACGCATGTGGTGGCGTTCACAGGCAATCAGGCTTCAGAAATTTGGTCCGGCGAATCCACCTTGTGCTGCAGCGTGGGCCAGGAAATTCCAGTATCGCAAGTGATCATTTCCCATCGGCATCCCGATGGTTCGCTCGATTTTTGTTCCACCATCGTCCGCGACATTTCGGCCATGAAACGTAATGAGCGGATTCGTGAGGCCTTACGCAGTTTCGCCGGAGCTTTGACCATTGCCTTGGAACCTGTGGCTTTTGGCCGCACGGTGGCTCGGGAATGCGCTAAGTTTTTTAACCACGACGCATTTTTCTTCGTCATCATTGATCAAAATGGGGCGGTGCATCGCGGGGGTTATTGGGAAGACAAACCGCTGGGAGCCGACGCACCAGTGCCCGCAACTTTTGAGGTGGAACATATCAGCGACAACCTTAAAAACAGGATGGCGGGCAAAGGGGTTTTGATCAACCGGTCGCCCGCCGAACTAGCTGCAGGAGCCTCCAATCTAGACCCGTTTGGCGAGGCCCAGCGGCTTTCGGCTTCCTTGTTGTTTGTGCCGATTTTATGGGAAGGCTTGAGGGTTGGTATTCTATCGGTGCAAAGCTACACGCTACAGCGTTATGGCGAGGAGGATTTAAAATTGTTGCGTTCCTTTGCGGACCAATGTGGCCCTGTGGTGGCGAGGTTGCTCACGGAAGAAAAATTACAGCAAAACGAGGAGCGCCTGCGGCTGGCGATGGAATCCGCTCAAATCGGTTCCTGGGAAGTCACCTTGCCAACGCGCAAACTGATTGCCACGGCGCAGGCAGAAGCGATTTATGGTTATCCGGCGGGCACGATGAGCGGCGACGTCGAGCATCTGACCAAACGAATTCCTGCCAGCGAAGCCGGGGCGGTGGGCGAGAAATTTAATTGGCTGTTTGCGACTGACACGGAAGCTTAGAGTGTGTCCACCGAATCAGATTACCCGATGGCACCGAGAAATGGCTGGAAATCAAAGGCCGACTCCATCGTTCTAGCGATGGCAAAGATTATCGCGCCATCGGTATCACGGCTGACATCAGCGAACGGCGACAGGCGGAATTAGAAAAGGAGCGGTTGGAGAACCATCTGCGCCAGACCCATAAACTGGATGCCTTGGGCACGCTCGCTGGTGGTATCGCACATGATTTCAACAACATTCTAACGGGCATCATCGGCTTCAATGAAATTGCCCAAACCGAATTAACAGCCAATCATCCTGCCCTCACCAGCCTGCGAGAAGTTTCACGCGGCGCGGCACGCGCCAAGGAATTGGTCGCGCAAATCCTTACCTTCGGCCAGCGGCGCGAGCAGCAACGGACAAATACGGCACTCTGGCCCATCGTCAGCGAGGCGCTCAAACTTCTACGCTCCAGTTTACCCGCGAATATTATCATCCATAGCCAACCAGCCTCGGGCGTGCAGTCAGTGGGAATTTTCGCCGATGCGACGCAGATCCATCAAGTCGTAATGAACCTAGGCACCAACGCCGGCTACGCCATGCGCGGGCAAGGCGGAACGCTGACGGTGCTTGAAGATTTGATTGAATTCTCGGAGGCGACGATGGTGGGCGACCGATTGCTCGCAACGGGCAAGTATTTACAATTGACCATTGCCGACACAGGCACCGGTATGAACGAAGAAGTGCGGGAACGCATTTTTGAGCCATTCTTTTCTACGAAGGCGCCCGGCGAAGGCACCGGGTTGGGCTTGTCGGTGGTTCATGGCATCCTCAAAAGTCATGATGCTGAAATTAGCGTCACTAGCGAAATCGGTAAGGGGACAACTTTTCAGATCACTTTCCCGGTAGTAGCGATTACAACTCAATCCCCAGTGATGGCAGGCGTCCTCGCCCTCGGCCAAGGCCAACACATCCTGGTGGTAGACGATGAAGAGCGGATCGCCCGCCTCGCCACTCGCATCCTCCAACGCCAAGGTTATCGGGTGACCAGTTTTAATAATCCGCAGGAGGCCGCTGAAGCCTTTCGGCAGGCACCGGCTAGCTTCGATCTCGTGCTGACAGACTTAACCATGCCGAATATGAGCGGGGTGGCGTTGGCGCGGGAAGTCAGGCAATTACGCAAGGATCTACCTATCGTTCTGAGCACGGGATTTGCCGGACAATCTAACCGCGAAGAATTTGATTCCGTCGGTATCGGGTATTTGCTGGATAAACCCTATAACGTGGAAGAATTGACTCAGACAATTGCCAAAGCGTTAAGCCGAAAACCGTAAACGAAAGAAGTTTGAAAAAAATGGTCGGAGCGACAGGATTTGAAGCGAATTTTTTTGACCCGTTTTTATTGGGGTTTTTCATTCTCGCACTTTGCCGATGACGGCGAATTTTTCGCAGTTCGTTCTCCGGCCATTTCGCCATCACAACGCGAAGGTGGCGCTTCCCGTGGCGCTCGCGGTGCCGCTCACTTGGCATGGCGTGCCTTGGTGAAATCCTTCGCCGATGCCTGCGGTGAGCGTGCTTGTCCACGTCTCTTTATAGGTTCCTGCCTTGGTGTTCACGACATCGGTAAACGTGCTGCTGATATTTCCGCCAAAGGCGATTTTCGTATTACCGCCAACGGCGTAATCGGTGAACACGACTTGCCCTAAATAAGTTTCCGTCCAAGTGGGATATGTCTGCGTTTTGGTGTCGAACTTACCGGATTGAATGCGCGTGGCGCTCGGTTGCTCGTAGTAAAGTATTGCCGACACATCCGCCAGTTGGGCGCCGGTGCTGCTGGCGACGATGAAATGATTCCAGCTAGAATTGTCCGGGTCGTTTAGGTAAACGATTTTTGCGCCGGTGGGGAAAGTGGTAAACGCATAATCGCCGTTCAAGTAAGCGACGGTGGCCAAGTCTTTGAGCAACGACGCCGTGGTGACGCTGATCGGCTTAGGCGCGGCGATGGTGATTAGCCCTGCCGTGTTAGTCGTGGGCGGGCTTTGCACTTTGAGCGTGGCGGTGAGCGTGAACGTCTGCGGCACGATGCCAGCGGAGGCGGTGACGGCGGCGAACAGGACGGCGGACAGTAATAGATTTTTCATTTTCTCTTTGTGGGTGTAGTGGGTTCGTTCAATCGGTAACTGCTAATTGGTGCTGAAGTTTTATTTGCTCCGGCAACGTCAAATTCTGGCGGGAATGTTAGCTTTCCCTGATTTTTTACAGTGGCAGCAATGGCAGCGGTTAGAAGCATTCCCGCGACAGCCTGACGACTCAAAGACTTTCCAGCCAACTTATCTAGTAGCTCGGCTTCGTCAGGGTCTATTCTCAAATGCAGTTGTATAGTTTTCATGGTTCAAAGACTGCATACATCGTGCCGTTACGAAATGTTAAGGAAAGTTAAAGATTGATATTGTCCATAACAGTCTGCTCTGGTTAGTATCAGGGCACAGATGACAACAAAGCAGACACTTCAGCATCTTAAAAAAGCCGGAAAGCCGGTTTCTCTCACTCACCTTTACCGCATTTTCGCTGTGGTTGGTATCCGTCCGCAGGGCCGGAGCCGTCCGCAGGAATACCCCGCTGACACGGCGGAGCGTGTAAAGGCTCATTTCGGCCTTGTGCCGTTCGGGGCGCAACACTCCGCCGCCAGAACGGCGGCGCGGGTGCCTTCGCTCATCACTCCCAAACAACTCCTTAAATTCAAACCCTCAACCAAAGTTAAAAAATGAAAATTGCCGCCCCTGATTTAGAGCTTGTGAAAATCCGGCTCAAATTGCTCGTGAACGTCTGCCGGAACAAAACCGGCCAATCTTACAAACTGCGCGGACTGCTCTATTCCCTTTGGAACGGCAAGCCGTATTCGCTGCTCGAATTGCTCTCGCTTGATTTTGAACTGCGCCAGAGCTTTCTAATGGTCTGCGCCGTCTTTGGCGCGAGTAATTTCTTTTACGACCAGATCAAGGCGGAATTCGTCGCCGTGGGCTTGTTTGATTGGTTCTGTGAGGAGGGCGACAAATGAATGCTAACTCCGGTCACTGGTTTTGCTCGTGCTGTAACGACGTGAAATTTATCCCGCGTCCGGCTGACGTGAACGCGGACGTGGTAGATGAATGCCTCGACTGCAAAAATAATTCGCTCAAATGGGTGAAGCATATCCCCACGCGGCGCGGCTCCGTCTCGGCTTACGCGGCGGTGACGTTGTTCCGTAATCTGCGGGAGGCGGTGAAATGAAAACCAACGACGAATTGCGGGCAGCGGCGCTGCGTTGTGCGGTGGAGATCGTGAATGAGCTTTCGCAGAATGGCGGCGTGACGCACGCCAGTCTCGTGAAGCTGGAAACGAATTCGCGCATCGCGCACGCGGCGGTGACGTTGCTGAAAAATCGCGCGGCGGGCAATGCTGACCCGAAGGAGGGCGTGTGAAAATCAAGATCGCTCACCCGCACAAAGTCGCCCGGCAGCTTTACCGATTCGCGTGGCATCGGCGAATGATTCATACGGGAAAAAATATTCAGGTAAAACACCGATACTCATTTGACGAATGGATGAACAGACGCAAAAGGCTTGGCTCGACTTGGCTAAATTTGTTCTCCGCAACGGCAGACACGATCACCGCGACTGGAAATGATGCTCCAGCTAAAAGACATCGCTGAACGCTTTGGCGGCGTTCACCCGCGCACGGCAAAACGCTGGTGGAAAAAGCTCGACCGCGAGCAAGCCAAGGCCGGAAAACCCCGCGTGCGGCCCGACGTGCGCGGGCACGGCCCCCACAAGTGGAAACCAGCGACGGCGGATTTACTGGTGACACTCTATGAAAATTATTACGCCGCCAAGGGCACGACGCCCGCCATCATCCGCGCAAAATATACCGGCGACCTCACGGATGCTCGCCAGTTTCAATTCACCTTTACCTCTCCCCAAATTTCATGCCCCCAAAAATCAAGCAAACGACGCCGGAACGGTTAGACGAAAAAGGAATGATCTGGCTGCACAACGAGGACGTTGTCAGCGCGATTCCCATGCACTACTACGGTGTCAAAGGCCACTGGTATTTTCCCAACGGCAGCGGCGGTTATTCGCGCCTCAAAGAGGGGCAGATGATGACGATGCTCGCGGAATATGGCTTGCGGAAG
This sequence comes from uncultured Verrucomicrobia subdivision 3 bacterium, assembly GCA_903911825.1. Classification (GTDB taxonomy): domain Bacteria; phylum Verrucomicrobiota; class Verrucomicrobiia; order Limisphaerales; family UBA11358; genus UBA11358. The sequence continues at coordinate 11,312 of CAIWFB010000094.1, forward strand.
AACAAGCCAGACGATCAGGGCAATACGCCTGCCGACCGCGCGCAAATGTGGCTCATTCAAAATCGGAGCGTGGCTTATGCGGGAATGTTGGCGGGCTACGTCTCCGGCCTGCATGAAGCGAACGGCGCGGAAATTCTGGTGACGGATTCGCCGCGCTTCATTGAACCGAAGAGCGGCGCGTTTAACACGGTGCAAAGTCTGGTGACGACGCTCTTTAAGGACGCGGCGCACAACCAATACGCGATTTTCATGCAATGGCTGGCGGAGTGTTACCGCGCTTTTCACAACCGCATGACGAGCCACGGGCCGTGGACGTTCCAGCATTGTCCGATTCTCGGGATTTTCGGCGATAGCGGTTGCGGCAAATCGGCGCTCATCAAATTGGTGTTAGAGCCGTTACTGGGCGGCAAGCGGGCCGACCCGTTGAAATTTCTTAACGGGGGGAAATTCAACAAGGATTTATTTTCGGCGTCGCTCCTCGTGTTGGATGACAAGGCGGCGGCGGCGAACCTCGAAGAACGGCGGATGCGCGTGGGCGCTCTCAAATCGTTGCTGTGGGATCAAGATCAACGCATGGAGGGCAAAGGCACGGACGCGCTCGATCTCACCGTGCAACCGTTCTGGCGGCTGGTGATCGCGGGCAATCCGGGGCCGGGCTACAACATTTTGCCGACGTTGGACAAATCGCTAAAAGATAAAATGATTTTGCTGCATTGCGCGCAAGCCGCTGATTTGCCGAAAACCAACGAGGAGCGGGCGGCGTGGGCCAAGAAAATCACGGCGGAGCTTCCGGCGTTTGCGGATTTCCTGATGAAGTTCAAAGCGAGCGGCAAAGTTGACCCGCGAACCGGTTGCGTGAATTTCTGGCACCCGACCATTCAAAACGCGCTGATGGAATTACAGCCGGAAATGCGGCTATTAGAGATGATTGATAACCTGAACCTCATTGGCAATGACTCTCCGCTCTGGGAGGGCAGCGCGAGCGAATTTGAGCAGGAAATGCGGAGTCTCGACAAGGACGCGGACGGCAAAAAATCCGGCATGATGGACAGGATGTTTTACAACGGGCAACGCGCCGGAGCGATGCTCACCGAACTGGCGGAGCAAACCAGCCGCGTGAAGAAAACCGACCGGCACGGCAAAGGCCACTACCGGATTTTTCGGCAGGAACAAACGGAGGAATAACCCTTTTTGGTTCAGCGGCGGCCAGCCCCCGACGAGGGGCAAAAATCCGCTGACGATGCGGCCTCTTAAAAATGGCCTGCGACCAATGCCAGCGACCGTCCGCCTCGTCAGCGGACGGTTTTTTTTGGTTTTTTTCCTTCAAGGAAAAGGCAGGCAGACTGCTATTACCCAATTTATATCTTCAAAAACTACCCTCAACCCCACTCAACTACCCTCATTTTTGGGTTTTAGGGTGACGTTGAGGGGGGATTTCTCAAAACCTCGCGGCGGCGTAGTGGCTGGCTTTCCCGCTCACCTGTGCCCTCTGCCGGAAATTTTCAAA
>CAIWFB010000095.1 GCA_903911825.1 uncultured Verrucomicrobia subdivision 3 bacterium
CGGCTATTGGGATAAAATCCTCGATTGGCTCATGGAAACACTTCACCTGTTTTTTTAATAAAAATGTATTGGCCTTCCTTTTATCTGTCCTAAAACCAATGAAGACTTTTCTCACACATTGCGGCCATCGGCAAGCACTTTTCTTGAAACTTGTTCACAGGTTGCCCACTATCCGGCGGCGGCGAGCGGAGGTTTGATTATTTCCGCATTCGCCACCATGCTATTCCTACTATGAAACTAATTCTCGCTCTCGCGCTGACCCTGGTTTGGGGCGCGCTCTCCTTGCCCGCCGCTGCGGAACCGGCGGCGACCAATGCTCCCGCCAGCTCGGCCACGAATCCGGCGGCCGTAAAAATCCCCGATGCGCTCTCCGCGCCGGTGCGGATCACCAACTCGGTGACGATCGCCGGGCAAAAGGTGACGTATGTGGCCGAGACGGGGATGTTGCCGCTGCTGAAGCCGGATGGGACGTCGCGGGCGAATGTATTTTACACGGCTTACACGCGGGTGGAAAAACCGGAAACCGGAAACCAGAAACCGGAAACCAAACCGCGCCCGGTGATGTTCAGCTTTAATGGCGGGCCGGGGTCGGCTTCGTTGTGGTTGCACCTGGGCACGCTGGGGCCGCGCCGGGTGAAGATGAATGCGGATGGGTCGTTGCCGGAGCCGCCGTTCGCGCTGGTGGATAATGAATTCTCGCTGCTACACGCGACGGATCTGGTGTTCATCGATCCGGTGGCGACGGGTTTCAGCCGCGTGGCGAAGGATGAAAAGGCGGAGCAATTTTTTGGGGTGGACGGCGATCTGGATTCCATCGGCGAATTCATCCGGCTGTGGACGACGCGGCAAAATCGCTGGCTCTCGCCGAAGTATCTGTGCGGGGAAAGTTACGGCGTGTTTCGCGCGGCGGGGTTGGCGGATCATTTGCGGGATCGCTGCGGGATGTATCTGAATGGTCTGGTGCTGGTGTCGGGCGTGCTGGATTTTGGCACCATCCGCGCAGGGACGGGCAATGATTTGCCGTATGCCTTGAGTTTGCCGGCGATGACGGCGGCGGCGCATTTCCATAAAAAATTACCGGCGGACTTGCAGGCGGATCTGCCCAAGGCGTTGGCAGAAGCGCGGGCGTTTGCGCAGGGTGATTACGCGAGTGCGTTACAACACGGTGCGGCGCTACCGGCGGCGGAACGTGAAAAAATCGGCGCGGAATTAGCGCGGCTCACGGGGTTGAAACCAGCGGTGATCGCGGATTTCAATCTACGGATTGACCAAAGTATTTTTCGCAAGCAACTGCTGAAGGACGAGGGCTTGGTGCTGGGCGCGTATGATGCACGGTTGACGGGACGCGATGGCGATCCTTCGGCACCGTGGGCGCTGTTCGATCCCTCCAGCGCGGCGGTGATGGGGCCGTTCTCAGCGGCAATGAATGCTTATGTGCGCGGCGAATTGAAATTTGAGAACGATTTGCCCTACACCTTGATCGCCGGGGTGCAGCCGTGGAATTATGCTGCGCCGAACACGTTCCCCAACGCGAGCGATCGGTTGGCGACGGTGATGAATGAGAATCCGCACATGAAAGTTTTAGTGCTGGGTGGTGCGTGCGATCTGGTCTGCCCGATTGACGCCATGCACCACAGTTTGGATCACATGAGTCTGGCCGCGCCTTACCGCCAAAATATCAGCTACGCGGAATTCGACGCGGGTCACATGATGTATATCAACCGACCGGATCTGCAAAAGCTGCAGACGGTGATCGCCAACTTCGTGCAACCGTAACGGCCATTCGCTCCAACAAAAAACCCAGCTCGTAAAAACGGGCTGGGTTTTTTCGTCGTCGCTCGATCAGTTATGATCGGGCGTATAGTTCACGATGCTGGGCGGCGGGGTGGCCCAGGCAAAACGGATGGGCACCAAGGCGACGGGAATGCCCGGCGGCACTTTGGCGGGGTTGAGGAAATTCACGTCGAAAGCGTAGTGGCGCGTGGGCGGATTGTAATACGGATTCACCGGGGTGGGATTGAATCCGGCAGGATTGCGGAATTGGTTGGTCGCCATGTTGCTGTTCCACAAACGGAGGATGGAGGTATTCAGCCAGAGATTTTTGCTCGACCAGTCTTGGAGCAAGCGCGGCAGGTTGTGGACGCCGCCGCTGAAGGTGGTGTCGCTGGTGCCAGTGGAAGGCATCGTGCCGGTGATGATGGCGGCATTGATGGTGGTATCAGCAGCATCGAAAGCCGTGGTTGATTGGGAATAAGTGCTGGTGGAAGTGGCACTGGCGGAGTCCGTCCAGTTGGAGGAAAGCACGGTCAGGGAATCCGAGAGAAAAGCGGCCGGATAAGTATTGGCGGTGTTGGTAGAGCCTACGGCGGCGGTGCCACTGCCTTGGGTGGTGTTGTAATTACCCCAAACGTAGAGCGGGTTTTTGGTGGCGATGGTGAACCCCATGCCGTTGTTGGATGGCACTTGTGAACCGTTTTTCACCCGCACCACCGATAACTGCCCAGGCTGTGTGGTGGAATTTACCCGTTGGTCGGCCACATACATGATGGTCGGATAAACGCCACTCGCCGAAGGGAGTTTATTTTGCACCAGCGTGTTGGTCGCCACCCAAGTGCGAAAGCTGCTGATGTCAATTTCGGTGATGATGTTGGTGTCGCGTTCGCGTTGGTCGAAGAAGGCATTGTCGAGATCCAGAAACGGTAGATTGGTGGATAAGTTGCTGGCGCTGGCATTGGTGAGCACAAAGACAGACTTCGCCGGGTCGTTGCCGGGCACCGCGCCGTTGACGCTGGTCTGCAAGGTCAGGGTGACGGTGGGATTGCCCGCACCCGCGAGATTGTTGGTGACGGTGAGCACCATCTGCGCCTGATTGTAAAGCCGTTGCATCCCCAGCGAGGAGGTAGCGGATTCGCCATTCGTCGGCATATCAATCAGGAAATGCGAATTGGTCATGTTCAACGACACGGTCACGCTGCCGACGTTCGTCGTATAGCTCGGCGACGCGGCAAAGGTGGTGTTCCACGCGTTGGCCGCAAAAGCCGACAGACCATCCAACCCCGGCGCTGTCAACGTGCCCGTGGTGCTGACACCGCTGTTGAAGGCCAGCGAGGCAGAAGTGCCCACGGCGATGTTGCCGTTGGCGTGCACGCGGCCATTCACCGTCATCGCCGCGCATTGGGTGAACTCGAGCGCGCCGTTGTAAAAGATGGCCCAAGTGGTCAATGGCACCAGCGCGAGCAAGACGTCTTCTTGCGCCGTGCCGATGACGTTGTAGCTGGTGTTCAACATCTTCGCATTGGAGACGATGCGGTAAACCGGAGCATTCGTGGTGAACAGACCGCCGTTGGTGCCCCCGTAAGCGGCTGGCAGATAACCGGAATAAATATACGCCAAAGACACATAGGTCCGGCCGATATTGCCCTGCGCATCCGCAAACGAGACGTTCGTCCAAAAACCAAATTCCGCGCCGGTGGGCACGTTGGTGCGAAAACTCGTCAAGTTGTTACTCACCCCCGCCACGCCGTAACTTTGGAATTGCCACGCCATCAGCGCATATACTTTTTCGACCGCCGCTTCCGCCGCCACGCTGGCCACCGAATAGTCGTTATTCCGCTGGTTCAAGAGCGAGATAGTGTGGGAGCGATACATAGCCCCGGCGAGCAGCGCCACGCTGACGCCAATCATGATCATCACCATCAGCAGCGCAAAACCACGTTGCGCCGAGCGATTAATAATTGAGATTTTCATACAGATTATTCCGGGAGATGTGGGGTGGCTTTAAATTCCAACTTGTAAAAATCATACAGCCCGTTCGTGCCGACGGGCGTGAGCGGGTATTGGAACTGACAGAACTGAAGCTTCGTGTGGATCAAGTTTTTATAGGCTTTGCTGTAGCCCTGATTGGTCGCCACGGTGCCGGTGTAATCTTCCGCTACAAACTGATAACCACCGCCCAGCCAATCGACCAAATTTGAAGCCAGACAGACCGGATTCCAATTCGTGCTGACCGTGCGCATCAACCTACCGTTGCTGCTGTTGGAAGCGCTTAAATCAAAATAATACAGCACATAGGTGCTCTCCATTGAAGTATCAAATAATTGCAACGCGATGCCGCGCTGAGCCGCCCCATCCGTATCCTTGGAAAAATTAGTTCCCGACATATTGCCGATATACCACGTTTTACAAGAGCGGATGTCCACGGGCAATTGATTCAAAACCCGGCGCGAGGTATCGCTGGCGCCGCCTTTGCTTTCGACCAACTGGTTTTGCCGGAGGCCCATGAGATGCGCGCTCATCATGGCAATGACGACCATCACGAGAATGGTGATGGAGAACATCATCTCAATCAACGTAGCGCCCGTCATGCGTGACGAGCGTCCGCCCCGTTTACTGTGCGTGAGGTAAGCTTGCATAGGTTTATTGGCCCAAAGTGTCCGGGTCGCGATTGTCCGGTGCGATGACGGTGCAGACGCTATTGGTGTAAATTTTCACCACGTAATTTCCCCAACCGGCGAAGGGCCATACCGTATCCACCTGCACCACCTGCAACTGCACCGAAGGATTGGTTTGATTGTTGGCGTAAATCTGGCTGATGGTCACATAATTCGTCGCGATCACGTAATTGGATCCGCGCCACGGCACGTCCATGATGTTGGTGGTGTAACCGGTCATGGTCCAAGTGCCGGAGCTTGACGGAGCCACCGGCCACGCTTTGTTTTGTAACGCGAGATTGGTGATTTCAGTTTTATTCAGGGCGATATCCCACGTCGCCGACCGCACCTGTTCCAACGTCTGCAGACTGAGCGCTTGGGCGGCCAGAGAATAGCCCGTCCACTCCGTCCGCTTGCCCGCCACGATGTAGCCCTCGATGACGCCACCAAACACCAGTGCCACGATAACCACGGCGATCAACACCTCCGGCAACGTGACCACGAAGCCCGCTTCGCGCCGCCGCTCCGGCAAGGCGGGACGTCCGCCGCGCCAGCTGATCCCGCCCAGTTTTGATTCAAATCGCATGAGAAAAATGATTTAGTCTGCCTCGACGAGCAACAATTAGCACACCATGTGCCAGAGTGACAAGCGGCCTTACTCAAGGGCAATCGGCTCCTGCTGGTCGCTTAAATGTCCCGCAACTTGACAAATTCTGTCCTTATCAAACCATCCGGCTCGGCGGCGCCTTCACAAAGCTGACCTCGCGCAAATACACCGGTTCTAGCGCCTCGCCCCCCACAAAATCCGCGCGCCCACCCGCCAACTGCGCCACCATTGCCGCACTCGGAAACACGCCGCACGCCGCCACCGGCCCAACGCACGGCTCACCCATTGATTGTTTTTCGGCTAAAACCGCCGCGCTAACAATTTTTAACGGTTCAATTTCCCGGTGGCTGGCGGAGGAAATTTCCCAAGTGGACAGGTAAAATTCGCCCCGCTGTGCATCTGCCACCACGTTCACCAAACCAAAAATCTGATCCGCCTGCGCCTGCGCTGCCAATGCCTCCACGCTCCGCACGCCAATCGTTTTCGCGCCCGTTGCTAATTGCCAGCCCTGCGCCACCGCAATCGCCGCGCGAATCCCTGTGTAACTGCCCGGCCCTAGCCCAACGGCGACCACTTCAATGTCTGCGCGCGACATTTTTCCCGCCGCCAAAACCTGTTCGATCAGCCCGATGGCATTTGTCGCGCGGCCACCGGTTTGTTCAACTGCTTCCGCCAGCACCACGCCGTCCCGCGCCAACGCCACACTGCGGCGGTCGGAGGAAAATTCAAGCGCCAAGATCGTCATAAGTTATTTTACGTTCCGTTTCGCTGATGATTTCAATTTTCACATTCTTCAAATCGGCAATCGTAAATCGTAAATCGTAAATCCGTTCCGCCCATTCCACCACGCTCACGCCATCCGGCGTCAGATATTCCTCGATGCCCGCCGATAAAATCTGTTCCCGCGTTTCGAGCCGATACAGATCCAGATGAAATAAGGTCAGCCGCCCGCCGCCGTATTCGTTCACCAGCGTGAACGTCGGCGAATGCACTCTGCCCGCGCAACCCAGCCCGCGCGCCAAGCCACGCACGAACTGCGTCTTGCCCGCGCCCAAGTCGCCGCTCAACGCCAGCACTAAGCCGCGCTGCGCCGCGCGTCCGAACCGCTCGCCGAGCGCTTCAGTGTCCGCCGGACTATGAGAAGTGAACGTAGCCATTGGCGTTAAAAGTGTGCGTCCCCATTTTGTCGCGGATGACCATGCCTTCGCCTGTGACAATTTTTCCGATGCACGAGAGTTTTAAGTCGGGGAATTTTTGTTTCCAAGCATCTAATAATTTCACCGTGTCGCCGGTGGGCGTCGTGAACAACAATTCAAAATCTTCGCCATCCGTCAGCGCCGCGATGAAGGGCGGTTTGGCTGACGCATTTTCTTTCGCCCTCAACTTCGCCGCTCGTGCAATCGGCACCGAGGTCTTCAAGATCTGTGCGCCCACGCCGCTGGCTTGTAAGATATGGCGTAAGTCGCCGCCCAAACCATCGCTCAAATCCATCAGCGCATGAATGGTAAAATGCTCCGCGAGCCAACGCGCCTCGGCCAGGCGCGGTTCAAAATCCAGATGCTTGCCCGCAATGGAACCACCTAATTCGCCCGTCACAAAAATGGCGTCGCCCACTTTCGCACTGCTGCGTAAATACGAATTTCTACGCGGCACGGTGCCCAGCAGCGCACTCGAGATCAACATGCGCTCGGGATTCGTCGTCGTCTCGCCGCCCACGATCGCTACGCCGGATTTTTCGGCGAGTGCATTCAAGCCCTCATAAATTTTCGCCACGAACTCCGCGTCAAAGTCGGGCGGCAACGCCACCGTCACCAGCGCTGCCGTCGGCGTGCCTGCCATCGCCGCGATGTCGCTCAAGCAGCGCGCGAGCGCCTTGCGCCCGATTTTTTCCGGCGGCGTTTCGCCCGTGAAATGCACGCCTTCCACCACGGCATCGGTCTTGAACAAGATCAATTTGTCCGGCACGCCTAGATCCAGCACTGCACAGTCATCGCCCACACCCGTGACGACACTGGGATTCGTCGGCAGGTTTTTCGTGAGGTGCGCGATGAGTTCGAATTCGTTCATGATTGATTGGGCAACTGGCGGGCGAATTCATCTGCCAGCAGGAGTAAAATCACATTCGCGGCGTTGAAGGCGCTGTGCACGACGATGGGCGCGAGTAACCCTTCGGTCTTTTGGTAAAGCCACGTCAGCGCCAGCGCGAACGCGAACAACGGTAGAAACGTCGGGCCGTTTAAGTGGATGAGGGCAAATAACAAGCTTACGCCAACCCACGCCAGCCACGGCCAACCCATTTTCTTCGCCGCCGAAAAGAGCAGGCCGCGAAAGACGAATTCCTCCGCGATGGGCGCCAGCACCACCGCAAAAATGCCGAGGTAAATTTTCAGTCCGACGGATTTCACATTCGCGAAAAGTTCCACCGCTTTTTGATTTTCCGTGGGCCAGCCCATTTTTTCAAAAGTGATTTCCGAAACATATTTCAGGCCGAGCATCACCGGAAGCATCAGCAGCAAGACGCCGCCGGCGAGCAGTAGACTGCGTTTCCACCGATCGTTATTCAGGCCCAGCACTTCACGCCAGTCAAACGCGTGGAATTTCAGGAATAACCCTGCGGCGATGATCACCGCGCCGTGAAAACTCAGCGTCGCCGCCAACACCGCGCCGACGTCGTAGGAATTTTGAAAGCCGGTGATTTGGTAGTGTTGCAGCACGCCCACCGCAAGGCTCACGAAAAAAAACGCGAGCACGATGCCGCCGATCAGCATCAGCACGACTTCCGGTTGCCACAGTTTTTTCCACAACATGCCGCCAGCCTAGCGCACGCGGGTGAGTCAGACGATTTCATTTTTGCCGGTTTTACTTTTGCGTTTTTTCGTGAATCTTGTGCGCGTGACGCACCAACACACCAACCGACTCGCGCAGGAAAAATCGCCGTATCTTTTGCAGCACGCCCATAATCCCGTGGACTGGTGCGCGTGGAACGCCGCCGCCTTCGCTCAAGCGCGCGCCGAGGACAAGCCGATTTTCTTGAGCATCGGTTATTCTACGTGCCACTGGTGTCATGTGATGGAACGCGAGTCGTTCGAAGACGAAAAAGTCGGCGCGTATCTGAAGGAATATTTCGTCAGTATCAAAGTGGATCGCGAGGAACGGCCCGACGTGGATAAAATTTACATGACCTTCGTGCAATCCACGACCGGCAGCGGTGGCTGGCCGCTGAATGTTTTTCTTACGCCTGATCTGAAACCCTTTTTTGGTGGCACTTATTTCCCGCCCGACAATCGCCATGGTCGCCCCAGCTTTTTAAGTCTGCTTCAGCAAATTGTTGGACTGTGGCGCGAACGAAAATTGGAAGTCTCCGCCAGCGCGGATGAATTACACGCCCGCCTCGAACTCATCACCGCCCGCGATGCGAAAGAAAATTCTCCGCTCACCCCGCAAACCATTCGCGCGGCGGTGGAATCCTTCAAAGACGCTTTCGACTCAATGAATGGCGGCTTTGGTGGCGCTCCGAAATTTCCGCAGCCCAGCATTCCGCTGCTCGTCTTGCGCACGGCGCGGCGTTTTGGCGACGCCGAAGCGCAGCGCATGGTGCTTACGACATGCGATAAAATGGCGGCGGGCGGTATTCATGATCAACTTGGCGGCGGCTTCGCCCGCTACGCCGTGGATGCCGAATGGCTCGTGCCGCATTTCGAAAAAATGCTCTACGACAACGCGCAGCTCGTGCAGTTGTATCTCGACGCGTATCTCATCAGCGGCGATGCGCGCCATGCCGCCACCGTGCGCGATATCCTCGACTATGTCCTGCGCGACATGATGCATCCTGACGGCGGTTTTTATTCCGCCGAAGACGCCGACAGTGAAGGGCAGGAAGGGAAATTTTACTGCTGGACGCACGACGAACTTTCCAAGCTGCTCTCGCCGGACGAATTCATCGTCGCCACAAATTATTTTGGTATCACGAAACCAGGCAACTTCGTGGATCACAGCCATCCGCAGCCGTTGCCGGGGTTGAATGTGTTGAGCGTGGTGACGCCCCAGATTGCCACTGCCGATTTGCCTTTGCTGGATTCCGCCCAAGCCAAGATGCTTGCCGTGCGGGCCACGCGCATTCGCCCGCATCTCGACGACAAAATTCTGGCGTCGTGGAATGGTCTGATGCTCGGCGCAATGGCGCGGGCGGGCGCCGTGTTGAGCGAAGAAAAATATCGGGTGGCGGCAGAAAAGAATTTGCAGTTCATTCGCGAAAAACTTTGGGATGAGAAATCTAAAACCCTTTTCCATCGCTGGCGCGAGGGCGAACGCGATAGCGTCCAACTGCTCGAAGCCTACGCCTTTCAACTAGCGGGCGTCATCGAACTCTACGAAGCCACGCTGAATCCCGCGCATCTGGATTTCGCCTGCGAACTAGCCACTGCGCTGCTCGCGAAATTTTACGATCCCGCGAACGGCGGCTTCTGGCAAAGCCCGGCGGACACGACCGATTTGATCCTGCGCATCAAGGACGATTATGACGGCGCGGAGCCGAGCGGCAATTCCGTCGCCACGCTCGCGCTGCTGAAACTCGCCGCCATCACGGGTCGCGACGATTTCCGCCAACCTGCTGAAGCCGCGCTGCAACTCTTCGCGCATCGGCTACAAAATAATCCCGCCGCGCTCGCCTGCATGTTGCACGCGCTGGACTTCTGGTTGGACGAACCGCGCCGTGTCGTCATCGCGGGCGATTCTGCGGCGGTATCATTTCAAGAACTTCTCCACGCCGCGCATTCAGTTTACCAGCCGAACAAAATCGTCCTCGGCACGACCGGCGCGGTGGAACCGTTCGCCAAGACCTTGACGGCAAAAGCGAAGGCCACCGCCTACGTTTGCACTGGCCAAGTGTGTCAGGCTCCGACGAATGACGTTGAAATTTTGCAGACACAATTGCATTAAATTCACATGAGCGATTTTGAATCCAGATTTGGCGGCATTGCGCGGCTTTATGGCCGGGCGGGCTTGGCGCGGTTGCGTGCGGCGCATGTTGGCGTCGTAGGCATTGGTGGCGTGGGGACGTGGGCGGCGGAGGCATTGGCGCGGTCGGGTGTGGGCGCGATCACGTTGGTGGACTTGGATGAAGTCTGCGCGACGAATATCAACCGCCAGCTCCACGCGGTCACGGAAACGGTCGGTCGCGCGAAAGTCACGGCGATGGCGGAACGCATTCACGCCATCAATCCCGAGTGTCGTGTGACGACGGAGCAACGCTTTTTCAACGAGCAGACTGCCGAGGAATTACTCGCGCCAAAATTTGATTTCGTGATTGATGCGATTGATAACATGCCGAACAAGGTGTTGTTGCTGGTGCGTTGCCGCGAAAACCACGTTCCAGTGGTGGCCTGTGGGGGCGCGGGCGGGCGACGCGAATTGACTTCCGTGCGCGTCGGCGATTTGTCCAAGGCGAGCCACGATAAATTGCTCTCGGAAATCCGCCGTCGCTTGCGCAAAGAACACGGTTTTCCCGCCGAACAAGCCGCGATGGATTTGCCGTGCGTGTATTCGGTGGAACGCGCCGTCTTTCCCCAAGCAGATGGTTCCGTGTGCGAACTGCGCACGGCAGCGGAGGAGGGCGCGGGGCTGAACTGTAATGGGGGCTTGGGTTCCGCGACGTTTGTGACGGGCGCGTTCGGTTTTGCCGCAGCCGGTTTTGCCGTGCGTCAAATCGCGGAAAAAATTGAACCAGCTTAGTGGCCTGCGTGGGCGATAAAAAAATCAGTTAGTGCACATCACTTCGTCCTGCGCTTCGGCCATGGCGGCCAGGAGCAATTGCGCGGCGGTGGGCAAACTGGTCGTCAACGCGGGCACGTTATTATGCACGAGCTGGAGGGTTTCCAATCCGCTGAATTGGAGGAGTCGTTGATACCAAGCCACAAAGGCGCGGCTGGTCTGTTCCTCTTCGGCGCCAGCGCGAGGCGCGATGGTGAGTTGGCCATTAGCGAGGGTGCAGAGAATGAGAGCAGCGAGTGAGCGCGGCGTGGCGGCTTCCTCCCAAACGGCGCGCCACAACTCGGCGGCTTCCGTCGGTTGGCCGGCCAGCAAAAGCGCTTCGGCGCGCTGGGCTTGCAGCATCGGGTCGCTGGCGAGGTGCCGCATGGCTTCGCCGGTCCAATCGAGCGCGAACTCCAAAAACTGCGGTTGGCTCAACGCCAGTTGACCGCCCAGTTGCCACGCGAGCTGGCAGTTCGGGTCAGCGGTGATGGCGGTGTGCAATTGTTGTAACGCTTCCGGGGCCCGATTTTGTTCCGCGAGAAATTTCGCAAAGTCCACGCGGGCTTCGTTGGCGCGACCCAGAACTTGCACCGCTTGGGTAAAATATTTTTCTGCGTCCGCCAACTGGCCGGTGCGCACGGAACACAGCGCGAGGCAATGCAGCGGTGCGGCGGTGAAAATATCCAGATTCACGGGCGTGAGCGCGGGCTGATCTTTTTTGACGAGACATGCGCGCATCTGCTCGGCGGCTCCGGAATAATTTTTCAATTCAAACAGCGAGAGTCCGAGCGCGAGGTGGAGTGACGCAGTGAGCCCGGTTTGTTTGGCGAGCGGTGACGTCAGCACCTGCACGACTTCGGCGTGACCGCGCACTTTGTAGAGCTGGCTGGTGAATTGCGAGAGCAAGGCCTCGCGCACTTCGGGCGCTTCGCCGGGCGGCTGCGCGGCAAGCAAATGGAAGGCGTCGCGATATTTTTCGAGGCCGCCGGTGAGGTCGCCGGAGCGCACTAGTTCCATGCCGAAGTTCATCATCAGGTTCGCATCGGCGGGATTTTCCGCGACGCCAAGCCGGAGCAATTGCAAGTTGCGCTCCACTTTATTGCGGTCGCGGACGAGTTCTTTCGTGTAGCCGTGATGCAGAATTTGCGCGGTGCCGAGGTCGGTCTTCAGGCCCCAGTTTTTCGCGTGGACGAGCAGGCTGGCAAACACTTGTTCATGGATGCGGCCGTGGAAAAACACTTCCGGCGCATTGCGGAATAGGCGCGGCACAAAACTGCGGCCTTCGGTCTCTTGACCGACGTTCACGAGTGGCAGACGCAAGGCGACCATCTCGGCGCGCTCCATATCAGCGAGTAATTTTGCGTGTTGATCCGCGGGCAATTCTTCATCCGCATCAAGCATGAGCACCCAATCGCCGGTGGCGTGTTCGAGCGCGGCGTTACGGGCGGCGCTGAAATCATCGCACCACGTGAAGGAATACACTTCCGCGCCAAACTCACGCGCGATCTCCACGGTGCGGTCGGTGGAGCCGGTGTCCACCACGATGAGTTGCGCGTGGAGCGGACGAACGGATTTCAGACATTGCGTCAGAAATTTCTCCTCATTTTTGGTGATAAGGCAGATCGTGAGACGCTGGGCATGTGGCGTAAAGCTAGCGGTATTGAGCCACGGTAAATTTGATTTAGGCGCGGCGGAATCTCGCGCCACCGATTTCAGGAATTTTTTCGCGGGCTCCCAACCAGGCGCGAGGTGGCGGGCGTGTTCGGCGCATACTTTGGCGCTACGCCCATCGCCCCCAGCGACGGCGATTTCTGCGAGCAGCAGGCACGCGGCGGGATGAAACGGGCGTTGGCCGATGGCGATTTGGGC
>CAIWFB010000096.1 GCA_903911825.1 uncultured Verrucomicrobia subdivision 3 bacterium
TCGCGGTCGGCGATCTCGGTGATCTCGAGTTCGGTGGCGACGGGCTGGGAAATGCGTTTGAGTTCGCCCGCCTGGTCGAGGGCGTTGACGAAATCGCGGAAGGAATCAAAAGCCATAAGTGCGGTGAAGCTAGCACGATTGCACAAGGCTGCAAACCGCTAATCTGCGCTTATCACCGCTAATGTTAAAAAATTCTGCCACCGAATTAAATCTTCGATCAGCGAAGATTAGCGAAGATTAGCGGTTAAATTCAGCCGCCCTTGGATTTCACCTTACGCGTGAAACTTTCCGTGCGGATGATGGCGCGTTTGTGCAGGCCGCGCACGATGACTTCGTGCGCATCGCGGGCTTCGATTTGGAATTGAACCTTGCTGCCATCCACCGAGATGACTTGCGCGCGGCAATGAATCGTCTGGCCGACGGGCGTCGGGGCGAGATGGCGGATGTCAATCTCCAGCCCCACGGAACGCTCATCCGCTTCCAGATGCGGCGTGAGCAGATGACGCGCGGTGCGTTCGAGAAACTGGATGATGTTCGGCGTGGAGACGACGACGGGCATGCCATCACCATGGAATTCCACGGCGTGACTGATGTCCGTAGGAACGGCCAGTTCACCAACTTCACCAATCTTGGGGCGCGATTTCATTCAGCGAAATTTTAACCGCGAAATACGCCAAATACACGAAAAGAAAACTGACTCCGTTCTTCTTTCGCGTGGTTTGTGTATTTCGCGGTAAATAAAAAAGCGGCAACCCCGCAGTGCGAGATTGCCGCTGTGATTCAAAAATTTATTTCGGCAGCAAGTCAGCCACGAGCGACTTCTCTTCCTTCAATTCGGCTTCGGTCGCAGCGATCTTGGCTTTGCTGAAGTCGCTGAGCGGCACGTTCTGGACGATCTCAAAATCCGTGCCGTTGCTGCGGGTCGGGTAGCTGAAGATCAAACCCTTCTCGATGCCGTAGCTGCCGTCGGAATGCACACCCACGCTGAACCAATCGCCGGCGGGCGTGGGATGCGTGAGTTTGTAAACGGTGTTGCACGCGGCATTGGCGGCGCTGGCGGCGCTGGACAAGCCACGCGCTTTGATGATGGCGGCGCCGCGCTGTTGCACGGTGGTGATGAAATCTTTTTCCAACCATTCCGTGTGGCTGATGACTTCCGGCACAGGGCGACCGTTGATTTTGGCGTTGGCAAAATCCGGATACATCGTGGCGCTGTGATTGCCCCAGATGGCGAGGTTAGTAACGGCGGTAACGTCCACGCTGGCTTTTTGCGCGAGCTGGCTCTTGGCACGATTTTCGTCGAGCGCGGTCATGGCGAAGAAACGATTCTTCGGCACGCCGGGCGCGTTGTTCGCCGCGATGAGAGCGTTCGTATTGCACGGATTGCCGACGACGAGCACGCGGACGTCGCTCGCGGCATTCTTGGCGATGGAATTGCCCTGACCCGTGAAAATTTTTCCGTTCGCGGCGAGCAAGTCTTTACGTTCCATGCCGGGACCACGCGGTTGGGCACCAACGAGCAAGGCCCAGTTAACGCCCTTGAAACCTTCGTCCGGATTCGAGGTCGGCACGAGACCTTTGAGCAAGGGAAATGCGCAATCGTCGAGTTCCATGCACACGCCGTGGAGCGCGGCCATAGCTTTTTCGTCAGCGCGTTCGATCATTTGAATGATGACCGGTTGGTCAGGACCAAACGCCGCGCCGGAGGCGATGCGGAACAGGAGTGAATATCCGATTTGGCCGGCAGCGCCGGTAACCGCGACACGAATGGGAGTCTTATTCATAGTTTGTGCCACCATCATAATTTCTAAACTCATTCCGGCGCAAGTGCGGAAGCGCTCCAGGCTATGCGTTTTGCTTCTGCGATGTAGAAGTTTTATTCCTCAAACAGCGCCTGCGCGAACTGCTTGGCATCGAAGGGCTGCAAATCGTCAGGCTGTTCGCCGAGGCCGATGAATTTGATGGGCAGGCCAAGTTCTTTTTGGATCGCCACGACCATGCCGCCCTTGCTGGTGCCGTCGAGCTTGGTCACGATGAGGCCGGTGAGCGGCACGGCTTTGTTGAATTCCCGCGCCTGATTCAAAGCGTTCATGCCCGTGCTGCCGTCGAGCACCAGCAACACTTCGTGCGGCGCGCCGGGCGATTGCTTGCCGATGACGCGATGCAACTTGTGCAACTCCTGCATGAGATTGTGCTTCGTGTGCAGACGACCAGCGGTGTCGATGAATAGATAATCGGCTTGGCGCGCGTTCGCGGCGGTGACGGCGTCGTGCGCGACGGAGGCAGCATCCGCTCCGTAGGCGCTGGCGATGACTTCGACCTTGAGGCGCGCGCCCCACAGTTTGAGTTGTTCGATGGCAGCGGCGCGGAAGGTGTCGCACGCGGCGAGCAACACAGTCTTGTTCTGCGACTGAATATAAAAAGCCAACTTCGCCGACGTCGTAGTTTTGCCGGTGCCATTCACGCCCACGATGGAAACAATGGTCGGGCCACTGGGCGCTTTGAGCAAAGCGGGTTGGTTCGCGGATAAACTTTTTTCAATCTCCGCGCGGGCGATGGCCAGATAATCCAAACCTGCGCCGCCTTGGGATTCATAGGCTTTTTTGACGGCGGCGATGATCTGCTCGGTCATCGCCATACCCAAATCGGCAGCGATGAGGGCGGCTTCGAGTTCTTCGATGGAATCCGCCGTCAGCTTGGGCGAGCGCGTGACGATGCGTTTGATTTCGTGAACGAGCTTGGCCTGCGTTTTCTGAAGACCGGCTTTAAATTTGGCAAAAAGTCCCATGAGAAAATATTAACGAAGGAAGAACACAGAGGAACGCAGACGAAGAAAAGACACCCGCAGATTCCGCTGATTTACGCAGATGAATTTGCTCCATCCCCAATCGGCGAATTTCTGCGCAATCTGCGGGGAAAAAGTTTTCATTTGTGTTTGTCGGTGACTAATCGTGGTTAAAGTTTGCGTTCAGCCACTTTGGCTTTAAGGCGCTCGACGTGATCGTAAGGCAATTTCACGGTGCCGATAAGTGGGGCCTTCTTGCTGTAACCGTGGCAATCGCTGCCGCCAGTGACGAGCAGATTATGCTTTTCCGCAATCTCCAGATAGCGCTCAGACATCACGGTGGAATGCTTGGTGTGAAAACATTCAATCCCGTCGAGGCCAGCTTCCACCAGCGCGGGAATGATGTCGTCGGAACGATTCAATCCGGGGTGCGCCATGACAGCCAGACCACCAGCTTGATGGATCAACTCCACGCTCTCTAGTGCTGACATCGTGGTCTTAGGCACCCACGCGGGCCGACCTTTTTTGAGATATTTTTCGAACGCCTGATCGAGGTTGCCGATGAGTTTTTCCTGCACCATCGCGCGCGCGACGTGTGGGCGACCGGGCGACTTGCAATTCGCCAGCGCAAACACGGATTCGGCTTTGAGCGGGATACCGAGTTTATTCAGCGCGGCGCACATTTCGCGGATACGTTCCTGACGCACGGTTTGAAAGTGGCCGATTTTTTCGAGCAACACCTGATTCTGCGTGTCGAGAAAGTAGCCAAGAATGTGGACTTCGGTATCGGCGTGTTCGGCGGTGAGCTCGGAACCGGCGATGAACTCCATCTGAACCTTCGCACAGGCTGCCGCCGTGCGGGCGCAGCCCTCGACCGTGTCGTGGTCGGTGAGCGCGATGCAGGCCAGCCCGTGCTTCTGGGCGTGCAACACCAATTCTTCCGGCGTGAACGTGCCATCGGAAAATTGCGTGTGCAGATGGAGGTCAGCGAATTTCATTTCGGCAACCGGGCCGGACGAAGGATTTCCCCGCGCACTTTGTCGAGGATGCCGTTGACGAATTTACCGCTGTCTTCGGTAGAAAATTTCTTAGCGATGTCCACCGCTTCGTTGATGCTGACCACCGGCGGAATGTCTTCGCGATGGAGCATTTCGTAGATCGCCAGCCGCATGATGTTGCGATCCACTACGGCGATGCGGTTAAAATCCCAATTTTTGGTGTGTGTTTTGATGCGCTCATCAATCGCATTCCGATGTTCCAGTGTGCCGCGAATCAGCGGTTCCGCGAAGAGGCGCAACTCGGCTTCTTCCACGGTCGGCGGCGGGAGCTCAACTTTTTCGCCCCACTTGGCCATGCCGGATTTTTCGTCTTCAATCGCGGCGGCCGTCTGGGAATTCCAGAAATGCGCAAGCTCCGCTTCCAGATTCTCCGGTGGATTCAAGTCGTGCTGAAACAAAAATTGCACTGCGCGTTCCCGCGCTTCGCGTCGTTTTCCCATATAACCAGATGATGCCTCAAATAATCACTGCGGGAAATTAAAAACTGCGGGCGAAAAAGTGGCCAGCTAAGCAGGCGAAAAGATTTTCTCCGTTTGCTCCCGCAAAAAATCCCGATAAGCTGCACGCATGAAAGTCGGCAAACTCCTGCACACCCGCTACCGCGTGAATGATCTCGAACGCACGGTCGCTTTCTACCGCGACGTCCTCGGCCTGGCCGAAGTGAGACGCCACAAATCTCCGCGCGGTTCGGAATTGGTCTTTTTGCAGGCGGCGGACAGCGCCGAGCTCATCGAAATCTGCTACCTGCCCAACAGCGAATCCGTAAAATGCCAGCCGGACCTCACGCATCTGGCGTTCGAAGTGGACAACCTCGCAGAATTTGAAAAACAGCTTGCGAAGCACGGTCTGAAATTTTCCGACGGCCCCATCACCAGCTCGCAAGGAACCACTTTTGCCTTCGTGGATGCGCCCGAAGGCTACGAGATTGAACTCATCCAGAAAAAATAACCGCGCACCCTTTCTCTCAA
>CAIWFB010000097.1 GCA_903911825.1 uncultured Verrucomicrobia subdivision 3 bacterium
GCTTGGCCAGCCGATGCCGTAAAGCAAAACTGGGAACGCTAGCTCAAATTTACCGGATCAATGTCCACGGCCAGCGTGACGTCATCCGGCAAAACCAGTTGGGCGACAATTCCCGCGAGCGAGCGGCTCAAGCGACTCATGGCGCGCGTGCGTAGCATGAGCTGGTAGCGGTAAAAATTCTCTGCCCGCAAGAGCGGCGCGGGTGCGGGGCCAGAAATCACCAAATCGCGAAAGACGGCGCGCGCTTTCGCAAGTTTTTCAGCAGACTCTTTTTCCGCCACGTCTTCCAGCATTCCAAAAAGACTGGCTGACTGGCTGGGTTCAGCGACAACAGCCTCTTTCAACACTTTTTCCAATTCGCGCTTCAGATGTTCGGCGGAGAATTTCACCTTTTCTTCATTCCGACCTTTCAGCGTGAGCATGGCGATGCGGCCAGTGGGTGGATATTTCAACTGCTCACGAAATTCCATCTCCTGTTCGTAAAACCCGACAAAATCATGACGGCGCGCAAACTGGATGGCGGGATGGAACGGCGTGAACGCTTGCACAAAAACTTCGCCTTCCACATCGCCGCGACCGGCGCGACCGGCGACTTGCGTGAGCAGTTGGAAAGTGCGTTCGCCCGCGCGAAAATCCGGCTGATGCAGCGCCATGTCCGCGTAAATAATTCCAACCAGCGTGACGTTCGGAAAATGCAGACCCTTCGCGATCATCTGCGTGCCAATGAGAATATCAATGCGACCCGCACGAAATTCGCCGAGGACGTGGCGGTAATCTTCTTTGCGTTTCATCACGTCGGCATCCATGCGCTTGACGCGCGCGTGCGGAAATAATTTCCCCAGAATCTCCTCTACTTTCTGCGTGCCCGTGCCGGCGTAGCGGATGGCCGGGTTTTTGCATTTCTCGTTCGGGCAAACATTCGGCACACGCGCGTTATGACCGCAGATGTGGCAGGCGAGTTTTTGCTCCGTGCGATGGTAAGTGAGCGTGACGCTGCAATTGGGGCACTCGGCCACGTAACCGCATTTCGGACACAGCAGCGAAGTGGAATAACCGCGCCGGTTCAGAAATAAAATCGTCTGCTCCTTGCGCTCCAAGCGTTGCGTGATGGCTTCTTTGAGTTGCGGCGAAAACGTCGGCGGGCCTTTACCATCGCGACACGCTTGGCGCATATCCACGACGCGCACGTGCGGCATTTTTTGGTCATCGACCCGTTCCGGCAATTCCAGCAGCGTGAATTTTCCCGCTTTGCAATTATGATAACTCTCCATGGACGGAGTGGCGGAACCGAGCACGACCACGGCGTTCTCCATCTGGCCGCGCATCACGGCGACATCGCGCGCGTGATAACGCGGCGCTTCCTCCTGCTTGTAAGTTTGCTCGTGCTCCTCATCCACGATGATGAGGCCAAGCGGTTCGACCGGCGCAAAAATGGCCGAGCGAGCGCCGATGACAATCCGCGCGCGACCCTGACGGATTTTGTGCCATTCATCGTGACGTTCGCCCGCGCTCAAATGCGAATGCAACACGGCCACGAGCGTCTGTAATTTTCCGGAACTGAACCGCGCTTTGAAGCGCTCCACCGTTTGCGGTGTCAGCGCGATCTCCGGCACCAGCACGATCGCGCCCTTCCCCTGCTCCAACGCGTGCGCGATGGCTTGGAGATAAACTTCGGTCTTGCCGGAACCGGTGACGCCGTGAAGGAGAAAAGTTCCGACCGCCGCCGCTTTGATTTTTTCTAAAGCGACCGCCTGCGAGGGATTCACCACCAAAGGCTGCGACGCGAGAATCGTTTCGTTCGCATACGGGTCGCGTTCAGAAATCTCGTTAGTAATGGAAACCAAACCGCGATCCTCCAGTTTGCGCACAGTGGCAGCAGTGGTCGCGGCGAGTTCAACGAGTTCGGACAATAAAATTTCGCGGCGTTCTTCGAGCAGGTTCCAAACGTCCTGCTGCCGCTTAGGCAACTTGGGAAATTCACCAATCAGCGGCAGCACGCGGACAAATAAACGCTCCCGCCAGCTCGCATCTTCTTTGCGCACGGCCTCTGGCAAAACCGATTTCAACGCAACCTCCGGTGCGCAGCAGTAATATTCGCCAATCCACCGCGCGAGCTGCAAAACTTTCGGCGTGACGAGCGTTTGTGCGCCGATGACTTTAAGGATGGGCTTGAGGCGCGTCTGCCCAGATTCCTCGGCGACGGCGGTGACAACACCAAGACTTTTGCGGGGGCCAAACGGCACTTGCACTCGACTACCGACATCTACCTGCCCTACGAGTTCGGCAGGAATGAGATAGTCAAATTCCTTACGCAGCGCAATTTCGAGACTGACGCGGGCGATCATCGACAATTCAATCTTTGGTGAGCGCGAGCATTTCGTTCTGCAATTGCAGGCGAATGGTTTCTCGTTGCTCAGGCGTCAATTCACGCGGCACATGAATGATGCGCCCCATGACTAATTCACACCGCGCAAACGGCAGCGGAATCTGCAGGCGATCCCAGCTCTTCAAAGTGATCTTCCAATTCAGATTATGCACGCCCGCTACCAAGGGCAAACCGGTGAGTTGGGCGAGCGCAATGGCACCGTCAGCCACAACGTAGCGCGGACCACGCGGGCCGTCCGGCGTGATGGCGAGGTCGTAGCCGCGTTCCGCCCAAGTGCTCAATTCCCGCAACGCCTGCGCGCCGCGCCGACTACTGGAACCGCGCACCGGCTGCACCCCGAAGCGTTCGAAGATGGCCGAGAGCAATGCGCCATCCCTGCTCGCACTGACCAATCCGCACATGCCGGGCGCCTGAGTTTTGGCATGGATAAATTTGAAATAAAGTTTCACGCACAACGTGATGCGATTATGCCAAGTGCAGAGAATAGATTGTTTGGATTTGGTGACGTCCAGCGTGCCATGCGGATCGTGCAGCCGATAACGAACCGTCAAATAAATCAGGCTGGCGACTAACCAAATGACTAATGCCGCCAACCTTTGATACCACTTGGGTGAATGCGGAATCACCACGCCAGAAACTTTCTTGAGCTGTGGTTTAGGCGAGGGCGACTGAGGTGCGGCGGCAGGCATCAATTTCCTTTTTTGAGGCAGGCGCGAATGAGTTGCTCGGTGTTAGCCTGCGGGCCAAGCACGGCTTGCGCCGCGCGCACGGATTCGTGGGCGTCGCTCTGCTTAAAGCCCAACGCCATGAGCGCCAGCGTGGCGTCGTTCGTTTTTTGGTCGTCGGGTGAAAGAGTGTTTTTTGCGCTAGCTGCTTCCAATGCGCCCGCCGCGCCGATTTTATCGCGCAATTCCACGACGATGCGTTCGGCAGTTTTTTTGCCGACGCCGGAGATTTGTGATAGCGATTTCACATCGCTGCTCGCCACGGCGCCGCGAAACGCCACAGCATTCATGCCGCTCAAAATGTTCAACGCCGTCTTGGGCCCGATACCACTGACGTGATTGATGAGCATCCGGAAGAGTTCACGTTCGCCCGGCGTGGCAAAGCCATAGAGAATGTGCGCGTCTTCGCGGACGATGAGTTGCGTGAGCAGTTTCACAGGCTGACCGGGCGCGGGTAATTTATCGAACGACGAGAGCGGAATAAGCGCTTCGTAGCCCACGCCATTCACGTCCACCACTACTTGCGTGGGGAGCGATTCAACGAGTTTGCCTAGGAGAAAAGTGATCATGTTTGAATTCTAAACTATTCCGCTAACGTCGGAACCGTAATCTGAATCCGGCAACTGAAATTCTTTGGCGCGCTTTTCCATTTGTTCATCCTGTTTTTTCAGTATGGCAATCTGCTTTTCCGACAAAAGCAGTTCCGGCGGTAAAGATTTTTCGCAGACGCCACAGATTTTCTGTTTGCGGCTGTAAATCGGCGCTTGGCAATGCGGACAAAGGAATTGCATGGTTCGTCGCTCGTTTTAATCGCCACCGCCACCGCCGCTATCTCCGCCGCCACCGGAATCTCCACCACCCGAGTCGCCGCCGGAATCGTAGCTGCCACCGCTTTCGTGATGGCTATGGCTGCTGTGATGAATTCCAGAATCATCATAAACGCCAGGCATATAACCGCCCCCGTCATTTGCGGAAGTGGCTGAATCACCACGCGCTTTCGGAGCGATGGCGAAGACCGCGATAAGTGCGATGGGCAGGATGATAAGCCAGAGCATAAGATTTAAGTTGGTTAAATTTTCTTCGGCTGCGTCAGCACCGAACGGGAATTTTCCTGCGCGTGCGCCAACGCTAACGCCAAAGCATCTGCCGCATCAGGCGCGGGCAGCTCGACGAGGTTCAGCATCCGCTGCACCATTTTGGCGACGGCAATCTTCTGCGCCGCGCCGTAGCCGACGATCGCTTGTTTCACTTTGCGCGTGGCGATTTCGTAAATGTCCAAACCAGCCTCCGCTACCACCGCCATTGCCGCACCACGCGCTTCGCCCATGATGATGGCGGTCTTGATATTCTGCGCAAAGAAAAGTCCTTCCACCACACACACGGTAGGCTGATGTGTTTGCAAAACTTCACGGAGCGTCGCGGAAATTTTGGCCAAGCAACGCGAGCGTTCCCAATCTTTCGGACAAACAATCGTGCCTTGCGCCAGCGTAACGAAGGGCGTGACACCGGTGCGAATGACGCCATAGCCCGTGCCGCGCAGCGATGGATCTACTCCCAAAATAATTTGCGGGGCGCGGCGCGCGGGGCGCGACGTAAGGGGAACAGACGCTTCGGAAACCGGGCGCGGGATTTTGCCCGCTACGCGATTCTTCATCTGCTCGAATTGTTGGAGCGAAATTCCCACGCGAAAAGGTTGCCATTCACGCGCCGACGGCAAAAGCAAAAACGCCGCCCAGCAACTCTGGGCGGCGCGTGTGGGAGCACATTTTACCGATCTTTTTTGTCGCGGTCGGCTCCGCGATCCGCCGCGCGTTCCGCACGCGCAGCGCTGCGGGATTCGTTCGCTGGGGGCGGCGTGTAACTGGGCGCACTGGGAGCTGAATATTGCCGCTGCTCGCTTCGAGCCGGCGTGGATCGTTCAGGCATTGACGGTGCACTCGGCGGCGTCACGGTGCGCGGCGTTGGCGGCGTAAAAACTGGGCGCTGCTCAATCTGTGGGGCAGAGCGGACCGGCGGAGTCGTCACAATCCTCGGTTCCGAACCACGATTTTGCTGCCAGTTATTTTGCGGCACTGAGGCAGATGACGGAGCCGGAGCAATGGACGTGAATTGACGTTGCGTCTGGTTTTGCTGACGTTGCTCTCGATTATTTTGCAACGCCCCGCCAATCACCGGCGCGTCCACCCGGCGCGATTGGTCCCGCACAACAGCGGGGCTACCCGGGGCATTCGCATTCGGGGAAGGCGTCATGCTTTGCGATGAATGATCGCCATTGCGGTTCGGCACATTCCGATCGCGGTTGCCATTTCGATTATCCGGTTGGCCGGAATTATTGGGACGGGCGGGCGGCGTATCATTCTGCGGTTGCCGCGGCTGGCCCGCGTTGGGGCGTCGATCATTATTGCCATCAGGGCGAACCGGCGAACCGACTCGTTCATCACGATTACCCGCACCGGGACGCGTCGGCATACCTGAATTATTACGTCCGGAATTATTTTCGCCCACGTCACGGCGGCCGCCGCGATCAGAGCCCTCACCACGCCAACCATGACGGGCAGCATTCGGCATTTCATTCACCGCCACCGGCTGAATCGGGCGATGCGACGCCGAACTGACGCGATCAACGGAAACACCGTTGTTGATCACGACGTGGCGACGATCGTTGTAGTTGTAATTATTGATGATCGTGGTGGTGTTATAAATCTGAGCGCCGCGACGCGGCTCCTCGCAATAATAGCGAGGGCGACGATCGCACAACCGACCCACGGAGATGAACATGTAGCTATCCACGCTCAAGCCAAAATCAAAGCCGATGGAAACGCCCGAGCCGCGATAATAAAAGCCCAAGCCCGGACGATAGACCGCCAGCGGGGGCAACGGTGCCCAGCCGCAATATTCACCGCCGGAACGCCACGAGACCCACGACGCCCCCCAAACGGTGTCCGGCCACCAGCACCAGCCGTAGCGGCTGTGATTAAACCAGCGACCGTAATGGAACGTTGCACCCCACGCATAATCCGAGTCCCAATACCAGCCACAGTCGGAATAAACCCAGCGACCCCGATCACAATACGGACGCCAACTCGAATCATAGACCACTACGCTCGGCCGCCAGCAGCGACCATAGCCTTCCACTTCCACCCAGCCGCCATAGGGCGCGAGTGTCTCTTGAAAATAATTAACCGTGACCGGAGCTTGAGGCGGGGCCGCCACATAAGTAGCTGTGTTAGGAGCCGCCGCAGGCGCTGCAGGCGCGGGCTCTGGTGCTGCCGGCGCAGCCGCGAACGACAGGTTTTTGTCATGCGCAATCATCGCGTTGATGATGTCCGAAGGCACGCCAGCGTCCGTAAGAGAAATAATCTTATCCGCATCCAAATTAAACGCGCCCGGCGAATTGGTGATGTAAGTTGTGATCACAGCCGCATCCACATTCGCTTGGGTTAGCTTGTAAACCTCAGCCAGTGACGTGCCCGGTGAAATACTCGCCGGCAACGCCGCATCATACGCTGGGGGCGGAATGGGCTGTTCGTTCGCATTCGTGGTGCTGGCCGCGGTCGCGGCAATCGCCACCGCGAGCGCAATGATAGTTTTCGACTTAAAGAATGATTTCATAAATACAGGTTTGTTAGTGTTTAACGGTCAGTGATTCCAACAACCAATAGACCCGTTAGTTGCGCGGCCCGTTCACAAGTAATGCATATAGCATTACTTAACAACAACTTAAAATAGTTTTAACCAGTGCAAAAATGGCCAAAAATAGCCTTCCAGAGCCACTAATTTAAGTGAAATAAACCTTTACGACACCCAATGCTTCTGGGCCTGAAAACGGTGATAAATCTCACCAAAGGATAATTCAGTTTAACGCCGTTGTGCCCAGCGCAGCTCTCTGCTTCAATTTTGCATCAAAAAAATTGCGATCATCGGCGGTGGCCCAGCGGGTTTGCGGGCGGCAGAAGTAGTGGCAGCAGGCGGCGCGTCTGTGACCCTGTTCGATGCTAAGCCCTCTGTCGGCCGAAAATTTCTTGTAGCCGGACGCGGCGGACTCAATCTGACGCACAGCGAACCACGCGAAAAATTTGCCACGCGCTACACCGGCGCAGAGCAACCGGAAAATTTTTGGCAAACACTCCTCGCCGAATTTGACGCCGACGCCTTGCGCCAATCGGCGGCGCAGCTCGGCGTGGAAACGTTTGCGGCGACGAGCGGACGCGTCTATCCACGCGAACTCAAAGCCGCGCCCCTGCTCCGCCGCTGGGTGCAACAACTGCGCGCCGCCGGCGTGCAATTCGCCCTGCGCCATCGCCTCACCGGACTCCGCCAAGACGCCCGTTGGCAACTGGATTTTCTCGTCGCAGGTGAACTCCACACGCACGAAGCTGACGCCGTGATTCTCGCCCTCGGCGGCGGCTCGTGGCCTGAAACCGGTTCCGACGGCGACTGGGTTTCCGTGCTGGAAAAACTGGGCATAACCATTGCGCCTTTGACTTCCTCCAACTGCGGCTGGGAATTCCCGTGGCCCGCCGCCGTGCTCGCGCAAGTGGAAGGTCAGCCAGTAAAAAACATCAGCGTTCGCGCCGGCGAAACCACGATTACGGGAGAACTGCTTATCACGAAATACGGCTTGGAAGGCGGCGCCATTTATCAACTTGGCTCCGCGTTGCGCGCCTTGCCCGAACCGGAAATCGTCATTGATTTCAAACCCGCGCACAGCGTCGAACAACTCGTGCGCAAACTCGGCAATTGCCCGCGCAACTTTCTCGCCGAAGCCCGTTCGCGTTGGCGATTGAGTGACGCGGCGTTTGCGATTCTCGAAAACTTGCACCCGCCCTTCACTTCCGCCGAAGCACTCGCCGCTACCACAAAAAATTGTGTGTTAAAACTCACCAGCCCGCGCCCGCTGGCCGAGGCGATTTCTTCCGCCGGCGGCGTGCGTTGGCGCGAATTGGATGCCGCACTCATGCTGCGGCAGTGCCCGGGAATATTTCTCGCGGGCGAAATGATTGATTGGGACGCGCCCACGGGCGGCTACCTGATGCAAGGTTGTTTTGCCATGGGCACACACGCAGCGCGAAGTGCGCTTGCATGGTCAGGAGCAAAATAATTAGCGAAAGTTGGTGCTCCCGCCCGGAATTGAACCGGGATAAATCGTTTAGGAAACGATCGCTCTATCCATTTGAGCTACGGGAGCCGAAGGCAAATAGAAAATAGCCACTTCAAACCCCGCTTACAAGTTTGCCGGTGCTTGTGCCAGCGCGCTGAATTCCGCCGGCGAATTGGCATTCCGATAAAACATCTGCTCCTCATCCGTGATTTCGTGGCGGCGCAGCAACTTCGCCGCGAGCAATTTTTTAATCAGCGTTTGCAGTGAAACGTCCTGACTCGCCAGGGATTCTAACGCCAAAGCCAAAGCCGTCGCCGGATAAAGGGCGCTTAACGGTTCAAAAAACTCTCCTCGCACTGGCACCACGCCGCAGCCCGATTGCGCCTGTGCTTTCAGTTCCTGCAAGTGCGCCGCCGTCATTAACGGCAAGTCCACCGCCAGCACCACCAGATGTGTCGTGCGCACTTTTTTGAGCGTCGCCACCAATCCGTCAAGCGGCCCGCGCGAAGGTGATTCATCCGGCACGAAATGAATTTCTGCCGGACACCAAGCTGGTTTCGTGCGCGCGGAAACAAAAATTTCTTCCGGCGAAATTCCCTGTAACGTCCGCAGTTGTCTTGCCCACAACGCTTCTCCCGCCAACTGCAACGTCGCCTTGTCAACGCCCATCCGGCGCGATCCCCCACCCGTCAACAGCACGGCTGAAAAAGTCAGCATGGTTCCACGCACAATTTACCGTCGGTCAGAATCTGAGCGCGCAGACCACCGCGATTTCGGAGAAATTTTTCAGCGCCAGGCGCGAAGGCTTCATCCATCCAATGACACGGCGAACATTCCGCCATGCCGCGAAAACGCACGCCCTGCACGGTGAATTCCTGACCAACGAGCGTATTCAAATCCATCTCCGCCACCACAATGTTTCGGCGCGAGTCGCCAGGCGATTTGCCAGAAACTTTTAGCTCCGCGCACATCGCCGCGAAGACTTCGCTGGAAAAAAAGGTGACCTGCCCTTTGTAGTTAGCTTTGTAATTGAAGAAGCGATCACCGACCAAACCTTTACCCGCCACGCATTCAACTTCCGACACTGCGAGCGTCGGATGCTGACCAGGCAATCTCCCGTTATGGCCATAAAAATTATGGCCGGGCGAGATGAAGATATGGTGAATTTTCACAGGCGCAAAATGCAGTTTGAGAACAGCTCCGACAACCTTAATTTATGGTCCGCCCCGCGCTAACGA
>CAIWFB010000098.1 GCA_903911825.1 uncultured Verrucomicrobia subdivision 3 bacterium
CAAAGAAACAACGAAACCATAAAATCAAACCAATGCTCGGACTAACAAATCAGTGGTCCAGAAAAGCGAACCCTCTCAGAATTCTTTCTTTGAGCGAGAAGTTTTTTTAACAATTTTTGTATCTCATTCGTATGTCCGAGGTCTTGCAGGGTTGCAACAAGCGGCAGTATATTTTCTGGCGTTGATTTTAGTTTCGCGGCTTTCAGAACCCACTTTTCAGCTAGTTCTTTATTGTTGAGGCGCACTGCGCTGGCTGCGCCAACAAGATACATTAACGCTTCTCCATCGCCAGCGATTCCACCTATTGAAATAGCAGCGTGGCTTGTTTCTTGAGCTTCAATTCCTATTTTTGAATGCGCCAAAGCGTCGTCAAATTTTTGGCCATTAAAACACTGAATAGCCATTCTGGCTTCATCTACTACAACCGTAGGGATGCCACTTGCCATATCGCCGTATAATGTTTGACCATTCGGAAGCTTTTTTATACCCGCTGTTCGCTCTTGGGCAGCCTGAAACACATTGGTTATGTTCCTCATCATATCGAGCAATAAATCCAATCGTTTGTCTGAAGGGGCGTTAGTGAATTGTAGATTTGCCACAGCCAAAAACGGTGCAAGTTGTGTTCTTGCAGCATCTCTGTCTTGTTTTACTTCACGTAATTCCTGTTTCACCGAGCCGACTCCCCAGAAATTACCAACGCCAAGCGCAATCGTTGGCCCAAGCCAAATCAAGTTAACAAAAAACCATTTCAGGGGATCTTTTCTGAAAAGTGACGCCCAATCTTTCAGACTTCGTTCTGCCTTTTTGAATGATGATGATTCTTCAGCCATATTTTGGTTATCTCAAATTTTTAGATTAAAACCAAATTATTGTTAGCAAATGAAACGGGGGCAATTATTTGTTCACCGTCATCTCCGCGCATTCCTTTATCGCAACTCAATGCGTAGCGTCCCCAGCCTTGTGTCGGGCGCGGAATTTCTGCTAGTCTGACCGGCCATGCTTACAGTTGCCGGTATCCAAAAATCGTTCGGGGGTCGTGAATTATTTGATGATGTTTCGCTGAACATCATGGCGGGCGACCGCGTCGCCATCACGGGGCCGAACGGCGCGGGCAAATCCACGCTCATCAAGATCATTCTCGGTAAGGAAGAACCGGATGCGGGCGCGGTCACATTCATTCGCGGCACACGCGTGGGTTATCTCCCGCAGGAAAGCGAACCGGCCGGGAACGAAACCGTCATGGAAGTCGCCGTGCCGCACGAGCACGAGCACGACGGGCAATTCATCGCCAAGGTGAAACAGATCCTCGCGAGCCTCGGCTTCAAACAATCGGACCACGACCGGCCCGCGCGCGAAATGTCCGGCGGCTGGATCATGCGCGCACACTTGGCGCGGTTGCTCGCAGAAGAACCGGACTTGTTGATGCTCGACGAGCCGACGAACCATCTCGATCTCGAAACACTCATCTGGTTTCAGGAGTATCTGAAATATTATCCCGGTGCGATCCTGATGATTTCGCATGATCGCGAATTTCTGAACAATCTCTGCACGCACATCGCGGAATTGCGCGCCTCGAAGATCATGCGCTACACGGGCAACTACGACGAGTATCTGGTGCAACGCGCCGCCGCCGAAGTGACGATGGCCGCTACCGCCATGGCGCAGCAGCGGAAGATTGATCAGTTGCAGACCTTCGCCGACCGCTTCGGCGCCAAAGCCAGCAAAGCGTCGCAGGCGCAGAGCAAGCGCAAGCAGATCGAACGCATCAAAGAAGAGATGGTCGAGATGCCCAGCGGCCCGGATGCGGCGATGGGTTTCACTTTTCCGCAGCCACAACGCAGCGGGCAACGCGTCATCACGCTGGAGAAAATCAAATTCGGCTACGGCGAAAAGATCATTTACGACGGCATTGATTTTGAAGTAGAACGCGACCAACGCATCGTGCTCGTCGGCCCGAACGGCGCGGGCAAATCCACGTTGCTGAAAATTCTCGCGCAAGTGCTCACGCCGCAAGCCGGCGAACACAAGCTCGGCCACAACGCCAAGTTCGGTTATTTTGCGCAACATCGCGCGGCGATGCTGAATCCCACGCATACGGTGTTTCAGGAAGCGCTGGACACGCCGCAACGCATCACGGAGCAAGCGGTGCGCACGGTGCTCGGCAGCTTTCTCTTTCGCGGCGACGACATCTACAAACCGGTGAAAGTCTTGAGCGGCGGAGAAAAGAGTCGCCTCGCGCTGGTGAAATTATTGCTCGATCCACCCAACCTGTTGTTGATGGACGAACCGACAACGCATTTGGATCTGGCGAGTGTGGACGCGCTGATCGTAGCGTTGAAACAGTATCAAGGCACGTTGGTTTTCATCAGCCATGATGTGCATTTCATCCGCGCACTTTCGACGCATGTTGTGCGCGTGGAAGCGGGCACGCTGAAACATTTCGGCGGCGGCTACCAATATTATCTGGATAAGACCGCGCAATCCGCCCGCGCCGCGTTGACCAGTTCCAGCTTCGGCAGCACGGTCAGTCGGCCAGCCGCCGCTCCCAAAGTGGATCGCAAGGAACAGAAGCGCCTGGAAGCTGCGGAACGGCAGGCGCGCTCGGACAAAAAAAACGAGATACCCAAACGCATCGCGGCGCTGGAAAAAGAAATCGCCGACCTCGAAACACAGGAACGGGACTACGCGGCGGAATTGGAAAAGCCGGAGACGTATCATTCCGGCGGTCGCGCCACGCAGATCAATCGGGAGCTATCGCGCGTCACCAGTCGCTTAGAGGCGGCGAATGCCGAGTGGGAAAAAGCGGTCGCAGATTTGGCGGCGACGGGTGCGGCGGCGGCGAGTTAAATTCAATCCCGTTTCACCGGCAGTTCGGAAAATATATTTCGTTCACGCAAATGACCGGCAAGGTCGAGCGCGGTTTTCAAGACGACGAGTAAGAGCAAGCCCAGCACGGGCGAGTGCAGCGCCATCACCAAAAATCCGCCTCCCAGAATCGCGAGGTGCAGCACCACGATGCGGCCATACGGTTGCGCCATCAGCATCGGCGCGGCAACGCGCCGGCACTCGCCGTTCGCGAGAAAGTTGGTGACGAAGGAAATTCCCCGACTGATGACTAAGCCCAGCACGGCCCAGCCCAGATGATTTTCCTGAATCGTGCGCCAGAAAGTTTCCAAGTTCGGAAAACCAGGACTCCGTTCCATCCCACCCCCAAACATCGCGACGATAAAAATGCCATGGATGAAGGTGAACATTCCATAGTGCACGCAGAAAAACGGGATGAGAAAAAATTTCGACGCCTGACCGAGCCGGCCGCCGCCGCCAGCAAAGATCATCTTCAACACGTTAAACCCACCGACGATGACGTTCTCCACCCAAAACAGGAACATCAGCGGAAACACTTCCCAGCCGAAAAACAACACGCCCGCCACGGGCACAAGGTTTGCCAGCAGCAGCGCGACCACGGAGGGGCGACGCCAATCCGCAGTGGTGGGCATGGGCAGAAATGTCATGCGAAAGTTTTAAACATCGCCCCCAAAGCTGGCAAGCCAAGGTCTGGCTCGACCAGATTGCAGCGCAAGGTTGGTTGAAAGCAAATTTTGGTAAGTCGTATCTTATGGCCTTTAAATATGGGTAAACTTGTTGTTTCAAATTATTTTTTCCGGTAAAATTCCTAAAGTTTTCAGTAAAGAAAACTGAATCTGCTCCGATTTATATATGAGCCGTTTGAATTATTTCAACGGCGACCCTCTACCGTATTTCGTCGGAACGGGATTCAGTCGGATCAGATGTCACCAGACTAAAACTGTTTTATGAAGATTTCCAAAGTTGTTCTTGGCGGCCAGGCTTTTCGAATCGGGCTACTGCTGGCGCTATTCGGCGCCAGCACCCAAACATCGCTGGCCAACAACCTCGTTCATGATTTTTACCTACCGATGCCGGAAGCTCAGATTTACAAGGCAAATTCCACGATCATCAGCGGCACCAGTTCGAACATCTATTCCATCTTCTCGATTTTCGTCACCAGTCCGGGCACGCGAATTTATTATGATCAGTGGGAAGATGGTTATGAGACGGCTTTGGAACAACCGGCTCAGCTGACGACGCAGGTGTGGGGCGATGGCAACGATGCGAATGGGGTGCCACCCGGTTTTGTGCATGACCCGGTAGGCTTGGCGGCGAACACGGTCATCACGCTCACGAACAATGTGCCCTACCCGCGCGTGCCCGGAAATATTCTGTGGGACGCGGCGGATCACGTGGCGGGCACGATGCCGCTGATGATTTCCCGGGCGGCTTGGCCGACGACGACGGGGCCGGTTTTTGCTGGCGCGGCAAGCGTGCTGTCCACGCGCGATTACGGCACGAATTATCTCAGTCCGCTCGGTCAAGACATGACGAACAACCTGATGAAATACGTCGGGGTATTCATCATGGCGGCACAAAATAATACGGTGGTGACGTTAGATCCGAATGGCAATGGCGTGGGCGTGACCAATTTCGTTTTGAATCAGGGCCAATCATATCTGGTCAATGGCGGGCTGAAGAAAGGGGCAAAAATAACTGCCTCGCTACCGGTGCAGGCGGATTTGATCATTGGTCGCACGGGCACGGCGTATGCCAGCGATTGGTTCACGTTGTATCCGGTAGCCAAATGGAGCAGTGCTTACAATACCGCCGTCGGTTCGGCCGTTAATGGCCAGCCAGCGTATGTTTACCTTTATAATCCCAACACCAACGCGCTGGCTATTGCCTGCGCCACCAAGAATGGCAGCAGTGTGGTCACGGTTCCGGCCACGAATGTGGCGCAATTCCTGATGCCGGTCAGCTCCGGAGCCAGCTTTACAAGCACGAACGGCCAGAATTTTTGCGCGGTTTGCACCGTGGCGGCTTTGCCCTCCAGCGATACGGCGTGGAACTGGGGCTTTTCCCTCGTGCCGGGCGGGGCGCTGACTACGGAAACGGATATCGGCTGGGGACCGGGAAGTTCGGATGGTAAAGTGAATGGTAGTCCGGCGTGGGTGACGCCGCTCGCCAACACCAAAATTTTTGTGCGCTACCGGAACGGCACCGGGCTGTTGACGGATCCGAACGGTAATCAATACGACACCAATTTCACGGTCACCGCACTACAATCGTTGAAAGTTTATGATCCCAGCAAAGATCAAACCGGCATGCGGCTCTACACAGTGGACGGCACTTTGTTGACGGGCGCGTGGGGTGAAGATCCGGATGTGGCGGGCTCGGGTAATCCCTACATTGATGCGGGCACGACGGCGCTGCCGCTCCCCATGCCGGTGCTCACGAAAAGTGGTCTCGTCATCACGAATGGCTCTGCGGGCGCACTCAGTGCAGGTGCGACGATTCAATACACCGTGGTGCTCGCCAATCTCGGCGTCGTGCCGTTACAAAATGCAGTCGTGATTGATTCGCCAGCGGCGACGATGACGTATCTCACCAATTCAACCAGACTCAATGGAGCCGCGATTCCTGACGGGGCCAACGGCGCATTTCCGCTCAGTTCACCGGGCTATACTTTTCCCGTCGTCTTGAGCCAAGCGACGAATACTTTCACTTACCAATTTCGCGTGGTCAGCATCAACGGTTCGCTCAGCAACAGCGTCGCGATTGCGGGGACGACGATTAAAGCCAATTGCGTGCTGACGGCACCGCCCGTGGGCGGGGCTTCGGCGACGATTTTATTCACGACCTCAAACGGCGTCGCGTCGCCCACCTATGCCGTGGGCAATGCGGTTTATCTGACGATGACCAATGCGGCGGCGGCCGTGCCCACGAACCAGCTTAACAGTCTTTCGGTGACAGTCGTCAACGCCACGAACGGCGACTACGAGACGATTGTGCTGACGGAAACCGCGCTGAATTCGGGCGTGTTCCGCAATCTGATTGGTTTGCCGACCGCCACCCCCACCGGCATCGGCCTGCAAGATGGCACCTTGCACGTCAACGCGGGCGATGGCTTGAGCGTGGCTTACACGGATCCAACTTTTGGAAATTCGTGTAGCGCCACCGCCAGCATTCAAGTGACCGTGCCGCAAAAACAACTTTACCTGAGCCTGAACGGCTCGACGAATGGCACCTTTGCTTTGACCCGCATAGATCCGGTGGCTTATCGGCATGGCGCGGCCGCCAGCGGCATTGAGATCGGTCCCTCCACAGTGATCAGCCCCTTCACCAATACGTTGGCAGTGGCCGTGGATGCGAGCGCGTTTGGTTTGACGGCGGGCACCAATCAGAGTCTGACGATGGCGCATAACACGGGCGGCGGCTCTAACCGGTTGATGTTGGTTGGCGTCAGCTTTAGCAATCCCCAGCGGTCCATTGCCGGTGGCATCAGCAATATCGTTTATGGCGCCACGAGTCTGAGTCGCTTGACCAAAATCAGTGCGGGCGGAGCGAATGTGCAATCAGAAATCTGGTATCTGACGAATCCCCCGGCGGGCAACGCGAACGTGGTGGTGCAAATGACGAACAACACGGAAGAAATGATTGCGGGAGTCATGACGTTTACGAATGTGGATATCGCCTCTGGCAATCCTTTTTATTCCGTGAGCACGAACGGCAGTAGCAGCAGCAGTTCCACCGCAAGCGTGACGGTCTTGGCCCTGACCAACCAACTCGTTTATCAGTTAGCCTGCTGGGATCAATCTACGGGTGGCGGAAACGTGTCTGCGTTCCGCATCACCAACAGTGCCGGCGCCACGCTCTACTGGAATACCAACACCGCTGACTTCATGTTGACGGCGGGCGGCGGGGTCAAATCTGGACCGGCCGGCACCATCAGTGCCTCGGTCACGAATACTTTCAAAATCAATGGTAGTCGCCACTACGCCACTGCAGCCGTCGCGATCAAAGGTGCCCCGACCGGCGTCGTTACGGGCGGTAGTTCAACGGGGCCGGCTACCAACGTGGCCACTTTCACGCAGACGCCGGCCTTTGTTCAACCCTTCACCATTCTCTCCAATAATTTAATCACCATCACCAATTACATTGTGGCGACGAACGGCCAAAGCAATTTAGCCGCGACAAATCCGGCAATCATCGCCACGTTACTCACCAACGGCAGCAGTTTTCTCCGGTTGAGCAACGCCGTTTATGCCTCCACGAGTGCGGGACGCACTTTGGTGTGGAGCGGTAGCTTAAGTCGGAACGTCACGATTCCAGCGGGGGTGGCCATCACTTACGCTATTTCCAACGGCATTGCTGGGCTGGCGTTTCACGTCATTTATGATGGCACCAACGCGCCTTCCAAAATCACGTTGCCGACCGCTACGGCTATCACCATCAGCAACCTCAACATTTACACGGCACCTTATCCCGGCGGCAGCACCGTGAGTTCGGCCACGGCGGGCCAACCGTTGTATGTGCGCGCCACCGTCAGCGACCCATTTGGCAATTACGACATCACGAGTCTGGGCTTGCGCGTCTCGGCGCCGCTGACCAATTACAACGTCAACACGACGCTGACTAATAACTACTTGGTGTCGAGCAATACGACGAATTTTGAAGTCTTCGAATATCCGCTCGTCACCGGCTCAGCGGTGGGCGATTTCAACGTCGTGGCCACCGCGAACGAAGGCACCGAAGGCGTGAACGCCAACGCCTTGGCCACCGTGAACACCGTGATCCTGGATCTCGGCACGCCGGCGACCACGGCCTTTACAGCCGGTAATAATGGGGTCGTCACGAACAGTTATCAGGCGAATGGCACGGCGTGGATTTCGGTGGCCGATCAAGGCGCCAACACAAATGCGAACACGCTCCAGACGCTCACGGCGACGATGGTTAGTTCGGCGGGTGATCAGGAACATATTGTGCTCACGGAAACCGCAACTAATTCCGGTGTTTTTACCGGCTCCAGCGCCACCAGCACCAACGCGGTGAACGGGACGAACAATGGCACCTTGCTGGCGCCGCTCGGCGCCGTGTTGACCGCGACGTATTCCAACGCCGTCGGCTTGGCGACCGCCACCGCCACGATCCAAGCTCCGCCCGGAGCCGCCGCCGCGCCCAGCGTTTTGATGATCAACACTATCGCCGCGCCCGTGGGTGGCCAAGCGCTCAAAGGTCAGACCGTGACTTATAATTTTCAGGTCATCAACGTGGGCAACACCAATTTGCCCAACCTGACGGTGAGCGATGCGTTTCCGACTAACCTGACGTATCTCGCGGCTAGCCAAGCGTTCAGCACGATTGCCACCAACGGCGGGAGTTCCAAAACCGTGACGATCACTTGGAGTAATCTGGGCGTCTTGACGCCGGGGCAAAGCACTAATTTGACGGTGACTTTAACCGCCGGAGTCACCGGAGTGTTCACCAATCAAGCGACGGCCAACGCCGTCACTGCCACTAACAGCGCGACCGTTTCGGTTTCTATTTACAATCCTGTCGTGACGGTGACGAAAACGTTGCAGACGCCCACCAACTCGCCGGTGGCGGTAGGCAGCAACGTCGTTTTCAGAATCGTCGTGCAAAATACGGGCAATACCGTCGTCGGTTCGCTGCCATTGCAAGACACGTTCAGCGGCAGTTATTACCAGTATGTTTCTGCGACCATTCCGCCTAGCAGTTCCGGTTACGGCACGTTGATCTGGACTAACTTACTGGGCACCGCGTTGGCCACCAATACCTCGGTCACGAACACGATTACGATGAAAGTCATCGGTCAGGGCAATCCGGCCAATAACACCGCCACCGTGGAATTGGCGGCGGATACTTTAGGCAATGCGCTACCGACGGCAGCCAGTGTGGTGGGCGTCACCACCAGCGCAGCCTCCATTGTTGGCAACGTTTATAATGACCTCAATTACAGCGGGATTTATACCAATGCGGATCCCGGTATAAGCGGAGTCGGCCTGCAATTATTTACAGCTACCAATAGCACGCTGGTGCAACAGACCACCACGGATGGCAATGGTCAGTATCAATTCTTGAATCTGAATCTCGGTAATTACCTCGTTGTGGCCACACCGCTGGCTGGCTATGCCGCCAGCGCCCCGGTCAATAACCAGAACTCCGTGAGCGCGACTAATCTGACGGCGGTAACAAACGTGAATTTCCTCCATTACCTTCCAGTAGTTTCCGCTTATTCCACACTCGGCGGCACGGTGTGGAGCGACGCCAATGCGAATGGCACCAATGACCTAGCCGAGACCGGGGTTTATGATGTGACCATCAGCCTGGTGCAAGATTTGAACACCAATGGCCTAGCCGACGCCGGCGAGCCGGAACTGGCAAACACTGCGACGGATACGAACGGAAATTACACGTTCTACAACGTCACACCGGGCCGATACGTCATCGCCGCCGCGTTGCTCTCGGGCTATTACATCACGGGCAACACCTGTAAACGGCGGTTGAAAAGTGCGGCGGGTGGCGCTCGAAAAGTGCCTCACCTTCCGAGCAAAGGGAACTGGATTTTCAGGTCTCCGTCAAGCTGTTGATTCCGCTTCGAGGTAGCAGCAGCAGGAGGGGGAGCTTCGA
>CAIWFB010000099.1 GCA_903911825.1 uncultured Verrucomicrobia subdivision 3 bacterium
GCTGCGTTCCCCACCATCCGCTTCCCGCAGGATGCGAATCTTGTCTTCCGTTGTATACCGTTTGCCTTTCATGGTCTGGTCCTTTCTTGGTCGACCCAGACTAACAAATTACCTGGCCTGAAAAAGCGAAGTCACCTCACTCCGGTTAAAGTAAGAGTTTCAACGTCTGCTCGTCGTTCAAAGTGCCCAGTAAATACAACTTACCATCTTTGACCCAACTGGCCGTGATCATGCCGTTGACGCTGGCAATCTCTGGATGTTCCCCTTTTGGTAAGTTGTGAACGGACGCTTGATCGACGACGAACAGCCAAAGATTATTTCCGGAATTGGCGGCAGCTTCGCCGGTGCGAAAACAAATCAGGGCCACTTTTGTCTTGTGCCACGCCGCCACCGCACAGCCAGTAAGAGTGCTTTTTTGCAATCCTGCTGGTAACGTAAAATTAGCCGGAGCTTGGTTGGCGGCAAGGTAATCACGGATTTGGTGGAGGTCATTGGTCGCCAGCGTCATGTCGTAACCCCACATGGCTGTGGTGGCCATTTGCGACCGATAAATCGTCAAGGTGTCATTGCGTTTGAACGCGCCAAACCACGTTGCCCCCAATAGTCCCAATATCAACAGCAGCGCCAACACTGGTAAAGGTTTAAGGTCGCGTTGCAATAATGAGGGAGCCTTTTGATTGACCGCGTGCTCAGAAATGATCTGTTCTTTAAGACCAGCGGGAGGAACGATTTGACGAAATTTTTCACTCAGCACGAACTGTCGGGCGCAATGCATTTCCAGCCAGCCAGCCAGGTCAGAATCGTTTTTGGCGACCGCCAACGCTTCCGCTATCTGCGGATCAGCGGCGTCGGCCGTGCCGTGCCGGTAGGTAATCAAAATCTCTTTGGCTTCGTCTCGATTCACAAATTTTTAGACTTGGGGTTTGCCGATTTATTGCCGGTCAGGATTTGGTGCAGCCGATCCAGCCCGCGAGCGAGCCGTGATTTGACCGTGCCCAACGGCACTTCTAGTATCTCCGCAATTTCGGCATACGAATAATCCTGCAAATAAAATAAGGCCACTGGCGCTTGAAATAATTCATCCAATTTACTTAACGCCGCCAGCAACTGGGCGGTATCCAGCTGATTCACCGAAACCGGCGCGGTCGTGGGTAACTCAGCCTCTGCATTTTCTAATTCGACCTGCGGAAAGCGCGTTTCCTTCCGGCGCGAATTTAAAAACTCTCGGTGCAGCGTGGTGAATAGCCAAGATTTCACTCTGCTCGCCTCGCGGAGTTGATGCCCTTTATTTGCCCAGACACAGAACGTTTCCTGCACCAAATCGCACGAAGCCGCCTCATCGCGCGTCAAACTGAACGCGAATTGGTAAAGTGGCGCGTAAAAATCGGCCACTAATTTTTCAAAGTTAAGGCTAACAGCCATAATGCGGCATCGATAGTAAGAGGTAGCTGCGCGCAGATTGTTCCCGGAAATATTCACCGGACAATGATTTATTTTTTTCACGGGATGCTCAGGTCATTATTCTGAAGAAAAAATTCCGTGTCCATCCGCGCCCATCCGTGGTAAAAATTTCCATGATGAAGGAGCAATTTATGCGAGCTGCCATCCGGCTCTCGCTTTCTAAGATGCGGGCGAATTGTGGTGGGCCGTTTGGTGCCGTCGTCGTGCGCAAAGGCAAAATCGTCGGGCGCGGGTGGAATCAAGTCACTTCCAGTAATGACCCTACGGCGCACGCTGAAGTCACTGCCATCCGCGATGCGTGCAAAAAGCTGAAGACTTTTCAACTGGACGACTGCGAGCTTTACACGAGTTGCGAGCCGTGCCCGATGTGTCTCTCGGCGATTTACTGGGCGCGATTCCAAAAAGTCTATTATGCCAACACCCGTAAAGACGCCGCGCGCATCCAGTTTGATGACGACTTGATTTACCGAGAAGTTGCCAAGCCCATCGGCAAACGGCTTATTCCCATGAAACAACTGCTTCGGCCGGCTGCGTTGAAGGTCTTCGCGGAATGGAAAGTTAAGACCGACAAAGTTCGTTACTGAATTGCCAGGTCAGTTTGATCACGAGCAGAGATTATCTGAACAAGTAGGTTCAAAAAAACGCCTCGCCTCTCCCCCGTATTGGGGGATTGTCTGGCAGGAATCTTCCTTCCAAGCTGTTTTTCGCTGCGTAATCCGTGGCGGAGAAACATGGTGCGCACTGTAAGCTCTTATGGATTTTCGCTGGTCGGCCAAAAGCTGACGGCGCGCACCGACTTTTTGGAATTAACGGATGACAGGGGGCGCGCATTAGCGCTGGACTCGCAGATGTGCCGGTTGAGTAGGCGGAATTCGGCGGTGACGCTGGACTTGCAAGCGCTCCTTCAACAAAACAGAGAAGGCAGCAAAGTAATTCTCGATTTGCCATGAAAATAAAATTCCTTCTCCTCGCTAGTTTGTTCTTCCGGGCTATCACCAGTTCGGCAGTCGAGCCGCCGCAACCTTACGGCCCGCTGCCCTCGGAACGCCAGTTGGCGTGGCATCAATTGGAATTTTACGGCTTCATCCATTTCACCGTGAACACATTTACGGACAAGGAATGGGGCTACGGCGACGAAGCAGAATCCGTTTTCAATCCCACCGATTTTAGTGCCGAGCAGATTGTGCAAGCCGCGAAAGCCGGCGGTTTGAAGGGCTTGATCGTGACCGCCAAACATCACGATGGCTTTTGTTTGTGGCCTTCGCAGTTCACGGAACATTCCGTAAAAAAATCACCTTGGAAAAACGGGCAGGGAGATTTTGTGCGCGAGATGGCCGATGCCTGCCACGCGGCTGGTTTGAAGTTCGGCGTTTATCTTTCACCATGGGATCGCAATAGCGCCGTTTACGGCCAGCCGGAATACATCACCTATTACCGCAACCAACTGCGTGAACTGCTTACCAAATATGGCCCGATCAGCGAAGTGTGGTTTGACGGCGCGAATGGCGGAGATGGTTTCTATGCTGGGGCGAGAGAAACGCGCAACATTGACCGAAAAACTTACTATGACTGGCCAAATACTTGGGCGCTGGTTCGCGAGTTGCAGCCGGGCGCGATGATGTTCAGTGACGGTGGTCCGGATGTGCGCTGGGTCGGGAATGAGCGTGGCGTGGCGGGTGAAACCTGTTGGGCGACACTGAACCGGGCGGAGTTTTCGCCTGGTGAAGCGGATTCAAAAAGGCTGAACGGCGGCGACCGGCCGGGCACCGATTGGATTCCCGCTGAATGCGATGTCTCGATTCGCCCCGGTTGGTTTTACCACGCACGGGAAGATGCCAAAGTTAAAACGCCTGATCAGTTGCTCGATTTATATTTCAAATCCGTCGGGCGCGGTGCGTCGTTTTTACT
The DNA here is from genome assembly GCA_903911825.1 of uncultured Verrucomicrobia subdivision 3 bacterium. GTDB lineage: Bacteria > Verrucomicrobiota > Verrucomicrobiia > Limisphaerales > UBA11358 > UBA11358. The sequence continues at coordinate 3,370 of CAIWFB010000099.1, forward strand.
GAATCTTCCCCCCGACCGTCGCGGGCGCATCGCTGATCCAGACGTGAAATCGCTTGCGGAATTTCGTCGTCGGCTGGACGCCATCTTTGCCAAAAATCTGGCGACCAGTGCCAAAGTCACTGCCAGCAATGTGCGCGGTAATGACCGGAAGTTTGCCGCCAAAAATGTGCTAGCCGGGGCTGGTAAAAAATATTGGAGCACGGACGACGCGGTGAAAACGCCTGAGTTGATTCTCGATTTAGGTAAACCGAAGACTTTCAACGTCGTCAGCCTTCGGGAATTTCTGCCGCTCGGCCAGCGCATCGAAGCGTTCGCGCTCGACCAATGGCAGGACGGCCAATGGGTGCAATTTGCCGGCGGCACGAGCATCGGCAGTCACCGTTTGTGGCGCGGCGATTACGTGACCACCGGGAAAGTTCGCCTGCGCATCACGCAAGCGGCCGCGTGTCCGGCCTTGGCGGAGGTGGGCTTGTATGCCGAACCGGTCGTCAAAAAAGAAAAACTTTGATCCATCGAAGATGAAAGCCAGCCAACTCGCTGAATTGTTAAACGGTTTCCAGCCTGCTCCAAACTCCAAGCAGGCTGCCGCCGTGCAAAAGGCATTGTTTCTTGCGCGCCAACTCCAGGAGCGCGCAACGGAATTGCAAAGCGCGCCGGAGAAACGCCAGCAAGCGGAGCTCGACCGGATGCTCCAGACGCCTGCTGACAAGGCGACGCTCGCGCAGATGACAGATCAGGCGTTTCGCACGAACGATCCCGCACGGGCCGTCGAACATCTCACGCACATTCTCGATGTGCAAGGCGTGCCACGTTTTTTCGGGCCGGTCGATCGCACGTTGATGAAGGGCTTTCAATCGTTCGGGAGCTATCTCCCTGGCGTGGCGTTGCCGCTGGTCAAAGAGCACATGCAGAAAGAGACCGCCAACGTCATTCTGCCCGGCGAAAAAGAATTGCTCGTGAAACATCTGTCCGAGCGCACCACCGAGGGCGTGCGCATGAATGTGAATTTTCTCGGCGAAACGATTTTGAGCGAAGCAGAAGCCGAGAAACGTTTGCAGCAATATTTGCAAGGCTTGCAATGGCCGGAAACGGAAGTCGTCTCCATCAAGATCTCCACGCTGTATTCCCAGATTTCACCACTAGCTCGGGAACATACCGTAGCCGTTTTGTGCGACCGCTTGGAGTGGTTGTTTCTCACGGCAGACCGCGCAAAGTTCACGCGGCCCAGCGGTGAAGTAGTGCCGAAGTTTGTCTATCTGGACATGGAGGAATATCGCGATAAGGAACTGACCGCCGAGACTTTCATGCGCACGCTGAATCGCCCGGGCTTGACGCATGTGCAGGCGGGCATTGCGTTGCAGGCTTACATTCCAGATTCGTTTGAGACCTTGCTGCTGATCCAAGCGTGGGTAAGGCAACGGGTCGCGGCTGGCGGTGGTCGGATCACAATCCGGCTCGTCAAGGGCGCGAACATGGAGAGTGAACGCGCGGAGTCGTCCGTGCGCGGTTGGCCGCAGGCGCCTTATCAAACGAAGCGGGAGACCGACGCGAATTACAAGCGGATGGTCCACGAATTATTGAAGCCGGAAAATCTGGCGGCGATGAACGTTGGCATCGCGTCGCACAACTTGTTTGACCTCGCTTACGCGCTGGTGCTGACGCACGAGGGCAACGCATTAGATCGCGTGCAATTCGAGATGCTTGAAGGCATGGCGAATCACCAGCGCCGCGCGTTGTTCGAGCTGTCGCGCAATCTGTTACTCTACGCACCGGCTTGTAAAAAAGAGAACTTCATCAACGCCATCGGCTATCTCATCCGCCGTCTGGACGAAAACACAGGTCCTGAAAACTTTTTACGCCACGCGTTCAAGATCAAAGTTGGCACGCCGGAATGGCATAAATTGGAACAGAGTTTTCTGGCTTCGTTTGATGCCGTGGCGGGCACCAGCACCAAGCCTCGCCGGACGCAGAACCGCCAGTTGCCGCCCGCTCAGGTCAACGTCGTCGCGCGCGGCTGGCAACATTTGGTCTGCGAGCCAGACACGGATTTTGCCTTGCCGCAAAACGGCGAGTGGGCGCAGAAAATCATCGCCAAGTGGCAGCCGCTATGCGGAGAACAGGCGACGCAAATTCCGCTGGTGATTGGTGGAGAAGAAATTCTGGCAGGCCGGGCGGTGCGGGATTGTCTCGACCCCTCGCGACCCAGCGTTGTGGTTGGCAAGTATCGGCAGGCGAACGAAAATGACGTGCTTCGGGCGGTGGAAGTCGCCGCCGCCGATCTGGATGGTTGGCGAAAGCTGACGGCGGCGGTGCGTTCCGAGATCTTGGGCAAAGTGGCGCAAGAACTGCGCGTCGCGCGTGGCGATCTGATGGGGGCGGCGTTGGCTGACGGCGGTAAAACGTTGCCGGAATCCGATCCCGAAGTTTCTGAGGCGATTGATTTTCTGGAATTTTATCGCGACAACGCACGTTGGTGGGGTGAATTGCCCTTGCTCAAGGCGCGCGGCAAAGGCGTCGTCGTTGTTGTCTCGCCGTGGAATTTTCCCATCGCCATTCCGTGCGGTGGCGTGGCTGCAGCGCTCGCCGCTGGGAATACCGTCATTCTTAAACCCGCATCTGATACGGTGCTGGTAGCCTGGGAATTTTGTAAATGTTTCTGGCGCGCGGGCGTCTCGAAAAATGCTTTGCAATTCGTTCCCTGCGCCGGCGGCAAGGAAGGTCGCAAGCTGATCAACCATCCAGCCGTCAGTTCCGTCATTCTCACCGGTGGCACCGAGACCGCTCTCACGATGCTGCGTGATAATCCGCGCCTGAATCTATTTGCGGAAACCGGTGGTAAAGATGCGACTATCGTCACCGCAGTTTCTGACCGCGATCAGGCCATCAAACACATTTTGCATTCCGCGTTCAGTCACGCGGGCCAGAAATGCAGCGCCACCTCGTTGCTGCTGTTGCAGGACGAAGTTTACGATGATCCGGCGTTTCGCCGCAGTTTGTGCGAGGCTGTCCGAAGTATGAAAGTCGGCTCCGCTTGGGAACTCGACACCAAGATAGGGCCGCTCATCCGTCCGCCCAATGGGGATTTGGAGACAGCTTTGAAAGTGTTGGAACCAGGCGAAGAATGGGCGCTGATGCCACAGCCGATGGAAGGCAATCTGTGCCAGTGGACGCCCGGAATCAAATACGGTGTGCGGCCCGGCAGCTTCACGCATCTGACTGAATTTTTTGGTCCGGTGCTGGCGGTGATGCGTTTCACAACCTTGCGCGAAGCGGTCGCCTTGGTGAATCAAACGGGCTTCGGGCTGACCAGTGGACTCGAAAGTTTGGACGAACGGGAATGGGATTATTGGAAGAAAAACATTCACGCCGGGAATCTCTACATCAACCGCGTGACCACCGGCGCGATCGTGCTGCGTCAGCCGTTCGGCGGCATGGGTAAATCCGTTTTCGGCGCGGGCATGAAAGCCGGCGGGCCAAATTACGTTGCGCAGTTCATGGATTTTACCGATGTGCCGCTGGTGAAAGAACCGGGACGGCCAAACCTGGCAACGTTGGCCAGCATGTGTGATGGGCTGCTGTCGAAAAAACTACCGCAAGCCGAGCGGATCATCGCGGCGGCGTTGAGTTGTGAAATGGCGCAGCATCGTGAGTTTGGTCAGGAACACGATCATTTCATCCTCGTTGGCCAAGACAATGTGCGGCGTTATCTGCCGTTCAAGAACGTGAGGGTCCGGGTTTCTGCTGGGGATACGGCTTTTGAAATTTTCACCCGGGTCAGCGCCGCCCATGTGGCGGGCAGTCGGGTGACGGTGAGCGTGCCGACCGGATTGGTTTTGCCCTCAGTGAAACTGCTGGAAGAATTAACCGAGTCATGGGCGGGTGCGATTGAATTTGTGGAAGAGACCGACGAACAGCTTATTGCTGCCATTCGCGCGCAACAGACCGATCGCGTTCGCTACGCTTTGCCGGAACGTGTGCCGGTGCCGGTCTTGATCGCGGGCGGTGAAGCCGGCGGCTGCGTCATCAGCACGCCGGTTTCCGGTGAAGGGCGATTGGAGATGCTGTGGTATTTGCGCGAGCAAAGTATCAGCACCGACTACCATCGTTACGGCAACCTTGGTGTGCGGGCGGATGAAAAGCGGGCGCCGGTTTGGTGAGCGAAAAATCTTATGAAAAAAACTATTCTGCTATTTTCGGTTTGCTGTTTGGCACTGACCTCGTTCAGTGCGGAAACGAATGCGACGATTGGTTTTCCCAACGGGAAACAGCCTTGGAAACGGGCAGGGAACGAACAGCAATTCGCGGACTATCGGCAAGAGCTTAAAAAATTGATGGAGTTGCCCGCAGAGCAATTGCGCGCTCATCCGGCAGCGGCCGATTTTCCCGGAGCGGTGCCCGCCGAAGCCGCGCGGATTGAACGGAGCATTTCTGTGGACACGTGGATTCCACGTTGGCATAGCACGGGACTTTACGCGGCACCCGGCGAACTGATTACGGTGACTATTCCTAGCAACGCGGTCGCCGCGAAGCTGCGCGTGCGGATCGGTTGCCACAAGGACATGCTGTGGGCGGAAAAAATTCCGTCCTGGAAACGCGTGCAGGAGATCACGCGCAGTTTTGCGATCACGGAAACGGTGACGCGAGCCGCGAACGCCTTTGGCGGGCCTGTTTACATTGAGGTTCCCGCCGACTGCACCTTGGGCGAAGTGACTGTAAAGATTCAGCACGCCATCGCCGCACCCATTTTTGAACTGGGTAAAACCGATTTGAAAACGTGGCGGGAGCAATTGCGAAACAGCCCGGCGCCTTGGGCGGAATTGGTCGGCAAAAAACTGGCGATTTCATTGCCGTCCGCCAACGTCCGTCAACTGGATGATCCGGACGAAGTCGTGAAATTTTGGGATCGCGTCGTCGCCGCGGAAGATGAGCTTTCTGGGCAAACCAACCGCATCAGTCCGGAGCGCTTCGTGTTGGATCGGCAGATTTCCGCCGGTTACATGCACTCGGGTTATCCCATCATGGCGTGGCTGGATCAGTCAGGCAAAGTGGCGAATCTTGATTCTCTCAAACAGGGGAACTGGGGTTTCTTCCATGAGTTGGGTCATAACCATCAGCGCCCGGACTGGACGCCAGCCGGCACCGGCGAAGTCACTTGCAATATTTTTTCGATGTATTGTTTTGAAACCGTCTGTCAATTGCCACGCAACGGACACAACGCCATCAGCGCGCGCAATCGGGAGACTAAATTAAAAGTCTTTTATGCTGACACCTCCAAGTCTTGGACGAGCGAGCCGTTTCTCGCGCTGATCTTTTACGAGCAACTTGTAGAAGGCTTCGGCTGGGAACCTTTCCGAAAAGTCTTCGCGGAATTCCGTGATTTGCCGAAAGGGGAGCGCCCAAAAACTGACGCGGAAAAATTAGATCAATGGCTGGTGCGCTTCTCGAAAGCCAGCGGCAAAAATCTCACGCCGTTTTTTGCGGCGTGGCGCATACCGGTTTCCGCTTCCGCAGTGAGTGCGGTAAAAGATTTGCCAGCTTGGTTGCCCGAGCCGGATTATCCCAAACGGTATCAAGCCTCAAATTGACCACTAGCCACATGCAATATTGGCTCGAACATTTTGCTGTCAGCATCGCGGCGATCACCGGCGTGCTGGCGGCGCGCGGCAAGCAGGTGGATTTGTTTGGCGTGCTGGTGCTGGCGTTGGTGACGTCGTTTGGCGGCGGCACGATTCGTGATGTGTTGCTGGGTAGTCTGCCGGTATTTTGGGTGACGGATCAGACGTTTGTAGTGAACGCTATCATCACGGCAGTGGTTATTTTCTACCTGGTTCGTTTTCACGAATTGCCGATTGAAGTGCTAATGGTGGCGGATGCGTTTGCGCTGGCACTGTTCACGATGATCGGCACACGTAAAGGCTTGGTGTTTCCTGTCGCGCCGTCGATCGCGGTGATGATGGGCGTCACGACGGGCGTGGCGGGCGGCATCCTGCGGGATTTGCTCATTGGCCAGATACCGCTGGTGTTTCGGCGGGAAATTTTCCTCTACGCCACGGCGGCATTCGGTGGCTCGCTCACGTTTGTGTTACTACATGAATATTCCACCAGCGGAAAAACCATCGCCCTCATCAGTTTTCTGGTGACGTTGTTGCTGCGCTTGGTCGGTATCAAATGGCGCATTCAATTGCCGATGTTTCGCCCCAAAGTAACCCTGCCCGAAAATCTGAAGGAAAATGGCTGATATGACGACACCCGAAAAAAATCCCGCCACGGTTGATAACCAATACCACGATCCTCGCCTGTGGCCGGTCGCCACGGTGATGGCCACGGGTATTTTCGCCACGACGTTTGTGCAGTTGCAAGGTCTAGGCTATCTGCCGTTGAATTCCCTGTTGATGAAGCAGATGGGTTTGGATAGCGATACCGCCGCCACGTTCATGTCGCTGGCGATGTTGCCGTGGAGTTTTAAGGTCATCGCGGGCTTGCTGGTGGATGGCGTGCCGCTGTTTGGTTCGCGGCGCAAGGGGTATCTGCTGATGAGCGCACTGACGGCGATCCTGATGTGGGCATTGATGGGGTTGGTGCCGGGGAACTACCACCTGCTGCTCGCGCTGGCGATTGGCATGAACGTGGCAATTGTTTTTGGCAGCACCACTTCGGGTGGCTTGCTGGTGGAAGCGGGTCAACGCTTCGGCGTAAGCGGGCGACTCAGTTCACTGCGCGTCTTTGCGCAAAATTTGGGGGCAGGGCTGGGGTTGCCGCTGGGCGGTTACCTCGCGGGGACGGCCCTCGGGTGGACGAGTCTGGCGGCGGTGTTGCCGCTGCTCTGCATGTTTTTCGCAGCCTGGTTTTTATTGAAGGAACCGCCCGCTGCGGCTCGGGTAGAACATGGTCGGTCAGCGGGGCAGCAATTGGTCCACATCGGCCTTTCCATCTGGCGTCAGATTCAAAATGTGCTGCGTCGTGAAATGCTGCTCCCAGCGGCACTACTGTTTTTCATTCAAGCCGTCCCCACGTTTCGCAGCACTTGCTTTTACGAATATCAAACCAAGACGTTGAATTATAGCGATGCCGCTTTGGGTTGGCTGGGGTTGGCCGGCTACGGCGTGGCGCTGTTGAGTTCCGGTATTTATGCATGGTGGTGTCGTAAAGTCTCGCTGAGGACATCACTGTATTCCGGGGTTTTCCTAGTGGCGCTCTCGGCGCTGCCCTATTTATTTTACAACGCCTACACGCCTTACATGCCGCGCGCGGTGGCGATCGAAGCGGTCGGCACGTTTCTCCAATACCTCGCCTACCTGCCCTTGTTTGATATGGCGGTGCGTTCCACCCCGAAAGGCAGTGAAGCCTTGGGCTATTCCTTGCTCATCAGTGTCTGGAATATCGGCTTGATGATTGGCACCAAGACCGGGCCGATGCTTTATCAACGGGTGCTCAACAAAGACATGAACACACTGATCTGGATCAATGCAGTGGTGACCTTGGCGGGTGTGGTGCTCGTCTTCCTACTGCCGAAAGCGCTCGTGGATCAGCGCGAGAAAGTAAAAGTCTGATAGATAGCGGTGGCGACTGAACCCATGAAACAAATTTTTTTAAAATGGCTTGCCGTGCTGGCGTTGCTGTTTGGCCAACTTTCGCCAACCACGGTCACCGCCGCAAATAATCAAGTGACGATTGCGTCCTTTGATGCCGCCCAGCCGGGCGATGTTCCGAAGATTGATGGAGCGACGGAATATGTTTATTCCACCGGCGAAATTCCCGTCACGGCGTTTCCGGCGGATGCCAGCGAACGTAAAATTATTTTTGGGAGCAAATTATCATTTGCCCGCAGCGGAGCTAAACCCGCCGCCCATTACCAGATCAAAGCGACGTTTCTTTCTGACAGCGATGATCGTTTACAGCGGATTGAAGTGAATGGCCACTCATTGGAGGACCACCTTGCTTTGCCTAAATGGCAGGTGGTGGAGCGCGTGTGGTCGGTTCCCGCTGGCACGGTGGGGGCAGAAGGCGATTTCGTTTTCACTATCAGTCGGTTGCAGGGAGCTAACGCTGTGCTGTCCAGTTTGAAAATTATTTCCGATGTGTCCCAGACACTTTCCGCGCCGCCGCCGCCGCTGGAAGACGCGCTCGCAAAAATTACTGTTCCCATGCCGCGTTTATCGCCTCGGCCAAAAACTGTGACTGGCATTCGCACGCCGCTTGTGTCGCTGGATGGCACTTGGAAATTTCATCCGGCGCCGCCAGCGGGATTTGAAAAATTCACTGCGGCACAGACTAAAACCTGGGCCAAAATTCAAGTTCCCGGCGAATGGACCATGCAAGGTTTCGATGTAAAAACTAATTCGGCGGCGGCGTATTGGCGCGAGTTTGAGATGCCCGCTCATTGGCGTGGACAGCGGATTAAACTGCGCTTTGATACAATTCATAGTGATTGTCGCGTCTTTGTGAATGGCCACGAAATCGGTGCGCACGAAGGTTGTTTCACGGCGTTTGAATTAGACGCTACGGACGTGGTGCATCCCGGTCGCAACACGCTGGCGTTGGCGGTGAAAAGCGAATCCACCGCCGATGTGCTGGCCAGCGCGACCCAATATGCCGCGCATCAGCTCGGCGGTATCACGCGCAAAGTGCAGCTTTTTGCGTTGCCGGAAATCAATCTGGCTTCCCAGATGGTGTCGACGACGTTTGATGAGTCATTTCAAAATGCGCAGTTAAATATTCACATTGAGGTTGAGAATGAATCTGTGCGCGCTGGTGAAGCGGTGGCGCAATTCTCCCTCATTGATCCAGCCGGGAAAGTAGTTTCGGTAACCATGACTAACCTGCCGGTGATCCGTGCGGGGCAGGGCAGGGTGACGGATTATTCGGTGACCGTCAACTCGCCGAAAAAATGGGATTCTGAACACCCGAACTTATACACGTTGAATACGGAACTGCTGCTTGACGAGAAGGTAATCCAAGCCGTGACTCAGCACATTGGTTTTCGGCAAATCGAAGTGCGTGGCAACCAGCTTTTCGTCAATGGAGCACCTATCAAATTGCGCGGCGCCTGCCGGCACGAAGTGGATCCCTTGCGTGGCCGCAGCCTAACGCCGGAGCTTTGGAGAAAAGATGCCGAGCTCTTTCGGGCGGCAAATGTGAACTACATCCGCACCAGCCATTATCCCCCGGCAGAAGAGTTTTTAGACTTGTGCGATGAATACGGATTTTTTGTGGAATGCGAAGCGCCGCTGTGCTGGGTAAATCACGGCGCCAATTCCATTTGGAGTTCGTGGGATTATCGGGATAAAAAATTCTTCGCCTATTTGCTACGCGCCAATTTAGAAAATCTGGCGGCCAATCGTGAGCATCCGAGCGTGATCATCTGGTCGCTGGCGAACGAATCTCGCTGGAGTCCGCTTTTTGCCGAAGTGAATCGTCGCGTCAAGATCGCCGAACCGACGCGCCCGACTTCCTTCCACGATCAATGTTGGGGTGATTTCAATAATGCGACCAGCCAAGCGGACATTGCAGTTTATCATTATCCCGGCGAAAACGGTCCCGCGAAGTGCGATGCCGAAAAGCGCCCGGTTTTATTTGGTGAATACTGCCACGTGGAATGTTACAACCGCCGCGAACTGGCCACCGATCCCGGCGTGCGCGATGACTGGGGTCGCGGTTTCGCACGGATGTCTGATTTGATGTATGAACACGACGGTTGTTTGGGTGGCGCCATCTGGGCGGCGATTGACGATGTGTTTTGTTTGCCGAATGGGAAATTCGTCGGCTACGGCATGTGGGGCAGCATTTGCGACGGCTGGCGTCGCGCTAAACCCGAGACCTGGCATGTGCAGAAAACCTATTCGCCCGTCCGTGTCACCACGAACACTTTGCCGTTGCCGGCAGCGGGGAAACCACTCCATGTTCCCGTCGAGAATCGCTATAATTTTGCCGATTTGAGCGAAGTAGGCATCGCGTGGAATGTGGGAAGTGAGCGCGGTAAACTCAAGGCGAGTTTGCCTGCTCGGAGTTGCGGTGAATTGGTGGTGACGCCTCGCTCCAAGCTTAAGGTGGGTGATGTGTTGCATCTGGTCTTCACCGATCCGCGTGGCTTTGTTTGCGATGAGGAAAATATTTCACTCGGAAAAATAGCGGAGGTGGTTGCCGTCTCTGGCAAAACCGGCAACGGAAAACTCGTTGTTTCACAAACCACAAACCAGATTCAGATCAAGGGTGGCGCGGTAGAATATGTGATTGATCGTCAGACCGGACAGTTTGTTTCGGGGAAATTGAACGGAAAAACCATTTTGACTGGCGGGCCGTCGCTCATGATTCTTCCCCTGCAGAGTGAAGCCTGTGAGCCGGTGGATCTCGGAGTGTGGAAACCGTTGAACAACGTCTGCGATAACTGGCAGGCCAAGTCGGTAACAGCTGCGGAAGCACATGATGGCAAGGGGACTGTGACCGTTGCCGGCGCGAACCAAGCCGCGGACGGTGGCTATGTGATTCATTTAGATGCGGCTGGTGCAGTGCAGGTCAGTTACAACTTTGTTTCCAAACTTAAAGAGAATCCGCGTCAGTGGGGCGTGGTGTTGTTCGCGCCCCAACCATTTCGCACGCTGGATTGGCAGCGTCACTCGCAATGGTCGTTTTATCCAGCCGAAAATATTGGCCGCCCGGTTGGCTCAGCCAAAGCCCGCCCGGAAACAATTCATCGCCCCTACGCGATGCAGTCACCAGACCATGCGTGGTCGCAGGACGCGACGGAACTTGGGGGAAATGATTTCAGCAGCACCAAGGTGGCGATCCGTGAAGCGTCGCTGGTTAGTCAAGCCAGCCAACTGAAGGTGACTTCCGACGGCCATCAATCCGTGCGTGCATTTTTGGCAGGTGAGCGAACCGGCCTACTGATTACCGGTTTCCATAGTGGCGGCGGTGATAGCTTTTTTAATACGCACCTTGCTAAAGAGCGTCAACTGCTCAATCCGGGTAGCAAACTTTCTGACACCATTCAGGTCCAACTAAAAAATAATTAAATCTGACAATCACCTCCTATCAAAATAAACACCAACCATGAAATCCTTGTATTCCTTCGGCGCCCTTATTTTAGGCGCCGCACTGTGGCTGACACCAACTAAACCGCTGTTAGCGGCTCCGGCGAAAAACACTTTTACCATCGGTGATTCGGATTTTTTGCTTGATGGCAAACCGTTTCTGATCAAGGCCGGTGAAATGCATCCGGCGCGTGTGCCTCATGAATATTGGGCCGATCGCTTGAAGATGATTCGCGCGATGGGCCTGAACACCGTTTCCATCTACGTGTTCTGGAATCAGCACGAACCGGAAGAGGGAAAATTTAATTTCAAAGGCGATGCTGACGTCGCCGAATTTGTGCGGCTCGCGCAGAAGGAAGGTTTGTGGGTCATCGTGCGGCCCGGACCGTATTGCTGCGCGGAATGGGAATTCGGCGGCTATCCGTGGTGGCTGCTCAAAGACGGCGATCTGAAAGTGCGTTGTCAGGATCCAAAATTTCTCGAACAAGCCGGAACCTATTTCAAAAAACTCGGCGAACAACTTGCGCCGCTCCAGATCACGCACGGCGGACCGATCATCATGATCCAGGTGGAAAATGAATATGGCAGTTACGGCAGCGATCACGTTTACATGGGTAAGATTCGCGACCTCGAACGCGCGGCCGGTTTTGATGTGCCGCAATTCACCTCCGATGGCGGCGGTCACATGATGGCTGGTGGTTCGTTGCCAGGAATTCTGCCGGGACTTAACGGTGGTGGTGGCACCAACATCATGAAGGAGATCGGCAAATATCGTCCGAATGGTCCTTGGTTCGTGCCGGAATTTTATCCCGGCTGGCTCGATCATTGGGGCGAAGAGCACGCCCAAATTGGCATTCGCGGTTTGGTTCGCGAAACCGAGTGGAAGCTCACGAACCACGTTTCATTCTGTTATTACATGGTATTTGGCGGCACCTCATTCGGCTTCATGAACGGCGCGAACTACGGTGGCCATTTCCAACCGCAGCCGACCAGCTACGATTACGATTCGCCGATTGATGAAGCCGGTCGTCCGACTAAGAAATTTTTCGCGCTCCGCAAAGTGCTGGGCCAACATCTCGACGCGGGCGAAACCTTGCGCGATGTTCCGCCGAGCGCGCCGATTATCGAAATTCCAAAAATTGAACTCACCGAATCCGCCAGCATCTTTGCGAATCTCGGTAAAGCCGTGAAATCAGAAAAGCCTTTGAGCTTTGAAGCGCTCGGCCAGGATTACGGCTATGTGCTCTATCGGACGAAAATCTCCGGCCCCGTTGATGCGTTGCTGAAGTTGAAAGACCTCCGCGACTACGCCGTAGTTTGCGTGGACGGCAAACGCATCGCCACGCTCGACCGTCGGCACAAGCAGGATTCGCTCAACCTCGTCATCACCAATGCCAGCGCCACGCTGGATATTCTTGTCGAGAACGGCGGGCGCATCAATTACGGCGGGCAGATTCCGTTTAATCACAAAGGCATCACCGAATCCGCCACGCTTGGCGACCGCGAACTCACTGGCTGGGAAATGTTCCGACTCCCGTTCGCCAAAGTTTCACCGTTGAAATTCTCTAGTAAAAAAATCTCCGCCGCCGCTCCGTTCGTGGCGCGCGGGAATTTTAAACTCGATCAGGTTGGCGATGCGTTTCTGGATTTGCGCGGCTGGGGCAAAGGCATTGTTTTCATCAACGGTCACAACCTTGGTCGCTACTGGTATATCGGACCCCAGCAAACGTTATATGTGCCCGGCGTCTGGCTCAAAAAGGGCAACAATGAAGTTGTTATTTTTGAACAAATCAAAGATGGCATTCGACCACTCGCCAGCATCAAAGAACCGGTTTTGAATCAAATGAACCCGGATGAAAACGCCGTTATCCGAAGTAAACAGATTAACCCGGCGGAGACGGCTGCTCCGCGCGGCAAAATGCTGGAACCAAAATTTCCCGCGTCAACCTTGGTTAAAATCGGTGCGCTCGCCGACAGCGAAGACGAACAAACCATCCGCGTGCCCATGCAGAAAGTGCGCTATCTCGGGCTGCAAGCCCTGAACTCACACAACGCTGACGAGTTCACGACGCTCGCCGAACTTGATGCCGTCGATGCCGCTGGTAAAAATATTTCACGTAAAAATTGGAAGGTAGTTTATGTGGACAGTGAAGAAAACTTTTCCGAAGGCGATCAGGCGGAAAAAGTTTTAGACAGCGACGTGAATACCTTCTGGCACACGTTGTGGAGTGCGCCGCACACCAGTCATCCGCACACGCTGGTGATTGATTTTGGCGCGGAGCAGGAAGTTTCAATGGTGCGGCTTTTGCCGCGTCAAGATTCGCCAAATGGCCGCATTAAAGATTACCGGCTGTATCTTAGCACCAAGCCGTTTTAATCAGTTCATTCGGTTTATTTCTTAATACATTAAACGCCGCCGTGGTGCGCACAAAGCGCTCGGCGGCGTTTAGCTTTCAAACTCTGAACGAGCCGGCCATCTAAACTGGCTTTTTTGTTGGCCTGGTTCTCGTTAGAGTTCGCGGCCTGTGGCTATGACTCTTTACGATTTGATTCCGCGCGGCGAGCAACTGACTAACGATTTGCTCCTCGGCCGCTTTCTGGAATACGCCGAGGCGCGAAAACTTCAACTCTATCCCGCACAAGAAGCCGCGATTCTCGAATTATTTGAGGAAAAGAATGTCATTCTTAACACGCCTACGGGTTCCGGCAAATCGCTCGTGGCCACGGCGCTACACTTTCAAGCCTTAGCCAAAGGTAAACGCTCCATTTATACCTGTCCCATCAAGGCGTTAGTGAATGAAAAATTCATGGCACTCTGCCGTGAGTTTGGGCCGGACAACGTTGGTTTGAGCACCGGTGATGCCACGGTGAATCGCGACGCGCCCATTCTCTGCTGCACGGCGGAAATCTTGGCGAACATCGCTTTGCGCGAAGGCTCGGCGGCTAATGTTCTTGATGTGGTGATGGATGAATTTCATTACTACGCTGACCGCGAACGTGGCGTGGCGTGGCAAGTGCCGTTGCTCACATTGCCGCAGACGCGTTTTCTGCTGATGTCCGCGACGCTGGGTGATACGAAATTTTTCGAAGACGAACTCACTCGGCTCACGAAACGTGCGACCGTCACGGTGGCTTCCACCGATCGGCCCGTGCCGTTGGCGCATGAATATTCGGAACTGCCGTTGGCCAAGACTTTAGAAAGTTTAGTCGCCGCTGGGCGCGCGCCGGTTTACGTCGTGCATTTCACGCAGTTGGAAGCGGCGCAAAGTGCGCAGGATTTTACGAGCATCAATGTCTGCACGCGGGAGGAGAAGAACGCCATCGCCGCCGTGTTGGAGGGTTTTAAATTCACCAGTCCTTACGGGCCGGAAATCAAGAAATGGTTGCGGCACGGCATCGGGTTGCATCACGCCGGGCTGCTGCCGAAATATCGCATTCTCGTGGAGCAACTCGCTCAGAAAGGTTTGCTCAAAGTCATCTGCGGCACAGACACGCTCGGCGTGGGCATCAACGTGCCGATCCGCTCGGTGCTGTTCACGCGGCTGTGCAAATTCGATGGCCAGAAAACCGGCATCTTGAGCGCGCGCGATTTCCACCAGATCAGCGGACGAGCCGGGCGCAAAGGATTTGATGATCAAGGCTGGGTGATCGCGCAAGCGCCAGAACACGTCATTGAGAATCTGAAGCTCGCGGAAAAATCGGCGCGCGACGGCAAGAAAACGGTGAAGCGCCAGCCGCCGGAAAAGAATTTCGTCAATTGGGATAAGAATACTTACATCCGGCTCATCGCCGCGCCGCCGGAGCGTTTGGTTTCTCGGTTTCAAGTCACGCACGGAATGTTGCTGAATGTATTAAGCCGTCACGGCGATGGCTGTGCGGCGATGCGGCAACTCATCCGCGATTGCCATGATACACCACGCCAGAAGGCGGCGCACACCAAGCGGGCGTGGCAATTATTCCGCTCGTTATTGGATCGAAAAATTGTCAAATTTATTCCCGAAACCGAGGCGGGCGTTTATCTGCGTGTGAATGTGGATTTGCAGGAAGATTTTTCCATGAATCAGGTGCTCTCGCTGTATCTGCTGGAGACGATTCCGCTGATGGATCCGGAAGCGCCGGATTATGCGCTCATTTTGCTCACGCTCGTCGAATCCATTCTCGAAGATCCAGACATCATTCTCCGCAAACAACTGGACAAGGTGAAAGATCAGAAGATGTCGGAAATGAAAATGGAAGGGATCGAATA
Source organism: uncultured Verrucomicrobia subdivision 3 bacterium (assembly GCA_903911825.1). GTDB lineage: Bacteria > Verrucomicrobiota > Verrucomicrobiia > Limisphaerales > UBA11358 > UBA11358. The sequence continues at coordinate 18,646 of CAIWFB010000099.1, forward strand.
CGATCAACGCATGGAGGAATTGGAGAAGTGCGAACATCCGAAGCCGAATCGCGAATTCGTCTATTCAACGTTCAATAATTTCGCCGCGCGTCATCCGTGGGTCGGTGCGGAAAATATTCATCTAAAATCCATCGTGCGAGAGATGTTTGAGGAATTTCGTTCGTTCGCCGATTACATCAAACTTTACGAATTGCACCGCGCGGAAGGCGTGTTGTTGCGGCACCTCAATAGCGTTTTCAAAGTGCTCGCGCAAACCGTGCCCGACTCGGCGAAGAATGAGCAGGTGCGCGAAATGGAATTATATCTGGGCACGATGATCCGGCAGGTGGATTCGAGTCTGCTCAACGAATGGGAAAAGATGCGTGATCCGAATTATCGCCCGAACGAGACGAAAGAGTTACGCCCACCCGGTTCCGAAGCGGCGGCGTTGGACGTCACGCGCGACGTGAAAGCGTTCACGGCGGCGATTCGTAATCGGATTTTTATGTTTCTACGCGGCTTGGTGGTTGGTGATTACGAATCCGCTTTGGCGATTCTGAATTTAGCAAATGACGCGGAAAATCAGCCGTGGACGGCGGCGCGCTTGCAGCAGCTTTTAGACGTCTATCACACCGACCATCAGCGAATCTGTCTTGAACCCGAAGCGCGCAACTCACGGCACACTTATGTCGTGCCGAGCGAAGATAAGCAGTTCTGGCGCGTGCAGCAGATGCTCGTGGATCCGGAAGCGCATAACGATTGGTTAGCGGAGTTTCAGGTGGATTTGAGTGAATCGCGAAAATCTGGAGAGCCAAGCTTGCGCCTGGCGCGGTTCGGGTGTTTGACCTGATACTTTTAAAGATTCTTAAGTCACGCGGCCTTGGCGGAAGGTAAATTTTTAACGCCGAAAATCATCGGCAACGGGTAATAGATTCGTTATTCCCTCGGCCAAAACCGAAGCCAAAGGCGTTGGGGTGATTCAATCATGATGTTACTTACTAGGGCTTCGAGGCTAGCTGCTTTTGGTTCGTGAATTTTTCGGGCACAGATCAAGGCCAGAATGAATACGAGCATCACTAACGCGAAAAAAATAGTGTAGTGGTTCCAATTGATGCCTAGATAATGAGCCTGCCAATCACCGATCAAATCTAAGACGAGTCCCCAGATGATGGGTGCCAGACCCAAAGAGACGCTGGCAAACACGGAGTAGAGGACGAAGAAATGATTTCGGCCCATGGGTGGAATGGTTGCCATGGCTAGTCGACTATTCGCCATGCCGACAAGCGTGGCAAAGAGGCCCATGAAAAATTGTAGAGCAATAATTAGAGGCAGATGGGCGGTTAGTAATCCACCTGCTAAAGCAAGCCAACCGGTGAGGATGACTAGCCAAAGTAAAAGACTTAGACTGATGATGGGTTTACTGCCGACGTGATCTAAGCGATGCCCCAACAACCACAGACTGCTTAAGCCGCCGAGAAAAGTTATGGAAGTGACAAATAAGATTTGAGCCTCGGGCAGCCCCGTCTCAGTTTTCAAGAAGGCCACCGTGAAAGTCGTGAACCCGCCATACGCTAGCGACCAGACCATCACCAGTCTGAGCAATTTCTGAAAGGCGGTATGCTGCAGAATTTCCAGCCAAGGCACCGGTTGATTGGAGGAACGGATTTCCTCAGAAATGGGCACGTCAGGCACTCGGTTGAGAAACATCAGGCTCAACATACCCATCGCGGCACTGAACCCGAAGATGGCGGCGAATTGCCAAGGATGAGGCGTTTTGCCAAGGCAAAAAGCGGCGATGATAATGGTGAGAAAGCTGCCAAGATTCGCCATGGCGGCATCGCCAGAAACGTAGCGTCCGCGAATGTTTTCCGGAATCAAATGCGTGATCCACGGCAACCAGGCACAACTTGAAATGCCTCGCACCAGATTGAAACCAAAGAGCAACGATAGCAGCAGCACGAGTTGACTAGCCTGGCTAAGCCATCCAGTAGCCATGGGCACTAAGACCATGCCGCAGGTAAAAAGAGTGCGCGTGCCCCAGCCGGCGAGCACGAAGCGTTTATAGCCGATTCGGTTGATGTATTGCGCAGCGGGAATTTGAAAGATTACCATCAACGGCATCATGCCGGCGATGATGCCCAGCACTGTGGCATTTGCATCCAACGTCTTGGCGTAAAGAATCATTGGGCTGCCTAAAACAATTTGGAAGGACAGCGCATTGAAGGCGGAGAACCGCCAGGCATTGTGCATGCCGGTAGCAAAGACCTTAGTTTCCAGCGATATTTTTAGCGCAGTCATTTACAATCGAAATTTCATTCGCAGTTACGACAAGAGGGTGCTTTCCCAAGAGCTGATGTGCAGGTCGGTGTTCATGATTTGATAAACGGCCGCCAAAACCTTGATTTGCTGTGGGCGGGAGGTGAAGCAGTCGGCTAGTGCAATCGCGTGGGTCTTGGCCAGGTAGATGGTCTGAATCATTGGACGAATCCGCGTGACTGCCGCATCGTATTCCCGTTGCCGCGCAGATTCTTCGATGTGACCCATGGTCTTCAACAGATGCTGTAACTGTTCATCCTCCAAGCTGGTGAGGTGACCATCCGCATACATAGCCAAGATCAATAAATCGAAAAGCGCCTGTTGCTGGTCGGGCGAAAATTCCTTGAGATCAATTTCCATGGGTTAAGGATACTCAAAAAGCCGATGATTTGAAATCAGTTCAATTGGCTGGGAAATAATTCCTTTCAGCAGCCGACAAGTTTCTTGGCTCTGGTTTGGTGCTGTGGAAACCTCAGGCTTACATTCGAACGCATCATTGGTTAGCCTGTGCGTCTGAACTGGTGAAGCTTAAATATGACTGCCACATGAATTTAAAATCACTCGCCTTTCTGGCGGCCTTCTGTTTGGCGCTATTATCCGAACCTTTGTTTGCGCTAGATGTTTTATTTCAGCCCGCACCGCTTAGTAAAATAGTTACGTTAGCGGATGGAATATCTGTCGCTGCTATTATAGTCGCCACCAATAACACCCCAGCCGTGCAGCGTGCGGCGGGCGATTTAGTGGAAGATATGCGCCGCGTCACCGGTGTAAGACCGCAGGTATCGGATCATTTTTCGCCCTGCACAAACAGCTGCATCATCATCGGCACCATCGGTTGCGACCCGACGATTGATCGGCTCATTGCAGAGCGGCGGTTGGACGTTTCCGGTGTGCGCGGCGAATGGGAAAGTTACGTTCTTCAAGTCGTCACTAACCCGTTACCCGGCGTGTCGAGTGCACTGGTCATTGCCGGTAGCGACCGACGTGGAACGATTTATGGCATCTACGAATTATCGGAACGCATGGGCGTTTCGCCATGGAATTGGTGGGCAGATGTGCCGGTGAAGCCACAGAAATTTCTCGCCGTGAGCGGGGAACGTTTCGCGCAAGGCCCACCCGCCGTCAAATATCGCGGCATTTTTCTGAACGATGAGGATTATGGCCTGCGCCCGTGGGCATCGCAGACGTTTGATCCGCAGTTAAATAATATCGGGCCGAAGACTTACGCTAAGGTCTTTGAATTACTACTGCGTCTGCGGGCAAATTATCTCTGGCCGGCAATGCATCACGGTAGCCGCGCTTTCAACCTCATTCCGGAGAACAAAATCGTCGCGGATCACTACGGCATCGTGATGGGTTCTTCGCATTGCGAACAGATGTTGCGCAATAACGTGGACGAATGGGATGAGACGAAATTTGGCGATTACGAATACGTCAGCAATCGCGTCGGCGTGTTGAAGTATTGGGAAGAACGCGTTCGCGAAAACGCGAAGTTTGACAGCGTTTTTACGCTCGGCATGCGGGGCATTCATGACGGCGGGATGCCCGGCAAAGGCTCAGAACGCGAGAAAGCAGCGCGCTTAAAAAACATCATCGCCGACCAGCGCGAAATGCTCGCTCGCTTAGTGAATACGAACCTCGCGGAAGTGCCGCAGATTTTCTGTCCCTACAAAGAAGTCTTGCGGCTTTACCGTTTACAGCCAGATATTCCCGAAGACATCACCATCGTTTGGCCGGATGACAACTTTGGTTATGTCCGCCAATTTTCCAATGAGCGTGAACGCCAACGTAGCGGTGGTGCCGGAGTTTATTATCACATTTCGTATTGGGGCGCGCCCTACAATTACCTGTGGCTTTATTCGATTCCTCCTGCACTCATCGCCGAAGAGATGACCAAGGCTTACGACTATGGCGCGAATAAAGTCTGGATCGTGAACGTCGGCGATTTGAAGCCCGGCGAAATCGGCATGGAATTTTTTCTGCGCCTCGCGTGGAATCCACATCAGCTCGACGATAGCGGAGCGGAAGAGGTGTTACTGAAAATAGGCAAACGTGATTTCGGCACCGAACTCGCGCCAGAAATTGTGGCGATTTGGAATGAATACTTTCGCTTGAACCAACCGCGCAAGCCTGATCACATGGGTTTTGATGAGAAGAATTGGCTATTAAAACAACCAGCATTTTCTACCGAGCTGAATGGGGATGAAACCGAGACGCGCTTGGTTGCTTGGCGACGCTTATTGAATCAGCTGGAGGTTTTGGAGGCGAAAGTCTCCCAACCATCAGCTGACGCCTTTTTTGAATTAGTCGGCTATCCGGTGCGGGCGGCGGCGGCGGCGAATGAAAAGGCTTTGGCTGTGACGCGGGCTTTGGCGGCGAATGCCAACGGACGAACGAATGCCAGCCAGTTTTTGAGTGTGGCGCGCGAGGCGCAGGTAGAAATTACTCGGCTAACCAAGTTCTACAACGAGCAGCTCGCGGGCGGAAAATGGAACCTGATGATGTCGGACCATCCAGGAAATCTGACTGTGTTCAAGCTGCCCACCACGGCGAACGATCCGAAGGAAGCGCCAGAAATGGCGAAGGCATCCACCGTAGAGGTTGGTCAGCGGGTCGTGATCGAAGCCGAACATGCATCAGCCATGCTGCCGGGTGCCGATGCCAAATGGAAAATTCTGCACGGGGTCGGCTATAACGGTGAAGCAGTCACCATTTTTCCCGCCACTGCCGCTGTTCGCGCGACCCCAGAAAAAATTCTCGCCGAGTCACCCTGTTTACAATTTAAGCTCTCGTTACGTCATGAAGGGAATTGGCAAGTCACACTTCGCACGTTGCCGACGTTTTCCGTTGAAGCTGGTCAACCGCAGCGTTACGCCATCGCGATTGATGATGCGCCGCCGCAAATCGTCGCGCTCAAGCTGAGCACAAACGAGAAAGACGGGTGGTGGCAGGAAAATGTGATGCGCAACGCGGCCATAACCACCAGCCAGCACACGGTAAAAACGGCGGGCGCACACACATTAAAAATTTGGATGGTCGATCCAGGCATCGTGATTGATACGATTGCGGCTGATTACGGTAGCAATCCGAAACTCGGTCTGCTGTGGCCAAATCCAGATTAAAAAGCCGAGTGAGGTGACTGTGAAACTTTACGTTCAAAGTGCGTGTGACCGGCTGGAAATGACTTAACTCAATAATTTAGAAGACTATTGGCGACCCTACCGGGAATCGAACCCGGGCTACCTCCGTGAAAGGGAGGTGTCCTAACCGCTAGACCATAGGGTCGCAAAGGGCGGGCAATATATCTGGCTTCCCTGACTTGTCACGCGGAAATTCACGTTTGCACGAAGGTTTTTTTTGCCGTAGCCTGTCCTCTCTTTGCATGAAAATTTATCTTGATGGAAAGTTTTGCAGCGAACGCGACGCGAAAGTGTCGGTGTTCGACCACGGTTTGCTTTACGGCGATGGCGTTTTTGAAGGCATTCGCGCTTATAATGGCCGTGTCTTTAAGCTTAAGGAGCACATTGATCGCTTATTCTATTCAGCGAAAGCCATCCTCTTGGACATTCCGCTGACGCATGCGCAAATGATGAAGGCCACGGTGGATACGATTCGCGCTAATAAATTTCGCGACTGCTACGTTCGCCTTATCGTGACGCGTGGCGTGGGCACACTGGGTTTGAATCCGCGTAGTTGCAAGAATCCGTCCGTCATCATCATTGCGGGTAAGATCCAGATTTATCCCGCTGAACTTTATGCGCGCGGCATGGACATTGTGACGGTGCCGACGGTGCGGAATTTGCACAGCGCGGTGAATCCGGCCATCAAGTCGCTGAATTATCTCAACAACATTCTCGCCAAGATTGAAGCGAACAACGCGGGCGTGGAAGAAGCGGTGATGTTGAATGCCGAAGGCTTCGTTTCTGAATGCACGGCGGACAATCTGTTCATCATTAAGCAGGGCGTGCTGCACACACCGCCAAATTACGCGGGTGCACTTTACGGCATCACGCGCGGCACGGTGATGGAATTGGCGGAGCAATTGGGCGTGAAAGTTTCGGAAACTAATCTGACGCGCTACGATTTGTTTAATGCCGACGAATGCTTTATCACCGGCACTGGCGCGGAAATCATGCCCGTCATCAAGATTGACGGCCGTATCATCGGCACAGGTAAACCAGGGCCGCTTTCGCTGAAACTGATCGAGGCTTACCACGCCATGACAAAAGTTTCCGGCGAGCCAATCTACAATAAGTAACCTTATGCAATGCTGCGTATGCAAAGAAAAGCCGGCGACGGTGCATCTCACTCAAATCGTGGGTGAAAAGATGCAGAAGCTGGATCTGTGCGAGGACTGCGCCAAAGCTAAGGGCATCAATGACCCGACGAGTTTCGCGATGGCGGATTTAATGCTTGGCCTCGGCGCGTCGCAGGAGTTGGATCCGTCATCGGTGGGCGCGGAAACAAAGTGCGTCCGTTGCGGGTTTTCGCAGGCAGATTTCAAAAAATCTGGCCGCCTCGGTTGCCCGGAATGTTATCGCACTTTTGCTGAAGGTCTCGCTGGCTTGCTCAAGTCCATGCACAAAGGCACACGGCACATCGGCAAAGCGCCAGAAGCCTTACGCAAAACGCGCGAGACAGTGGATCGCTTAAAAACACTCCAAAAAAAACTCACGAAGGCGATTGAGACGGAAGATTTCGAAACGGCGGCGGCGGTGCGTGATGAAATCAAACAATTGAGCGCTGTAGCTCCGGCCAAGACGCGGTGATTTATTTAGAGCTCGACGTAGTCTCGCCCCACCTACCCAACGAAAAATGAAAGACCTCCATCAATTTTTGATTTCGCCTGCCGAGGCTGCGCAACAGCACGGCCCGCATGACCGCATCGTGATGTCGAGCCGAGTTCGTCTGGCGCGGAATCTGCGCGGGTCGTCATTTCCAGGTTGGGCTAAGAAGCCAGAGCGCGTGAAAGTTTTGGAAGCGGTTTTGCCCGCCGTGAGTTCGTTGCCGGAAATGGCGGATTGTTTTTCTGAAGCGATGGATAATCTCGCCGCGTTGGACAAGCAGATTCTCGTCGAACGCCATCTCATCAGCCGCGAACATGCCGCGAAAAATGTCGGCAGCGGCATCGTCTTGAATCGCGAAGAATCGTTTTGCGTGATGATTAATGAAGAAGATCATCTACGGATGCAGGCTTTGCGTCCAGGGTTTCAAATCCGCGAAGCGTGGACGGCGATTGACCGTTTGGATACGCAATTGGAAAAGCGTTTGGACTTCGCGTTCGACAACGACCTCGGTTACCTCACGGCTTGCCCGACGAATCTTGGCACCGGCATCCGCGTCAGCGCGATGTTGCATCTGCCCGGCTTGGTGCTGGCGGAGCAGATCAATCCCATCATCCAGTCCGTGAACAAACTGGGTCTCGCCGTGCGCGGGCTTTATGGCGAAGGCACGGAAGCGCTGGGGAACGTGTTTCAGGTTTCCAACCAGATGACGCTTGGCGAAAGTGAAATTGTCATCGTCGAACGGTTGGAAAAAGTGCTGTCTCAAATCATTGAGCACGAAGAAAACGCACGCCAGACTTTGTTAGAAAAGAAGGCGAAAGTAGTGTTCAACCACATCGGTCGTGCCTACGGCATCTTGGCGAATGCCCACAGTATTTCCTCCAAAGAAACCATGAACCTGTTGTCTCTGATGCGGCTGGGCGTGGACATGGGTTTGTTTCCGAACACGCAACGCTCGTTGGTGGATGAATTATTTCTTACGACGCAACCGGCGCATTTACAGCGGCAGTTGTCAGATAAATTATCGGCGGAAGAGCGCGACTTGGTGCGCGCTGATATGGTGCGCGACCGTTTGAAAAATGTGGGGAGGCCCGTGACGAATCCGGCGAGTGGCACCGTGAATTGATTCGTTTTCGCCGTCGCGCCTGCAAAATTATTTTGGCAGCACCGGATTCCCGCCCGCGTCGAGATAATCCAGATACTTCACGAATTGTTCCTTCATTTCTTTGCGCGGAACAATCGCGTCAATCAAGCCGTGATCGAGTAGAAATTCCGAAGTCTGAAAGCCTGGCGGCAAATCGGCGTGCGTCGTATCTTTGATGACGCGAGGGCCAGCGAAACCGATCATCGCGGCGGGTTCAGCGAGAATCAAATCCCCCAAAGCCGCGTAGCTGGCCATGACGCCGCCGTAGCTGTTATTTGTCAGGACGCTCAAATAGGGCAGGCGTGCTTGCGCGTGATAGGCGAGCGCGGCACTGGTCTTGGCCATCTGCATGAGGCTCGTAGAACCTTCCTGCATGCGGGCGCCGCCGCTGGTGGAAATGATGATGACGGGCCAATTGCCTTCCGTGCCACGTTCGATGAGTCTGGTCAATTTTTCGCCTACCACCGATCCCATGGAACCGCCTAGAAATGAGAAATCCATCACCCCGAGCGCCACGCGGTGCACACCGATTTTACAGATGCCGGTGATCACGGCGTCCTTGAGATTAGTCGCTTTGCGGTCACGGTCTAATTTGGTCTTGTAAGCGGTAAATTTCAGGAAATCTACGCTGGTCATATCCGCGTCCATTTCCTCGAACGTGCAGGTCTCTACGAGCGAATGGATGCGTTCGCGGGAGCCGATGGGGAAATGATGCTGGCATTTCGGGCAAACCTTGAGGTTTTCATCCAATTCCTTATCAAAAATCATCGAGGCGCAAGAGGGACATTTCGTCCATAAACCTTCGGGAATCTCGCGTTTTTTGGTGCGCGCTTTGCCACTGCCCAGCTTGGGACGCTTCGGCAGAACCGCGTGGTCAGACGGCGGCGTCAACGCCGGTTCAATCTGTTCCACGCCGAGCGCTTCTTTGGTCAAAAATGTGGTAGCCATGCGGCACAGATTATTCAAATTCCGCGCGCTACTGTCCAGACGCAAACATCCCCGGCACCGGCGGCGCGCAAGGCTTTGGCGCAGGCATTCGTCGTGGCGCCCGTGGTGAAAACATCGTCCAAAATCACGATTTTTTGGCCTGCCAAACGCACGTTTTTACTCACGACAAAAGCATCTTTCATGTTGGTCGCCCGTTGTTCTCGAGAAAGCCGGGTTTGGGTCAGCGTCGCCGCTGTTCGCTGAACTAGTTTGGTGTTCACCTGAATGCCCGTGGCTGCGCCGAGGCGGTTGGCGAGCAATTCCGCTTGGTTGAATTCCCGTTCCCGTCGTTTCAGCGGATGCAGGGGCACCGGCACGATAAAATCCCAGCCTTGACCGCGCAGAGCCGGGGCGGCTTCGCGAATGAGCAAGTCGGCCAGAAATTCCTCAAACCACAGTGAGTGCGAGTATTTGTAACGATGAATCGCCTCCAGCACGAGCGTCTTGGCCACCACCGCCGAACGCGCTGAACTGAAATGCAGATCCATATCCCGACAGTTCGTGCAGACGAAGGTGGTCGTGATATCACCCTCAAACGGCAAACCGCAGCGGTCGCAGAACGGCGCGCGGATGAACCGCACTAGCGTCCAACATTCGGAGCAAATGTAACCCTCCTTAGCTGTGGCCTGGTTCGTTTTACAGAACTGGCAGACGGGCGGATAGAGAAAACCCAAGCCAGCTTCGAGCCAGTTGCGGGTGGTTTCGCCAAAGGATTGCACGCCGGACAAGTTATTTTGTTCACGGCGAACGGGAAGAAAAAAGTTTTGGTCGCGAGGTTTTTCCGGCTGTGTTAGGTTGGCTTCATGGCGCAGGCAATTGGATCCACTCCCGCTCCGGGAGAAGAAAAGTTTGGTCGCTTTTATTTGAAAGAGCTGCTCAATAGCGGTGGTCTGGCGGATATTTGGCTCGCGACCGATGGTAAAGGCAAGCCTTACGCCCTGCGCAAACTTAAACGGGAACATCGCTTCAACTTCGGTGCGCGCCGCCGCTTTTCGCGCGGCAATAAAGTTCTATCCCAACTCAATGAGAGCGATCACATCGTCGGTTACGTGGAGCACGGCAGCGATTATCTGCTGATGGATTACGTAGAGGCGGAAAATTTGAAGCAACTTTACGCGCGCCAAGATCCGGTGCTGGTGGAAAACGTTGCCCAAATCCTGATTGATATGGCCACCGGCTTGAATCACGTCCACGAGAGCGGCTTCATGCACTTGGATTTTAAGCCGGAAAATATTCTCGTCTCGCGCAATGCCGCCGTGCGGGTGATTGATTTTGACACGGCGATTGAGATGCCGGAAAAGCCCGTGCGCCTCGCGCAAAACCCCGGCACGCCCGGCTACATGGCGCCGGAACAATTGAAGCGTGAGCCGCTGGACTCCCGCGCGGATATTTTTGCCTTTGGCGTCGCCGCCTACGAGTTGCTCACGAATAAAAAACCGTTTCCGGGCGATTCGCCGGGGGAAATTCTCGCCGCGCAAATGGAGCCGTCCGGGCCGATTCCGCCGCGTGAACATAATCCCGACATCCCGCTCGCGATGGAAAAAGTCATCCTCAAGTGCCTCGAACGCGATCCCGACCGCCGCTATCACTTCAGCAGCCTCATGCTGCGCGAATTGCAGAACGCGCTCTACGTTTGAATCATCCCGCGCCATGGGCGATTTGGCCTAGCGTGTTGGGTTATGCGGTTGGAAAGTGGCGGAGGGCCGCCGCAGTCCAAGATGCTGGCGCGCGGAGTGAAACGCCCGGCGAACGCGAAGCGTCTTGGAGTGCGCCAGTCCTCTGGCGCTTTTGGGCTTGTGTGTTGATGGGGTTCAGAAAAAGATTTTGTAATGAAAATTAAAACCTTATTACTTTTTGTGTTGATGGTTTTGGTTCCCCATGGCGTAAGAAGCGCCGGGCCAAGCGCTGCAACTATTGCCGTGAATTTCACAAATCAGAGTGATTTCAAAATTACGATCACCAAGCGGGCTGTGAGTTGGCCGAAGGATGTCGTCGAATTTAGATTTGAATGTCCCACCAAGTTAAATGGAGCAAACTTTGATTGCGTATCTTTGGATCTTGTTGATGCAAAAAAAGAATTCTACTTCAGGAGTCCAATAGCGACGTCGAACAAAAACGGATCAAAGGTCGGTTTTTTTATGATCCATCAATCTAAAATTAAAGACTGTATTGGTGGGATTTCTTACTCCAACAAGAGCGGAGATTTGACCGTTTACACTGTTGATTTGGCTTCCTTCACAAATTTAGCAGATTCCAAGTAAGGCGGTTTATTCGTAATCGCGTCTTGGACTGCGGCGGCAAGCAAAGCGCGACGCCGCTTTCGCACGCACGAAGATTTTTCTTTGGGAGAAAGTTTCCGCCCGCCCGAAAGCGCTGTCGCCGCTGCGCTCTGCCAGAGCACTCCATGAAGTGTTTCGTGGGGTTCGTGACTAAATAAAACCCCCGCTCACATTGCTGTGAACGGGGTTTGATATTTCAGAAGTTTACTTACCCAGCAACGCCAGCGCTGCTTCCGCCATCTTCGGCGCGGTGAGGCCGTGCTTGACGTAGAGTTCTTCCGCCATGTAGGCGCTCTGGCCGAATTCGTTGTTGATGCCGAGCGTCTTCAGCGTGTGCGCGATGCCGGCGTTGCTCAAGGCGTGCGAGACTTGCGCGCCCATGCCGCCGATGATTTGATGATCTTCGATGGTCACGACTTTGCCGCCGCAGGCTTTGACCGCCGCGCCGATGGTTTCGAGGTCCACTTGGTTCACGAACGGATTGCTGATAACGGTGGCTTTCACGCCTTTCGCCGCGAGCAGTTTGCCGGCTTCGATGGCTTTGTTCACGAGCACGCCGCAGCCGATGAGGACGACGTCGCTACCGGTGGAGAGGACTTGCGCCTTGCCCCACGGATATTTCGCGCCTTCGATCCACGACATCGGATAATTTTCGCGGCCGACGAAGAAGATGTAGCTGTTGCCGTCCTTGCCCGCCGCGCGGTCGGCGGCGAATTGCTTGATGGCTTGATACATCAAGGATTCCGCTTCATCCGGGCAACTGGGCGCGATGCAGATGGTGTGCGGAATCGCGGAGAGCGCGGCGAAATAGGTCGTGGCCTGATGGCTCGCGCCGTCGGCGGCGTCCTGGAAACCTACGTGCGAGAACATCGCGATGACGGGCGCTTGCGAGAGCGCAGCCATCGTGAGCGGCAGGTTGCCCTTGGTCACACCGAACTGGCCGAACGTGTCCACGATCGGGATGAACCCGACCTTCGACAATCCGGCGGCGGTGCTGATCATGTTGGATTCCGCGATGCCGACCTCGATCCAGCGGTCGGGAAAACTCTTGTGGAAAAGACTGATGCCAGTTGAGCCTTGCACGTCGGAGGAAACGGAGAACACCGGCAGGCCTTCCGTTGCGGCTTTTACGGCAGCGCGAGCGAGACCGGCTTGGACTTTGTCGGTCTTGGCTTTCGCTGGCGCGGGCGTGCCAGCGGCGGCAGCGGCTTCCGCTTTGGCTTTCTTGGTAGCTTCCTGTTTTTCCCAATCGCTGCGGAACTGTTTAGTCCAGTCGGCAAATTCAACGGGCATTTGGCCGCTGTAAATTTCGCTCACGAACCCCGTGATTTTTTCGCCGCTCGATAACGGGAAACCGTGGCCGCCGGAAGCACTGTCCATCGTGGCTTTCACGCCGAAACCCTTCACGGTCTTGGCGAGGATGACGACGGGCTTCGTCGGATCCGCTTTCGCCGCCGCGAGTGCTTTTTCGAGCGCGAGGTAAACGTCCTGTAAATTATTTCCGTTGGCGACGTGAATGACGTTCCAGCCGAGCCCGCCGATGCTGGCGAACGTCGGGTTCATGCTGAAGGAATCGTGCGTGATGCGGCCGGAAAGCTTGGTGTCGTTGTCCGAAATGATCATCACAAACGGGTTCAACTTACCCTTCGCGGCGAGACCGGGAATGGCGGCGAACGCTTCCTTCGCTTCGCCTTCCATGCTCGCGCCGTCGCTGACGGTGCAGATGGTGACGCGATCGTTCTTCGCGAGCTTGTCGCCGATGGCGAGGCCCTGCGCCTGCGGGAGCGAACTGCCGAGCGGGCCGTTGCTCAAGAGAACGCCTTCGGGATTCAGGTGCGATTCGCCGTGGCCAGTGAGTTTGCTGTGGATGCCGCGGAAACCCTTCACGGTTTCGGTGGTCATGCCGTCGAAGCCGTAGAGCGAGCGCACGGCATACACGCCATTCTCGCAGTGGCCGGCGTCGTTGACGAAATTGTAAGCCTGATGCCATTCGCGTCCACTGACGGAGAACATCACGCCGTGGATCGCGGACATGATTTCCGCGAAGGCCGCCGGGCCGCCCCAGTGCGAGGCCGCGCCGCCGATGACCGCGTGCAAATCCATCAACGCCACGAGCGCACGGCTGGCGCGCGGATCGGCGAGGGTCACATCAGCGCCAGCGTCGTTCTTGACCGTGACCGAATATTTCGGCGCGGCCTTGGGCGTGGGCGCGAGTTTGGATTTGAGGTTGAGCGGTGCGAGCGGGGGCGCTTGCACGGCTTGGACGACGGAGGTATCAGCAGCCATATTAAATTAAGGTGGTTAAGAAAATCCCGCTTAATTTAGAAAAGTTGGGGAAAAATGGAAGAATTAACTGCCGACGAACCATGAATGTTACTCACGGTTGCCAACAGTTTGGACCATCGCGATTTTGAAAGCTTCTCAGCCGCCGACGCCGAGGAATTCGTGATCCGTTCGCAAGTTCATCCCCAGCAAAACGTAATCGTGCGAAACGCCTTTCATGTCGAGGACGTAATCTTCCAAGTGCATCAACGTGTTGAAACCCAGATGCGAAAGCGTGTGCAGCGCGATCTTGCGTTCGCCGTTCACTTCCGCTTCCAACCGACGCAAGCCGCAGTGCCGCGCAATTTCGATGAGCTCCGTGACGAGGATTTTGGAGACATCTTTGCCACGATATTCCGGGTGGGTCAGCAAGGTGATGAGCCCGACGTGCCTTTTCCAGCCGCCTAGCCGTTGGTGCAGGGTGGCTTCGCCGATAATTTTTTGACCGTGCAAAATCAGCAGGGGCAGGTTGCGTTCAAAGTCCGCCTGCAGGCACCAAGTGCTGACAATTTTGCGGTCGGTCACGGACTGTTTGATGAAGAGACGTTCTTCCTCGGGCACTGCCATGAGGAATTTATGCAGTTTCACATCATCGCGTTTCCCGAGCGGGCGAACGGTGACGTTGGTTCCGTCGCGCAGTTTCAGCGTGAGCGGAAATTTTTCCAGCGATAGTTGGTTCAACATAGTTTTTTGGTGGGTTAAGTTTTGGTGACGACTTGTTTGACGGCGACAAAGTTTTGGGTCGCGGTGTGGGTCGGTTCTTGCGACACGCCGACGCACTCGGTTTCGTCCAGGCCAATATCTTCTTCGGGGATTCTCATGCCGTAGAACGAGCGATGAATGAAGAACAAAGCGATGGCAAAAAAGACGCCGCCGATGACGAGTTTTAGCGCGTGGTTTTGCATCGTCACGGCGATCTCCACCGCGAGCAAGCCGAAGAGTGTGGTGAATTTGATGACAGGATTCAGCGCGACGGAGGAGGTATCTTTGAACGGATCGCCCACGGTATCGCCGACGACAGTGGCGGCGTGTAGGTCGGTGCCTTTTTTGTGCAATTCCACTTCCACAATTTTCTTGGCGTTGTCCCACGCGCCGCCGGCATTCGCCATGAAAATGGCTTGGAACAAACCGAAGAAGGCAATCGCCACGAGGTAGCCGATGAAGAAATACGGATCAAAAAAAGCCAGCGAGAGCGACAGGCAGAAAATGACGATGAAGATATTCCACATGCCTTTCTGGGCGTATATGGTGCAGATGCGGACGACTTCTTTACTGTCTTTTTCGGAAGCGGTCGCGGCATCGAGCTTGATGTTTTTCTTGATGTAAACCACCGCGCGATAGGCGCCGGTGACGACGGCTTGCATCGAAGCGCCGGTGAACCAATAGATCACCGCGCCGCCCATGAGCAGTCCGAGAATGATTTCTGGTTGCACCAGACTCAAATGGCTGACGACGTTGCCGAACAGATTTTCCAGCAGGATAATGATGCCGAACACCATCGTGGTCGCGCCGACCACGGCAGTGCCGATAAGCACGGGTTTGGCGGTGGCTTTGAAGGTGTTGCCCGCACCGTCATTCTTTTCCAGCAGCGGTTTGGCGACCTCAAAGTCCGGCATGAAACCGAATTTGGATTTGATTTCAGAGCGGATGCCGGGGATGGCTTCGATGCGGCTCAATTCGTAAACGGATTGCGCGTTGTCGGTCACTGGTCCGTAGCTATCGACGGCGATGGTCACCGGCCCCATGCCAAGAAAACCAAACGCCACGAGTCCGAAGGCGAAGATGGGTGCGGCAAATTTGAAGGCGGCGGGCATCAATTCCAAAATAGGCGAACCGCTGAACGTCGCCAGCAGCCAACCCGTGAGCATCAGAACCAGAATGCACAGGCCCATCCAGAACGCGGAGAAATTGCCAGCGACGAGACCGGAAAGAATGTTCAACGAAGCACCACCGTGGCGCGAGCAAGTGGTGATTTCGCGGACGTGTTGGGATTTAGTGCTGGTAAATATTTTTGTGAATTCAGGAATCACGGCGCCTGCGACGGTGCCGCACGAAATGATGGCGGATAAAACCCACCACAGGCTGGGCGCAATGCCGGCTTGATGGGCGAGCAGGAAATAACTTGCGAAGAAAGTGCCGATGATGGAAATCGCGGAGGTGATCCAAACGAGGTGCGTGAGCGGGGCTTCAAAATCAAAATCTTTCAAGCCGCCGAACTTGGCTTTGGTGATGGCTTCATTTAGCACATAAGAGACGAGTGAGGTCAGAATCATCAAGGCCCGCATGGCGAATAGCCAGATGATGAGCGTAGCGCAGATGACGGGATTCGCGGCGAGCGCAAAGGCGAGGAACGCAATCAGCGCGACGCCGGTGACGCCGTAGGTTTCAAACCCATCGGCTGTGGGGCCAACCGAATCACCCGCATTATCGCCGCAACAATCGGCGATGACGCCGGGATTTTTCGGATCATCTTCCGGTAATTTAAAAACAATTTTCATCAAATCGGAACCGATGTCCGCGATTTTGGTGAAGATGCCGCCGCCGATGCGCAGCGCGCTCGCACCGAGTGATTCGCCGATGGCAAAACCGATGAAGCACGGGCCGATCAGGGCGGTCGGTAGAAAAATCAGAATGCTGATCATGAAAAAGAGCTCCACGCAAACCAGCAGTAGGCCGACGCTCATGCCGCTGCGGAGTGGAATGCTCACCATTGCCGCTGGGTCGCC
This sequence comes from uncultured Verrucomicrobia subdivision 3 bacterium, assembly GCA_903911825.1. Taxonomy (GTDB): domain Bacteria; phylum Verrucomicrobiota; class Verrucomicrobiia; order Limisphaerales; family UBA11358; genus UBA11358. The sequence continues at coordinate 35,183 of CAIWFB010000099.1, forward strand.
GCGCAACGCCGCGAACGCGGTGCGGCTGTTGGCGGTGGTGTTGATGCGGATGCCGAACCAGGCCACGCCGTAGCTGCCGAGAATGCCCAGCACCGAGGCCACGAGAATGACGGCGACATTGCCGAAGGAGAAACCTTCCAGAAATTTGAAATAGAAAACGATGCACGCCGCAATGAGCACCCAAAGTGCGGCGAGAAATCTCCCTTGTTGAAACAGGTAGGTTTTACACGTTTCCCAAATCATCTGCGAAACGTCGGCCATGGCGGCATGCACGGGCAACTGTTTGGTCTGGCGATATTGCTGCCAGCCGAACACGGCGCCGATTGCACATATCAATATGCCCGCATACATCAAGGTGATGCCGCTGACGCCGCCGAGGGCGTCAAAGCGAATGGCCTCGAGAGCGGGAATTTTCAATTCGGCTTCGCTGGCGCGCACAGCAGGCGCTGCCGCCAATACGATTGGGATGAGGAAAGTGGGGCGGAGAATTTTAGGGAATGGCATAAACGAATGGTGCTTTTTTGATAATTGAAACTAAAACTGAAACGCAATCGGCACAGTAAATCTGATTAAGTATCGGCGAAGCAGCTTCCCGAAAGTTGACATAAAGTTTGCATTAATTGGCGCTCGAGTAACAAACCGGTGCTGCCGGAAAGGTAAAATCTCTGCGCTTCCCAAAAGAATTTTTCGCAAAATTCTACGAATGCCTTGCCAGCTTGGTTAGCAATGACCGCGATGTTTGGCTTGGTGGCGCAAGAATTGTTCACCTTTTGCCAATCGTCGTGTGGCTGATTTCTAGGACATGGCCGTAAATATAAATACATTGTGGAAGCGATCATGACTAAACCTGTGGCCCCCGCCGCGCCGAAGAAACGGCAGCCGTTGATTTATCACTCGCCAGTGCGCGAGACGGCTTTTGACCGACCGCGCGAGTTTCTTGGCAACCGTTTTGTTTACACGGTCATCTCTTCACGGGCCCGTGGCCTGTCGCTGGGGGTGAATATGAATCCGGACAAGCGTTGTAATTTCAACTGCTCCTACTGCGAAGTGGATCGGCGCACGCCCGCGCGGGAAAATAAATTGTGCGTGGATATCATGGCGACGGAGTTGCGCCGGACGATTGCGGCGGTGCAACAGGGGCAATTGCGGAATAGCCCGGCCTATCAGTCTTTACCGGAGGAATTGCTCAAACTTCGCCACGTCGCTTTAAGCGGCGACGGTGAGCCAACCTTGGCACCGAATTTTATGGAGGCCGTGCAGGCGGTGGCGCGGGTGCGGGCGTTGGGCGGATTTTTTAAGATTGTGCTGATCACCAACGGCACGGGTCTGGATCAGCCAGCCATCATTAACGGGCTGGATATTCTCACTAAGTCGGACGAAATCTGGATCAAACTTGATGGTGGCACGCAGACTTATGTGGATGAGGTGAATCGCCCGGATGTGCCGCTGAAAAAAATTCTCGCGAACATCCTGCAGCTTGGTCGTCATCGGCCAGTGATCATTCAAAGTTTGTTCGCGGCGATTAAGGGCGAGGAACCACCGCAGGATGAGATTCAACAATATGCGTTGCGCTTAAAAGAATTGAAGGACGCGGGCGCTCAAATTTCGCTCGTGCAGATTTATTCGGCAGCGCGGCCGGGCGTCCAACCTGATTGGGGACATTTACCGTTGCGGGTGCTTTCGCAAATCGCGCAGACCGTCCGTCAAGTGGCTGGCCTACGCACGGAAGTGTTTTAATTTTTCACCGTCGGTTGGATGGTAACAATTCTAGCCGCAGTTTTTGCGCTAACTGGCCCAAGCTTTCTGGCCGCTCCCGTTTCTATCTTCTGGCACTCATTGCCTAATCCGAGTTCACCGAAATTGAAGATAGGCGCGGCTACCATCGTTGCGGGTTCCGCCTACTGGACTTTGCTTGAGGAAAATACGGGCAGCAGAGATTTGGCCGGGATGCACGAGATACTGTTGCACCGCTTGCGCCCGGCGATCAGTCAGGGCGGCGAGGTCACTAACGCTAACATTGACGAGGCTCATCAAAATCGCTTCTTCGGGTGTCGGTCGCGGATTGAGTTGCGTTTTAAAGCTGGCAGCGGCGGCCGACTTTTTCTTTTCCATTGCCGACGCATTCATCAAACGCGTGGCGCCTTTTTCCATGAGTGGTGCGGAACGGCGCGGCAATTCTGCGACATAGGCTGCGAGGTTTGTATTCGCCGCCAGGGCTTGCGGGGTGATCTTACCAGCGACCAGCGCTTCGTTGTAAAATTTACGCAACCAAATCGCCCGCTCATCAGGAGCAAGGGTGAGCGCTTCGGCATTGGTGTGGGCACGGTCACTCTTGGGCAACGCGAGCCAGAGGCGATTGCGCATTTGCCGATCAAGCGCGGCGCGCTGCAAGCCTTCGCGGTCGCTGGCGGGTTGAATACTGCCGCTCAGTTCCAATTGTAACGCGGGCTTCGCGACGAGGGCTTTGGCAAGGGCATCCAATTTTTCTTTGCCGGCGGGTGATAAGTCGGCGCTGCCGGGGGCGAATTCCTGCCAGCCTAATTCTTCCGCTCCGCCGCCAAACGCCGCGCCAAGCAGTGAGAACGGTGAGGTTGCGACTTTCGTCAAGATGTTCAACACGGCGCGCGTGACCACTTTGCCAATGCGGAATTGCGGGTCGTCAATGCTGCCGTCGATGGGCACATCCAAAATAATTTTGCCCTCGCGATCTTTGAGGATGGCGACGGCGAGGCGCACGGGGAGATGGGTGGCATCGGGACTATCCACGGCTTCGCCGAACGTAAAATGATCGAGTGTGATGACGTTTTTAGAAGTCAATTTTTTACCGATGAGTTGGTAGATGAGGTCGAGATTAAGTTTGCCCTGTGCGATTTGGTAGCCAGCGAACTTGGCGGCATATGGACTGACGGGCGTGAGATCCACGTCCGAGACGCTGATTTTCAAATCGTTCGTCATTGCGCTACCAAAGGGATTAATCCTGCCGGTGATCTTCACCGGGCCAAGACCGTTGGCCTGCGCTTCTAAGTCAATATCGGCGTGTTGCAATTCCTCGGAGGAAAGTCCGGCGATGTGACCATTCAATTGTTGGATGGAAAGATTTACTTCCAGCGGCAAAGAACGGTCAGTGAAACGCACGGAGGTGTTGGTGAACACGATGGCGCCGATGGTGATTTTCGGGAGCGTGGAATTGGTGGAATGTGGCAGCGCAGATTTTTGAGTGGTCGCGGCAACTTTGATTTGATTGGTAGCTGGGGAATTGGTCAGTCGCAGCACGTTCATCAAGTTGATGGTGCGGTTCGTTTCGATGACGATGCGAGCATAGGCTTCGTCCACAGTAATCTGCTGGATGGCGACGATGGGCGGGCTCAGATTGGCGTAGATACCGTCGAACCGGAGCGCTTTCCATTTCAATAAATCCTCCACTGCCACGCCGTCCACGGTGCGAAAATCATTGAGGCGGGTATTACCGATGAAGGTGACTTCCGGCAAGCCATTGCTAGGCGTCCGCAGCTGAACCAAGCCGTGCAGGTCGAGCTGGCTGCCGAGAAGGAAGAGATTCACTTTGGGTTCGAGATACGGATCGAGGGAATTAAAATCTAGTTTTTCTAGATCAATCTGCACTGTTGCCGTCGGCGGTTGAAAGCCAGCTTCAGCTTGCAGGTGAACGGTGCCGTTGGTATTCCAACGCAGCGCCAAGTTGGCGGTGAGATTGGTGCCCGGCAAATTGGACAGATTTTTGGCGGTGAAAGTGATGTCATCTAAGTCGAGTCTGGCTGGGCGGGAATTTACGTTGTCTTCCAAGCGCACGGCGCAATTAGTCAGGCTCACTTCATTCACTGTGCCGGCCCAGTGATTGGTGCTATTGAGGAGCAGGGTGACAACGTTCGTCACCGAGCGAAGCAGGTAGAGAATGCCGCCGGATGCCTCGGCAGCCGGGTCAGAAGGCTTGGCTGCTTCCAAAATATTGATCGCTTGATTGTGGTCGCGTTGCAGATAGAAATTGCCACCCATAACAGCGACCGAGCCAATGTTAGCAGTGTGTTTTTGCAGATCCACATTCGCTCCGTTCACGGAAAATAACGGTAATTCAGCCAGCGGGTTAGTGGCTCCGCGCGCACTCAATTTAAAATTGCGCAACGCAAAAGCTGTGTCGTCCACGGCCGCGAGATGGTTGGTAGCGCTCCATTCCAGCCGATATTTCACGTCGAGCGCGATGGTGCCATCGTTTACTTCAAAGCTGACGAGGTCCTGATAAAGCGGGGCGTATTTGTTGACCGCAAAGTTATACAGCTTCAGCTCACCTGCCGAACGCAGCGGGTCGAGATAGAAATAGCCGCTCCAAGAAAGCTGTTCGCCCGCATCCGTGGTGCCGGTGAAGGCGTAGGGATTTTTGTTTTCAGGATCCGTGCGGAAATTATCCAAGGTGATGTCAATTGGCCCAACGGTGCGCTTAAACGGTTCGCGCGGCGTGAAATCTGCCATCGCCGCCACGGCGCCACCGATGTGCAGGCGACCGATGTTCACGACGATTGGCTTGGCGGGTTGGCTGGAAACTCCTTTCGGGGTCGAGTTGGTGGAAAACTTATTTATGAGGTCGGAAAAATTGAACGAGCCATCCTTGTTCAATTGAGCGCGGACGAAAGGTTTACTCGTGCTGATTTCCTTGAAGACCCACGCTTTGCCGAAGAACGACGAGAGTTGAAAGTTCACATACACTTCATCCCAAGAAACGAAGGGTTCGCCATCGTGATCCTTGATGAGCAAACCCTGGATGCTGGCGGAGAGCGTGAAGGGATTGATTTTCACTGCACGAATGGACGCCTCGCGGTCAAGTTGCGTGTGAATCTGTTTGATCGCCACGCTGCGCACAATCAGCGGCAGGATGAAAAAGCCGATGATGGTGTAGGCCACCAAGAGCGTGACCGCCCAGATTAATTTCCGGCGATAGTTTTTCAAAAAGGCAATAGCAGCAGCTCTCATACGGTCAGGTAGGCATGATTCCATTCGCTCTCAAATTGTAAAGTAGCGACTGGTGCGCTGGCAGTAATCGCGATAGGCCGCTCCGAAATGTCGGTGCAGAAATTTTTCTTCCTGTGTGATTTGATGCTTCAATAAGCCGGTGGAAACAACGGCCAATAGGATGAACGATGGTTGAGGGTAAATCCCAACCGTGCCCCAAGCCATCAGTAGAAACCCGACGTAAATCGGGTGGCGTGACCAATGAAAAATGCCGCGAGTGACGAGCGTGGCATCGGTGCTCGTGCCGATGCGCCAGGCCGTGCCCATGCTCGCTTGTGCCCATGCATAAAGGCTGAGCGCGATCAGCCACAGAATCGCTCCGAAAATTTTCAGTGGTAGAAAATCCAGCAGCGGCGTTCGTAGCAGCGCCGGGAACAGATGCCATTTCAATGGCCAAGCACAGGCGACGATTTCATAATTGCGCAGAGTGGGAACGAAACGGTTTAAAAAACCCGCTAGTCCGATCGAGGCGGTTTGATCATTCACGCGAACTCCTCGGCGATTAAGTAGCCAACCCTTAATCGCCGCCCACAAATAAAATACCAGCAAGCTAATGAGCAGGAAGCGACCAAAGAAAACGTCGCCCGGCCAGTGCATATCAGATGGCGAAGTCGGCGTATTCCGGCTTCACCGCTTCCGTCGGCGGCATGAGCATTCCGGCCGCGACGGTGAGGTTCGTGCCCTGTTCCACGAGAATGAAGGCGCCGGTCTGGCGATTCGTTTCGTAGCCGTCGAACACCAACGGTTTCGCCGTGCGCAGGTGGATGATGCCGAGATCATTCATTGCTAGCCCAGCAGGATCAGGCTCTTGCTCGAACGTTTGCAAATCGATTTTGCTCTCGATCTTGGAAACGACGCACTGCACCGTTTGCGTGGTGTGTTTGAGGAAGAATTTTTTACCGCCTTGCAACGGACGTTGATTCATCCAGCAAATTTTTGCCTGCAAATCCACAGCGCGACCGGGCAAACGATCCAAGCCGACAATCATGTCACCGCGACTGATATCAATGTCGTGCTCCAAGCAAATGGTCACCGATTGCGGGCAAAACGCTTCGTCCAGAGAACCATCGTAGGTCCAAATATCTTTAACCTTCGTCTTGATGCCGCCGGGCAAGGTGACAACTTCCTGACCTTTGCGCACCACGCCGCTGGCGATCTGTCCACTCAATCCGCGAAAATCATGCAGCTCTTTGTTCGTCGGATTGTTCGGGCGATTGACCCATTGCACGGGGAAGCGGAACGCGCCAAGATTGCGGTCGCTGGCGATGTGAACCGTTTCCAAATGATCGAGCAACGTCGGGCCTTGATACCATTTGCAAGCCGTGGAAGGGTCCACCACGTTGTCGCCGTTCAAGGCGCTCAACGGAATGAATTTCACGTCGTGGAACGTGCCAAATTTTGGCAGAAATTCTTCGATCTCATCGCGGATTTCTTGAAAGCGCGCTTCGCTCCAATCCACTAAATCCATTTTATTCACCGCGATGACGACGTGCGGAATGCCGAGCAACGCCGAGATGTAAGTGTGGCGCCGCGTTTGTTCAATAACGCCCTGACGCGCATCCACCAACACGATGGAAAGATTTGCCGTGCTCGCGCCCGTGACCATATTGCGCGTGTATTGCACGTGCCCGGGCGTGTCAGCGACGATGAATTTGCGTTTGGGTGTGGCAAAATAGCGATACGCCACATCAATCGTGATGCCTTGCTCGCGTTCGGCGCGGAGGCCGTCCGTGAGATTCGCGAGATTGATCTGGCCACCACCGGTGATGTCGGCGGATTTTTCTAGCGCTTCGACCTGATCTTCCATCAACGATTTGGAATCGTAAAGCAAACGGCCGATGAGCGTGGATTTACCGTCATCAACGGAACCGCACGTGTTAAAGCGCAAAAGTTCGATAGGGTGCTGCGTGTGTGGCATAGCAATCAAAAATATCCGGCTTTTTTACGGTCGTCCATCGCGGCTTCGCTGGCTTTGTCGTCGGCGCGGGTGCCACGTTCGGTCACGCGGGCGGCGGCAACTTCGCCGATGATGTCATCAACGGTGTAAGCTTTTGAATCAATCATGCCAGTGCTGATCATGTCGGCAATGGTGCGGACGCGGCAAACCATTCGCTTGATGGGTTCGGTGGGTTTGGGGCGAGCGCCTTCAAATGGGTCTGGCTTGGTCGCATCGGTGTGCGGGGGCGGCACCGGTAGCCATTGGCCGCCTTTGCGGTAGCAATCGCGCTCGTGGCTGAAATAAATATTCGGCACTTCGAGCTTTTCCTTTTTGATGTATTCCCAAACGTCCATCTCCGTCCAGTTGGAGAGCGGAAACACGCGCATGTTTTCGCCGGGATTCACCTTGGCGTTGTAAAGATTCCAGATTTCCGGGCGCTGATTTTTCGGATCCCATTGACCGAAGGCATCGCGGAAGCTGAAGAAACGTTCCTTGGCGCGGGCTTTTTCTTCGTCGCGACGAGCACCGCCGATGGCACAATCGAATTGAAATTCCTCAATCGCACCGAGCAGCACGGGAATCTGCAATTTGTTGCGGCTGATTTCGCCGGGCGCAGGATGCGCGTGACCTTTGGCAATAGCTTCGTCCACGGTGCGCACAATCAATTTTACGCCAAGCTCCTTCGCACGACGGTCGCGGAATTCGAGCAGCTCAGGAAATTCATGGCCGGTTTCGACGTTCAGAAATGGCATTGGCAAATCTGCCGGACGGAACGCTTTTTCCGCGAGGCGTAAGAGACAGATGGAATCTTTGCCGCCTGAAAAGAGCAGGGCGGGGCGCTCGAATTCCGCTGCGACTTCGCGCATGACGTGAATCGCTTCCGTTTCCAGATACTGCAAATGGTCTAATTGATAGCTGCTCATGTGAAATCAGATTCCGGCTCCACCTTCAACCGCCTTGCCGCCCCACGCGGCGTGCAGACCGCATTCCCGTTTTTCGTCGGCCTTGGCGGGATCAAAATAATCCCACTCGTTCGGCAGGTTGTGCTGTTTGAGATAATTTTCCATGTCCGCATCGCTCCAGTAAAAGAGCGGGCTGACTTTCAGTGAGTTGAAATTCTTGTCTTCGCTGACGATATCCAAGCCGGCACGGTTCGGGTTCTGCACTTTGCGCAACGCAGTGAGCCAAACGGTCGGCGCGAGTTCCCGCATGCCGCGCTGGAAAGGTTCCAATTTCATCGCGGTGCTGAAGGCTTTGATGCGCTCTTCGTTCTCCGGCGTCGGTTCGGGCATACCGCCGAAAGCCGCATCGTAATGCGCCGCTGTCATTTTGGGGATGAACGCCTTGATGTTCAACTTGAGCAACTTTTTAACCTGCTCGGCGTGAATGTAGGTCGCGGGACGATTGTAGCCATGATCCACCCACAGCACGGGAATATCCGGCTGCACTTGCGTGACGAGATGCAAGATTGCTGCTTCGTAGGGACGATAATTCGTTGAGACGATGGCGCGACCATTCGCTTGGGCGATAGCCCACTTGATGATTTCGAGCGGCGATTTGGTGCGCAACTCCGCGTTGGCACTGGCGATTTGAGCGGGAGTCATTTTAGTTCGCGGCGGCCGGTTGCTCGTTCAAAAATACGCGATCGCACCAATCACCGAAACGTTCGTTGGCGTTGCGTTCTTTCGCGAAGCGCGCAAGGACGGGGCGCAATTCGTTTTCGATGTCGGGATCTTTCATCACGTCCTTCCAGACGCGATTGAGGCGGGTGCCGGAAGCGTTGCCGCCGAGCCAGACTTGATAACGGCCGGGGGCTTTGCCAACGAACGCGATCTCCGCCATGTAGGGGCGGGCGCAGCCGTTCGGGCAACCCGTCGAGCGAATGATGATCTCTTCGCTACCGAGGCCGAGGTCGTCGCAAACTTTTTGCAGGCGATCAATCAAGCCAGGCAGGTAACGTTCAGATTCCGCCAGACCCAGGCCGCAGGTGGGCAACGATGGGCAAGCCATCGAAGCGGCGTGCAGAATGGTCGTTTGATTTTCCGTTTTCACGCCATACGCCGCGAGCAACATGTTGATCGGGTGTTTATCTTCTTCGCTAACATTGGCGAGAATGATGTTTTGATTTGCGGTGAGGCGAAATTCAACGCCTTGAAACGCATCCGCGACGTGGCGTAACGCAGTCTTCATCTTAGCGCCGCCAGCGTCTTTCACGCGGCCCATTGAGACGAAGAGGCCGAGAAACCAACTGCCATCCACCGCCTTGCGCCAGCCGAGCAAGTCGGCGGTGGTGGTGAATTTATAAGGCGTATTCGGCGCGAGCGTGATGCCGGCGCGTTTGTTGACCTCGTCCTGCATGAATTTCACGCCACGTTCGGCCACGACGTATTTCAAACGCGCATGTTTCCGGTCGGTGCGATCACCGAAATCGCGATGAATTGTTAGCACCGCTTTGGCTACTTCAACAACCTTATCCGGCGTGAAGAAACCGATGACATCCGCTAGGCGCGCATACGTCGCCTCGTTGCCGTGACTGCGACCCATGCCGCCGCCGACCGCGAGGTTGTAGCCAATGAGATTATCGTTCTCCACAACGGCGATGAAACCGAGGCAGTTCGTGTAAAGGTCCAGGTCGTTCACCGGTGGAATGACGAACGCGACCTTAAATTTTCGCGGCAGATACGTTGCGCCGTAGAGCGGATCCACGAAGTTTTTGTTTTCCGCCGCGTCGTTATCAATCTGCACGCCGTCAATCCAGATGGAATGATACGCCTTGGTCTCAGGCGCGAGCGCCATGGCGACCTTATGTGCGTCGGCATAAACTTGTTCGCGCGCCTTGGTGTAAGCGGGCGTGGGCGGGGCGAGCACGTTACGGTTCACGTCGCCGCACGCCGCGAGCGTGGAGAGCAACGATTCGTTGATGGCTTTAACCAACGGACGCAGACCGCTCAGCACGACGCCGTGAAACTGGATGCTCTGGCGCGTGGTGATACGCAACGTGTTGTTGCCGTATTTCGAGGCGAGCGTGTCGAAGACGCCATATTGCTTCGCCGTCATGACGCCGCCGGGAATCCGGCCACGGATCATCATGATGTATTTCTTGCCCGTCTTGCGCAGATCGCGGTCGTCCTGTTGGTAGGAACCGTGAAATTTCAGGAATTGATTGTCGTCGTCGGAGAAATGGTCATTGGCCGGATCGTTGAACGTCGCGGCGATGGTGCCAGCCAACGTGGGGATGGCGGCTTTGATTTCTTCGTTGTGCGTTAATTTTGCAGGTGCTTCAGCGCTCATAGCGAACGACCAGCATAACTTGCGGGGAATGACTCTTCAAGTGTGGTTTATCGGAGTCGCGCGATGATCAGATCATGTTGCGGGCACAAACTTTTGGAGCAGCTTCGTCGCGCCGAACAGGAGCAGAAAGATTACCGCACTCGTCGTTGGCAATAATTGCGGTGCTACGGCAAGCCAATCCACCAAGACAATTCCCGCGAGCAGATTCGTGACGATTAAGCCCACGTTGAATTCCCCCCCCCGAAACACCAGCCGCACCGCGCGGGTAATCCACAGCGCCAGCACCACGGTAATCCACAGCGCGGCATGGCGAAATACTCCAACATTCATCGCCAGCGCTAGGATGATGGGCGCCGCTAGCAAAAGCAGTGGCCAGAACGGCACCGGCCCACGATAACTTTCCCGTCGCGCCACATAGCTCAAGCCCACGATATAAAGCGCCAGCGCCGCCCCGCAGAAAATCGGGAAGCCATTCAAGCCCTCCACCCCGCACGCCCCCGCGATGACATACACCCAGAAGCGGCACGCGCCCATCAGCCACGGCGCTGCCATGAAAAATTTATGAGTGAAGTCATAAAGCAGAATCGTGGCGACCAGTAGGATGGCTGCCAGCGCTGCCACTTTGCCGCCAAAGCACAGGAGTAAAAAGCCCAAGGCCAGTTGCCAAAAACCCCAGCGCCAGACCTGCAGTCCAGAAATCTTGCCCGTAGGAATCGGCCGTTCCGCGCGACGTTGTCGGTCAAAATCTTCGTCGAACGCATCGTTCAAAAACATGCCGCCGGTATAGAGCAGGCTGATGCCAATCAAGAGAAACGGTAGCTTCCAGAAATTCCCGCCGCCGCCGAGCCACCAGCCCGCGAGGCAATTCGACCAGACCGTCGGCAAATTCGACACGCGCCCGAGGACGAGCAGTGTGCGGAGTTGCGGGGCGGAATTCATGGCCGCGAAGGAAACCAGAAACTAGCAGGCGTGAAAAGAAACTTTGCAGGTGAACAGGACGCGAATCTCATAAGCCGCGCTGACGCTAGTGGTGCTCAGCATCAGCGATTGCTCTCAATCAACCAGCTTGATTCCCGCGCGCAGAAAACCCAGTGCGTAAGCCATCCCCGCGTGCCACGGGGCGGCGCAACTCATCTGCGGCGCGTGGTCGGGTATGATGACGCCGGCGAAATTATTTTTCTTCAAAATGTTCAACACGCGTAGCACGTCCACTTCACCGTCGTCGATGAAGGTTTCTTTATAGTGCGGCACCTTGTCGCGGACGTTGCGGAGGTGGACGTAGCCGAGTTTTTGCTGTTGGCTGTAGGTTTCCACGGCGTCGTAAATATTGCCGTCGTTCATTTCAGCGATGGTGCCCACGCAGAATTCCAGCGCGTTGCGCGGGCTCGGTTTCAGGTCGATCAATTTCTGATAAAGCTGCGGTTGCCAGACAAGTCGCGGCTGGGCGCGGACGAATGGCAGGGGCGGATCATCGGGATGCGCCGCCATGGTGACCCCCGCTGCCTCGGCCACCGGAATGATTTCATCGAGAAAAAATTTCAGGCGCGACCACAGTTGCTCCTGTGTGGCGGATGGGATATTTCCCGGCGCCGCGTCGTTGTTGTAAACCATGTTCCAGACCATGCCGTTGGGCAGAGGCTTGTCGAGTGGCCCATCCATGCCCACCGCTTCGGCTTCGCCCCGCGCAAATTTTCCTTTCACGCGCCCGGCGACGCCAGCGATGGAAAAGTTGTAGCCGAACACTGGAATACCCGCCTGACCGACGTTGCGAATGATGGCTTTGACGTTTTCGATCTGCTGCAATTTCTTCGGGCCATCGAGCAAGATGTCGTGCCAGTGCGCGGGGTCAAAGTTTTCAATCGCCTCCAGTTCCAGCCCGTGGTCATTGATGTCTTTCTTGATCGAGGCTAACTCATCGAACGTCCACAACTTGTCCGGGTCGCCAGCCAACCCCCAACCGGAATCATCGCCGCACGGCTGGTCACCGGGTTGGTTGCTGCGCGACGAGCGGAAATAATCCACCAGATGAATGACCAGATGCGTGCAACCGCATTGCTTAGCAAAGCGATAATGTTCCGCGTTCAGTTGGTGGCGATACAGCCCAAGTCCAAGTTTCATTTTGTGGGAAGATACGATTTGCGCGGCTACGGGAAAAGTTTTGTTGGTCACCGATGAAAACTTTCCGGTGGGCCGAGGTAACTAGATTTGGCGTTGCCAGTGTTGATGATGATTTTTTCTACGACGACCGCCGGATCCACCATCCAAATTTTTAGTGTGTGATAACCCGGCTCATGGATGGTGTGTGTGGATTTGACCTGATGGGAATTATTCTTTACCGACTCTGACCACACCGGATTCGTGGTGTAACCTTCAAATCCTTTAGGGACAATGGTAATTTCCTGCGGCGCCTCGTTATCGAATGAAACCGCGTAGCGCAGCGGCCGCTCCGGCATAAAGCTGAGTGTCGGGCCAACGATGGATTCAACCTCAACTGGGCCGTGGCTGAATAAATACATTTTGTATTCAAGACACGGCGAATCTTTTCCGGGCGTCGCCAACGCATCGGCGGGTGCTTCTGCCCGCATTCCGGAAACGGTGTGCCCGTAGTTGGGAATCTTGATCCAACGGTTCGAGCCGACGTCAGATTTAGCAGTGTAATGCTCCGCTTCGATGGCAACAAAGCCATCAGCTTCCACAAAACCTTGAATGGTTTCACCAACGGGTTCGGCTGGGTTAAAAGCCTTTACGATGACGGTGAAGTTGGTTTCGGCACCGCTGAAAACAATCTTGCTGTCAATTCGGCCAATGGGCGCTTTGCGCCAGTCGATGCCGACTTCAAGGCGCCGTTCCTTTTTAATTTCTCCGTGATTTCCGCTGAGCACAATCCATGGGTCGTTAATGCTGGCCGAAAATTTGAACGAAGTTTTTCCTCCGTTAAAAACGTCGATGTATCTTGCGGCTTGACCGAACTTGTCAAAAACGAGTGTTCCGCCAGTTGTCGCCATGGAGCCCTCCACCGCGATACCCAGCTTGGCAGCTTTTGGTGGTTGGCCTTCAGTCAGCTTGATGGCATCTAAATTATTTTTCTTCGGGTCGCTCCAATTGGTGTAGCCGATGTATGGCTGATCCATAAAGTGATTCCATTTTCCACCGGCGTAGATGCGGTTGTAGTGATTGGCCAAGTTGGTTTGTGATGCGAACAGCGCACGGGTTTGGGTGGCAAAATCATTCGCGCTGCTGCGGCCTTGCTGGGCATAGAGTCGGTTTTTCGCCGCGGCAAGATACAGGGCGTTCAATTGAGCGCAGGCTTTGATGGGATATAAAACAAAGCCGTAAAACGCATCGCGTTGGTTGGGTACGAGCTCGTCGGAGATTATTTGCGCGCGGACGGCGAGCGCCTTGTAATCGGCGGCAACCGTTTCAAATTCGCGACAATTCACGAGGCTGTAAGTGTCTGCGTCCAGTAGTTCGGGCTTACGCCGACCATTGAACTTGGTGTAAGTCGTGATCAGCTCGGCGATTTCTTTGGCGTATTTATTTCCAAATTCGCGAGCGGCCCAGAGTTTGGTAAATTCATCGAGATTTTCGTTCGTCCAGCGCGCGGTGTCCCAGGCGAGGCTCATGAAAAATTCCAGCGGAAATTCACTACTCTTGTTGAGATGACCCACGTTGACGATCCAGATGCGATCCGCACCGTATTGTTTGGCGAGCGACATTTGATCCCAGATTTTGGGAATGGGGTTGGCGTTGATCCACTGGTAATTGCGCGGGCCACCGTGATAATCGAAGTGATAATAAACGCCGGAACCGCCGCTGCGGTGGCGTTCATCGGCGGTTGGTAACCGACGGACGTTGCCCCAATTATCTTCCGCCCACAGCAACGTGACATCGTCGGGCACGCGCATCCCGGCGTTATAATAATCCATCACTTCTTTGTAGAGACACCAGGCTTGCGGCACTTGCGTCAAATTGGAGTTAACTTCCTCGGCGATCATCTTCCGCTGAACGTTCACGATTTTTTCGAGCAACGCTTGGTTCGCTTCGGGGCCGCCTTCAGCCATCGGCGTATCGTTCGCGCCGCGCAAGCCGAGCGTGATGATGTTTTCAAAATCACGATTTCGCCGAACGCCTTCGCGCCAGAAATTTTCCACGACATCGGGATATTTGGCATAATTCCAACTGCCTAGAGTTTTTTGATGTCGCCGATCCCATTCCTTTTGCGCGCGCATCATCGGCTCTTGGTGCGATGTGCCTATGACAATCCCATATTCATTCGCCAGCGCCGGATTATTGGTGTCGTCCTCGTTGAAGGCGTTGTTCCACATCGCCGGCCAGAGATAATTTGCGCGGAGCCGCAGCATCAGTTCGAAAACGTTGGTGTAGAAACCGGGACCGTAATTTGCGGACTTACCCCAACTGGGAGCGCTGCCGAATTTTTCCTGAATCCAGCCACTCAAGGCCGGAGCTTCGTCGTTGATAAAAATTCCGCGATATCTCACCGAAGGCGGACCATGGAGAAATTTCCCAGCCCTCACGAACAAGTTTTTGTGATGTTGAGGTGGCACATCGCCCCAATAATGCCAGGGCGATACGCCTATCTGTTCGGACAAATCGTAAATGCCGTAAATCGTGCCGCGCTGATCGCTTCCACAGATAACTAATGCGCTGTCCACGCCCGGCCACGGTTGCGGCACGACTTGAATGAGGAATGATTCCCATGGGCCGGTGATGGCCGTCGCATCAATTTTCTTTTCGCGAATCAGCCGGTCAATCAGGGGACTGCGACCGATGCTGCCGATGAGGACGACGTTGTTGCGGAAGCTTTCTTCTTCAGTAGAAAA
>CAIWFB010000100.1 GCA_903911825.1 uncultured Verrucomicrobia subdivision 3 bacterium
CCAACTGGCGTTCAATCTGTCCATTACCAATATGCCGCCGGTCTCCGCCAAATTGGAATGGGTCACGATTCCAAATGCCACGAACTATATTTTTTATAAGACCAACTTGCTGTCCCCAACTTGGTTGCCGCTAAGCAATTTCCCGAATTATTATTACGGAGCGAATGTGGCCGTCACTAATGCTGCCCGATTGAATAGCTTTACCTCACCGCAATCGTATCCGGGGGCTGCTACCGCCGTGTGGATTTTTGACCCAGTGACGAATATGCCGCACTTTTACAGAGTCATGGTGCAACCTTGGACCGCCTATCCCTTTTAAGCTCAATGAGATTTTTTGAAACAAAACCCGGTGCGACTTTAATGCCACCGGCCGATTGGAGATATGTTGTGAAAACGATTCTGACTAAACTGACAAGCCTGCCGCTGGCGGGGCGGGTGTTTGCCTCCGGTTCTTTGAAGTTGTCGCTGGTCATTGGCTTTGCGGTGTTGGCCAGCTTCACCGGATTGGCTCAACCGATCAACGATTCCTTTGCTAGCCCCGTGACGCTCAGCGGACTATCCGGCACTACCAATGGTGACAATCTGAATGCCACCTTGGAATCGCCTTGCGAGACCAATCAGTTGCAGGGCATTCCGGTCGGTAATTCGGTTTGGTATACGTGGACAGCACCGGTCAGCGGTTCGGTGAATCTCGATACCTTGGGTAGTGATTTTGATACGGTGCTTTCCGTTTGGACGACCACCAACGGCCTCTGTGATTCCAGCTTAACCAACCTAGCCCTGAACGACGACGGTTTGGTTAACTTGACGAGTGCTTTGACCTTTGATGCGGTGGTCGGCACCACGTATCACTTCTGCGTCGAGGGCTATGACAACTCGCCTCCTGAATCCGGTAATATCGTGCTGAACTGGGCGATGCCTTCGTCCGTGATTCCAACCATTGACTCCGGCACCTTTCAACTGACTAAAAATCTGTATGTCGTCAGTGAACTGGATTCGCGTTCGCCTAATGGAGTGGATGGCGGCACGGTGAATCCAAGTCTGCTGGGGGCTCGTGTCACGGTCACGCGTGTGGGTGGTTCCAGCGGACGGGTCTTGGTTGATTACACCACGGTGCAACAGACCTATACAAATACCTTTACCACCAACTACTATGGCACCAATTATTCTTATTCCTCGATTGATATTAATGGGGTGGGCACAACCACCAATGTATCAGAAAATTACATAGTCTTTACCAACTTCTACCAGTCCTATGTCAACGGCTCATACATTGCTTACACTGTTCCGGGAGCGCTGACGAATTTTACGACCCAGATTTACAGCCAGATTACTGCCGTCTTGACCGGCAGCAATTCTCCGGTGGTGAGTGGCCCGCTCGTGCCGTTGCCGTCAGCATTCCCGTCACTGACCAACTATTTTATCGGCGGGACGAATCGCATTGTCGGCGTAACTACCAATACGGCGATCACCAATATTTTCAGTTTTGCGACCACCAATACGTTGTTTGGCACCCTGCCTGCCGATGGCTCCACGGTCACGGATGGCTTCATCAGCTACACCAATTTGGCAACGTATTGGACAAACAAATTGGTGACGAACTTCTACGGCACCAACACGTCGCTCTCTTACTTCCTACTGGGCGGCGCCACCTTTTTTACGAATTACTTTTCCACCAACATTGTGGCCACCAGTTTCAATGTTACGAATCTGGTTTATACCAACGGATTGTTAAGCAGCAACCTGATGCTTTCTAGTTTGACCTCCCAAGGCACCACCAACTTCGCGTTGTCCACCAGCAATAACGTGGGCAACATCCGGACGTTCAGCACTGCGATATCTACCTATTCACCCATCCCCACTAACCTGCCGCCGTTATTGCCGCCTTACACCTTCAGTCTGGGAGTCACTAACAGCATTGATGCCAGCAATAACATCATCATCGTCAGTAGCAGCCAATACCGTTATCCAACCGTTATCGTGCCGCAGATTGTTGTCGCCTCGGGAGCTTTTTCGAGCGTTTCCAATACGCTGACCTTTGACGATTTTGAGATGAGCAAAGATATTTTGGTGCCGGTCAACCAGGTGGCTAGTCCCAATGGCAGCGTGCTACCGTTTATTTCCGGGTTGGTGGGGATTCAACTCTCCAATCCTCGGCTCGATGGCTTGGAATCAGCGGACTTGCTGCCGCCTACGTTGAGCCCCACGGGTAGTGACGGACTCGTTAACGCCCTGAGCACGCTCTATCCGCCGGGACCGGCTGTTTTTAACTTCGAACGCTCTACGTTCCGGGTGAATAAGGATGTGGCTGGTGGGGTGGCGACGGTTACGGTGTTTCGTCGGGGCAATCTGGCCGATGCCGTCAGCGTCCAATATGTGATTGACCCGAACTGTAATCTCGAAGGTGGGGCCAATCCGCCCGCCACCTTTTCGGGCGGCTACTGTCCGGCGAACCAGTTTCCGCTGGAGGCGGGCTCAGACTACGCCACTCCCAACAGCGATTATACGCCGGTGACCGGCACCTTGTCGTGGGCGGTTGGTGATGCCACGCCGAGAACTATTTCGATCCCGATTCTCAATAATGGACTGATTGAGAACAACGCGGACGTTTCCATCCAGTTGTATAACCCGCTGCCGTTGCCCAGTTCAACCGACCCCGGGGCCATGCTCGGCTTGGTGAACGAGGCCAGTTTAACGATTCTTTTTGACAGCCTGATTTGCGGTCAACAACCCGCTGGGGCCGTGGACCGGTGTTGGAACAAGGATGGCGCTAATGATTCCGTGCCGCCCTTCCTGCAATACCCGGGCACGCAAGGTGGTGTCAGCGCTGGTGCTAACGGCAACGGCGGCACCGTCTATGCCGTCGCCGAACAGCCGGATGGCAAAGCGATTGTCGCGGGCAGTTTCGTTTCCTTTGATTCGACGTCTTATAAGCGCATCGTGCGCTTGTTAGATAACGGTTATCAGGATCCCACGTGGCAAGGTGATTTTTCTCCTTATTATAACAGCGGGGCTAATGATTTTATTTCCTCGCTGGCGGTGCAACCGGACGGAAAAATTCTAATCGCTGGTAAGTTCACCTCTTTCAACGGAGCCAATCGTTATCACGTCGCTCGTTTGAACGCGGATGGTTCGGTGGATGGCACCTTCATGAACGGCACCAACAACACCGGCTTGGGCGTGCGGGGCACGAACGCGATGGTCTGGTCGCTGGCGCTGCAGCCGAACGGGCAGATTGTGATCGCTGGTAATTTCTCCTCGGTCAACGGCACGAATCGCAACTCCGTGGCGCGCTTGAATGCTGATGGTTCGCTGGATACAAGCTTCAATCCCGGTATTGGTCCCGACGGCACGGTGAATTCGGTCATCGTGGACCCGGCTGGCCGTGTGATCATTGGTGGCGAATTTGAAAATGTCGCTGGCGTGATGCGCGGTGCGGTTGCTCGCCTTAACGTGGATGGTTCACTGGATACGACGTTTGATCCCGGTATTGGCACTTACAATCAAGACACGGGCTTCACCGATCCCGTTATGGCTTTGGCGTTGCAGCCGGATGGCAACCTGCTGGTGGGCGGAGCGATTACCTATTTTGAACTGACGACTTATAACGGATTGGTGCGGTTGAAACCGGATGGTTCCGTGGATCCCACATTCAACCCGGGCACGGGCACTTACAATGCGGTCACCGGTGTGGCTGACGCCGTCAATGCCATCACCCTCCAACCGGATGGAAAAATTCTCATCGGCGGCGACTTTATTCGGTATAACGAAACCCGCCGCTATGGGATAGCTCGCCTGTTTAGCTATGGTAGTTTGGACACCAGCTTCATGGATACCTACTACAATCAGTTTGCTGGTATACCGAACCACTATCATAATCCAGATGCAATTAAGACAACCGACTATCCGCAGGGTAATACTCGTAATTTTGTCAATACGATTGCCGTTGAACCCGGCACCACGAATGTCATCATTGGCGGCGGATTCTTGCGCGTCGGCGGTGGCACCTCTCGGAGCGATATTCATCCCCGTAGCAATGTGGCCCGGTTGATTGGCGGGGGCACGCCTGGTCCCGGAAATATTCAGCTCTCCTACGACAAATATTCCGTGGATAAGAGTGCGGGCACGCTGTTCGTTTCCATGGTGCGCACCAACGGAAATTTGGGTCCAGCGCTTGTGACCTTTTCCACCAACATGGCCCCGCCCGGACCCGGTGTTGCCACTTCGGCGGATTTTAGTTTGCCGAGCAAATACACGACGCCAACTTGGCCCACGCTGTATTCTTTTAGTCCGAGTTATTCTTGGATGGTTAGCCCCGCTGTCTATGGCCCGAACTTTAACACGATTCCCACGTATTTGGCTGACACCTTTCCGTATGTTTACTTAAACATCAATAATAACACCAATATTTCCGGCAATGTGAATGCCAATTTGTCAGTATCAAGTCCTGAGTCGGCATTTTTCCTGGGCGGTGAGCGAATCGGTATTGGCGTCGCATTGGGTTGGCAGGATGCCGCGCCGATGACGATTATTGACAATAATTACAAGCCCGGTGTCTTGGGCTTTAGTTCGCCGACTTACACTGTGAATCAGAGTGCCGGCACGGCCACCATCACAGTGACGCGCACCAATTTCACGGGCGGGGTGGTGCAAGTGAGTTATGTGACGCTCAACGGCACCGCTACCAATGGCATCGATTACACCAATCGCACCGGCACCTTGACCTTCCAGACGGGCGATAGCTCCAAGACCTTTACGATTCCGATCACCAAAAACACCACCTCCCAGCCGGATAAGACGGTTAACTTGGTGCTCTACACTGCGACGGGTGGGGCCACTTTGGGGCAATCCAATGCGGTGCTGACCATCGTCAACAATAATAATAAATTCGGCCACGTCGGCTTCGTTTCGGCGGCCTATAATGCCAACGAAGATGGCGGCACGGCTCAGATTGGTGTCAGCCGTTTAGGTGGTTCATCAGGCAGTATCAGCGTCACCGTGATTACCAGTGATGGCAGTGCTACGAACGGGTTGAATTATGTGGGCACCACCAACGTGCTCAATTGGACTAATTTGGAAGTGAGCACCAAGACCTTGCTGATTCCCGTAAAGCATGACGGGCTATTTACCCCCAATCTCACCGTCAATCTCCGTTTAACCAATGGGGTGTTCAATTCAGTGACGAATAATGGTCAGGTTTTGGGTTTTGGCGGCACCAACGCCGTCTTGAACATTCTCAATGTGGATTTCCCGGGCACGGTCCAGTTTAGTTCTGATACGTATTCCGTTAAGAAATACGGTGGTTTTGCCCTGATCCCAGTCGTGCGCACGGGAGGCAGCGCGGGCACTGTAGCGGTCAATTATTTTACCGCCGATAACACGGCCGTGGCAGGAGTTAACTATACCTCTAGCAGTGGCGTGCTCACCTTTACCAATGGTGAAGTCACCAAGTATTTCAATGTGCCCATCACACCGGATGCGAGCGGTGGCTTGGTTTACTTGAACTTGTCGTTGTCCAACGCCGTGGTATTGGCGAATGCCACCCCTTGGAATGCGCAAGGTAACCCGAGTGATGCCGTGTTGAATATCATTAACACGACCTTGACCGAATCACAGGGAGTTAACGAAACGCCCGGCGCACCCGATGTCACTTACAGTTCGTTTGCTGGCTTTAATGACTCGGTTTTTGCGTTGGGTCTGCAGCCGAATAATCAATTGGTGGTCGGTGGCGATTTTACCATGGCCGATGGCGTGCGCCGTCAGCGCATTGCCCGCTTGAATGCGAACGGCACGCTGGATGCCTCGTTCTCCTTGCCGACGACCACAATGGGTGCAGACGCTTCCGTGCGCGCCATTGCTATCCAATCGGATGGCCGGATCTTGGTCGGTGGCTACTTCACTAATCTGAATAGTGTGGTGATGAATCGCATTGCCCGCCTGAATTACGATGGTTCATTGGACAGTCTCTTCAACCCCGGTTCCGGCGCGGATAGTCCGGTCTATGCGCTTGCGGAAACGGCCCTTAATGGTGACCGCAAAATTTTGGTCGCGGGCGGGTTCGCGTTGCTCAACGGTGAAGTCGTCAATGGTATTGGCCGATTGAATGACGACGGCTCACCTGACACCAGCTTTAATGTGGGTGGTTTGGGCGCTAACGGAACGGTCTATTCGCTCGCGGTGCAGAAAGACGGCAAGGCCCTGATTGGTGGCGATTTCACCATGGTCAACGGCATTGCGGCGAACCATCTCGCGCGCTTGAACACGGATGGCTCAGTGGATTTGACCTTTACCAATGTCACAGCGAATGACTCGGTGCGGGCCATCACCCTTCAATTGGATGGTCGCATTGTGGTGGGCGGTCTTTTCACCAGCTTGAATGGGAACACTAATTTTAACCACGTTGCCCGCTTGAATAGCGCCGATGGTTCTACGGACACCACCTTTACCCCTGGTTTGGGTGCGAATGATGCCGTGTTTAGTATCGCCCTGCAGACCGATAGCCGCATTGTATTAGGTGGCGAATTTACACGGTGCAGTGGTGTGACACGGAATCGGATCACGCGGTTGAATCCCGATGGAACGGTTGACCCAACCATCAACTTCGGCGTGGGTGCGGATAGTTTTGTTTCTGCGGTGGTCGTTCAGGAATCGACGATTGCCGGTTATCCGACCAATGTGCCGGATGAGAAAATCATCATCGGTGGCGGCTTCACTCACTACTACGGTCAGGTCCACCAACATTTGGCTCGGATTTATGGGGGTTCCATCGGTGGCTCCGGCGCGTTTGAGTTCTCTACGGCCAACTACGTCGTCAATGAAAATGGCACAAATGTCGTGATCACCGTGAACCGCACCGGCGGCACCAGTGGCACGAACGTGAATGGTCTGGGCAATACATATGTGACGTTCGCCACCAGCGATGGCACCGCGCAGGCGGATACGGATCATGGTAGCGTCACGAATTATTTTAGTGTCCTGACGAATCTCGTTTTTGCGGCGGGTGAGGTGCAGCAAACCTACGCGATTGCCGTGCGCGACGATTTTGTCATCACCAATGACCTCACCGTCAACCTGTCCTTGACGCCTTTATTGCCGGCCGAATACGGTTCGCAGACCAGCTCGACTTTGACGATTCTGAACGTTGATAGCGCCGTCACTTTCTCCTCCGCCACCTATTTGGCCACCAAATACGGCACGAACGTTCCAAGTGGCTATACGCCGATCAACCTCAATCGTCTGGGGGCGACCTATGGCACTTCCTCGGTGACCTTCAATACCACCACTAACGGCACCGCCGTGGACGGGGTGGATTATCTGTCGCAAACCAACGTGCAAGTCACTTTTGCGCCGGGTGTTAGCATGCAAACGATTTATATTCCCATCCTCAACGGTCTACCGGACGGGGATCGCACGGTGTTCTTGCAGTTGAGCAATGTTGTGGGCTCGATTTTGTCTAGTCCTTCGAATGCTGTGCTCACTATTCTGGATCGGACTTCGGCTAAAGGTTCCTTTGAATTTGCAGCCACCAACTTTTTGGTCAGCGAGGGTGGTGGCGTTGGCTTCACCAATGTGATCATTACCGTCTTACGCACCAATGGCGCCTCCGGCATTGTCGCCGTGAATTTCAATACGGCTGATGGCACGGCGGTCACGGGCGGTAAATATGTGTCCACCAATGGTATTCTCACCTTTAGCGATGGGGAGCTGAGTAAGACTTTCGCCGTGTCGATCCGCAATACTAGCACGATTGAACCGACTGAATATCTGTTCGTGCAATTGGCCAATCCAACGGGCGGTGCCAGCTTGGGCATCAATACCAATGCGACGGTAACGATTCTCAACACCAACATCGGCATTGTTTTCGCGGCCGCCACCAACACCTTCAACGAAACGATTCCCTTCGCTACGGTGAATGTCTTGCGTTACAACAATACTCAAGGCACCACGACCATCAATTATTCGACCACGAATCTCACCGCGCTGGCGGGTGTCAATTATGTGGCCAGCAGCGGAACGCTGACCTTTAACGACGGCGTGTCTCAGGCGGCGATTACCATTCCCTTGATTTACGATACGAACGTGACGGGCGACGTGTCGTTCAATGTGGGTCTTTCCAACCCCAGCCCCGGGGTGCAGTTAGGTAATCCGGGAATCAGCACGGTGGTGCTTAAAGATGCAGACACGGGCTTGAGCTTCACTAATGCGGCCGTCAGTGTGCTCAAGAATGCCGGCAGTTTGGTGGTGACCGTGGTTTGTTCGAACACCAATGTCGAACCCGTCTCCGTAAATTACGCCACGTCAGATGGCTCATCAGCTAACCATGCGACCGCCGGTGTGGATTACACGGCGACCAGTGGCACCTTGACCTTCAGTAACGGTGCCAGCACCCAGACGTTTACGGTGCCCATCATCAACAATGGTGCCGTGGCCGGTAACCACGTGTTTAACCTCGCGCTTTCTAAACCGACGGGCACTGGGCGGTTGGTGTCTCCCAGCCAGCAGACGGTGACGATTGTGGACAGTAATTCAGGCATCCGTTTCTCCGCTGATAATTACACCGTGCTGAAGACCGGTGGCGCTGCCATTATCACGGTTTATCGCAATGATTACACGGATAGCGTTGTCTCCGTGAACTTCCTAGCCACCAATGGAACCGCCGTCAACGGTCTCAACTTTGTGGCGACTAACGGGACCTTGGTGTTTACCAACGGAGTCACGACGCAAACGTTTACCGTGCCCATCATTGCCACGACGACCGTGCAACCGGATTTGAGTGTCTTGTTGGAATTGTCAGATGCCACCAATGGCATTCTCCTTTCGCCCACGGCGGCTAAGCTCACGATTCATGATAATACCGGTAGCTTTGTCATTCCGGCTGGCTCGGCTATTGTTTCTGAAAGCGGCGCGGGCTCACCGGATGGCATCATTCAGACCAATGAAACCATCACCATGTTATTTGCCTTCCGCGACTCGGGTGGCATCAACGTGACCAATCTGATCGCGACCCTGCTGTCCACCAATGGTGTGACTCCCATCAATCCGGTGACGAACGCCTACGGCCCGTTGATTTATGCCGGCCACTCTGTTTCGCGCCCGTTCACCTTCATGGCCCACGGCACGAACAACCAGCAGATATTGGCTACGTTCACCCTGCGCGACGGCACGTTGCCGATCGGCACGGCGGTCTTTGGGTATTCGCTCGGTAGCTCGACCTCCGTGTTCTCCAATAGCGCTGCCATCATTATCAACGACAATACGAATGCTTCGCCTTACCCATCGGTGATCAATGTCAGCCGGGTCGGCGGCACGTTGATTAAGGCGACCGTCACGCTCAATAAGTTGACGCACACGTCACCCTTTGACGTGGATGCCCTCGTCGTTTCACCGGCCCAGTTGAATACCTTGTTGATGGCTCACACGGGTGGCGGTAATACGGTCACCAACATCGTGCTGACCTTTGATGATGCGGCGACGAACTACCTGTCGCACTTTGGCCTGCTCAGCAGTGGCACCAATAAGCCGACGCAATTTTTCCCGGTGAAGAATTTCCCGTGATATTTTAAGACCCATATTTCAATGAGAAATTTTATGAGTAAGATGTTTTTACAGTTGAGCCTCGGTCTGCTCGCTGGAATTTGTATGCCGCTCGCCGGTCAGGCTGCTGCCACCGGAGCTCTCAAGCAACTGTCTGGTCATGTGCCCAAGGTGGTTTCGCAGTTGTCGGCCACGGGCCGGGTGGCGGCTACTGACGATGTGTCCTTGGCGATTGGTTTACCGTTGCGTAATCAAGCGTCACTAGATGCTTTGTTGCAGCAGATTTCCGATCCCACCAGCCCGAACTATCGCCATTATCTGACCGCTGAACAATTCACTGCCCAATTCGGTCCGTCCGAGCAAGATGTTCAATCCGTCGTCGAGTTTGCTCGCTCGAATGGGTTGTCACTGACTCGCACGCATGCCAACCGCCTGTTGGTCGAAGTTCACGGCCCAGCTACCGCCGTGGAACAGGCCTTCCACGTCACCCTGAAAAAATATCAACACCCTACCGAGAACCGGGTGTTTTTCTCGTCGGACACGGAGCCTTCCGTTCCCGCCAGCTTACCGCTGCTGGATGTCACGGGTTTGAGCAACTATCCTCGGCCGCATCCGTTTATGAAGCCGTTGACCACGCGGCCAGCTTCCTCCGCGTTGATTGGTTCTGCCCCTGATGGCAGCTACCTCGGCTATGATTTTCGTAAGGCGTATGTGCCCGGAACGACGCTGACTGGTGCTGGGCAGAAGATTGCCTTGGTGCAGTTTGATGGTTATTTCCCCAGTGATATTGCCGCCTATGCTCAACTGGCTGGCTTGCCGACTTTATCGCTGACCAATATATTATTGGATGGCTTCGATGGGCTACCCACGCTGACGGGTGGCGAGGCCGAAGTGGAACTGGATCTGGAGATGGTCAATTCCATGGCTCCCGGTTTGAGCCAAGTGTTGGTCTATGAAGAAAACCCCAATCTGTTCCGCCCCAGCGTGGTGCTGAACCAGATTGCCATGGACAATGCGGCCCGTCAGGTCAGTTGCTCTTGGGGTTGGTCCGGGGGTCCGAATGCGACCATCAATCAAATTTTCCAGCAGATGGCCTTGCAGGGTCAAAGTTTTTTCCAAGCCTCCGGTGATAGCGACTCTTGCTTGCCCGGACAAGCCGATGATCCGAATCGTATTTTTGCTCCTTGTTCAGATGCCTACGTCACCACCGTTGGGGGCACTAAGCTGATCACGGATGCCTTGGGTAACTTTGTCACGGAATCCGTTTGGAACGATCGGGTTCCGAATAATGGGCAAGGCGGTAATTACGGCAGCGGCGGTGGGATTAGCACTTACTATACTACGCCGATTTGGCAGCAAGGGTTCGGCACGGCCGCCAATCACGGTTCGGCCACGGGTCGTAATTTTCCGGATGTGGCTTTCACCGCTACCGACGTTTATATCATCGTGGACAATGGTCAGGCTTTTTCGAGTGGTGGCACCAGTGCCGCCGCCCCCTTGTGGGCGGGCTATATGGCGCTCGTCAACCAGCAGGCGGCTGCGAAGGGACAGGCGTCAGTCGGGTTCATTAACCCGCTCATCTACGCGCTCGCCAAAACAGCGGCTTATACCAATCTGTTCAACGACACCACGCTCGGTGATAATACATGGCCGGGCAATCCGACCAACTTTTTTGCGGTGCCTGGTTATGACCTTTGCACCGGCCTCGGCACCCCCAAAGGCACGAATCTGATCAACGCCCTGACCTCCGCTATCAATCCGGGAGTGATCATTTCTGCTCCGTTGCCGCCTTGGGGCACTAACATGGCCGCGCTCAATGGCAGTAACCCGAACGGGGCGTGGTTTTTATTTGTGCAGGACGATAAACTGTTGGATGTCGGCCTCATTGCGAACGGCTGGTCAGTGGCTCTTACCACGGCTAATCCCGTCGGTTTTGCGGCCGATAATCAGCTCTACGTCTCCCCAACCAACTCGTCGGTGCTCACCAATTCTTATTGGCCCGTGACCATGGCGGTCACCAACTACGGCCCGTCGCCCTCGACCAATGTGTATGTGACGGCCACCATTCCTCTGACCGGCACCTTTTTGATTTCCTCCAACCTCACGGCGGGCTCCGTGAAGATTCTGGGCGAAACTTTGACGTGGACGATTGGTAATCTGGCGACCAATGCGGGTGCTTCTTTGACCTTAAATTACTACGCCACCACCCCGGGCTTATACACCAATGACGCGCGGGTGTTTGCCACGACCAGTGATCCGAATGCGGATGATGATACGGGCTCAGCGGTGCTTCAGGTTTCCAGCGTTATCATACCGCCCCAGCTCACCCCGAGTTTCTCTGCGGGCAACGGTGGGTTCCAGCTATCCGTCACCAATTCACCCGGACAGACCGTGGTCATCCAAGCATCCACCAATCTGATTTCTTGGGTTCCCGTGTTTACCAATGTTGAGCCGTTCACCTTTACCAACTTTGATTCCACGAATTATCTCATGCGTTTCTATCGCGCGGTCGTGACGCCTTGATTCCAATGAAACTCTGCGGTTTGACCGGCGGCGTGGGGATGGGAAAATCCACCGCCGCCGGTTTTCTGTTGCAGTCCGGCGCGCGCGTCGTGGATACCGACGACTTGGCGCGCGACCTCGTTCAGCCCGGTCAACCCGCCTTGGCCGAAATAAAAAAAGCCTTCGGTGCCTGCGTCCTCTCTGCGGATGGTTCTTTGCGCCGCCCGGAATTGGCGCGCCGCGTTTTTTCTGACCCCGCCGCCCGTCAAAAACTCGAAGCCATCCTTCACCCCCGCATCCGTGAACGCTGGCAAACCCTCGTCGAGCAATGGCGCACGGAAAATATCCCGTGGGGCGTCGTGGTGATTCCCTTGCTTTACGAAACCCAGGCGGAAAGTTCGTTTGATAAAATCATCTGTGTCGCCTGCTCCCCCGCTTCCCAGCAGCAACGACTTCAAACCCGTGGCTGGTCGCCGGAACAGATTCAACAACGCATCGCTTCGCAACTGCCGGTGGAACAAAAAATGGCCCGTGCCCACTTTGTGCTCTGGACCGAAGGCGCTCTGGAAGTGTCCCGCCAGCAACTCGCCGCTATCCTCCGTAAACTCTGATTTTTTGCTGTCCCCAGCGTGTCCCCAATTTGTAACCACATCTGGTGACAAGCCAGAAACTAAAACCGTGTTATGCTGTCCTCGTTGGAAGTAGTGAGCCAACGAATTAAATTTAAGTGTTGTTCTTATTGAGCCCGGAGTAGTGTCCGGGCTCTTTTCTTTTCCCCCGAGCTCCCGCATAAAAAACCTTAGCCATCCCATTGGTTTAACGTGCCATGGCCTGAATCCTTTGTTAGTTTCCACCCATGATTCTGACGCCTGACGAACTTCGCAGTCTGGTTGAGCTTACCCATCAATCACCCCACACGCTGCTAGGTATGCATTCGCTGGGCGATCAAGCTGGCATCGTGGTCCGGGCGCTGTTGCCGGACGCTAAAAAAGTGGAAGTCCAGCCCGTGCACGAAAAA
>CAIWFB010000101.1 GCA_903911825.1 uncultured Verrucomicrobia subdivision 3 bacterium
CCTACACGACGCTCTTCCGATCTCTGATTTAGGGCAAGTTGCTGCACCGAGACCCCATTTGACTCCGCCCAATTCCGCCGCCGAGCTTGATTAATTCGCCTGGTCAATCGATGAAACTCAAAACCGACGTTTCGATATTCGCAAATTGGACCTGAATCTTTTTTTTGCTTCTCCAGCCACAGTAGCAGGCTGTCAAGAATTGGCACCGTGCGCCGGCTGGCGGTCTTGGCTTTCGCCGCTTTGATTTCGATGATCCGATCTTCGAACCGAATATCCTGCCAGTCGAGCCGCGAAATTTCTGCGTTACGAACTCCAGCGAATGCGGCCACGGCAACAAATGGGATCAGTAGGTCCCCCGCGCAGTCAAAGATTTCTGCCAACTCCGCTGGCGTAAAGATTTCAATCACCCCGTCTCGATCTTTGACCAAAGCAACGTCATCAATCTCATCGTGATCCTTGGGCAGGTAGCGGCGTGATTTTGCAAAGTTGAACAACAACAGCGCAGCTCCGCGAAGATTATTGCGAGTGCGAGGCGCGAGTCCCGAGTCACGCAACCAGTCGGTGATTTCGGGTCCGGTCACCCGACCAATATCGCAATTGAATGCTTTTGCGAATTTTGGAAGTGCCCATTTGAGTGAATCTAGGTAACGCGCACTGGCACCGTCAGCCGTCTTAGCCTTGATCAGTTCATCAACAACGCTCTTGACCGACCGCGGCTCAAATTTCGCAGGGCACCGCTTGAGGTAAAAATCTACCGCGGTGGTCAGCTGCACCCCACCCAGCTTCTCTTGAGCGTAGGCAAAGTTGGTAGCAGCGACTTCAATCGGAACGTTGATGCGGTCCAGAATTTGCCGCGCGCGGCGGTAGGCCTGCAAATCCGCACCGGTTAGCTGGAGCGTGGAATTGTCCGTGCTAGCGAGTTTTACAGCCGTATTCTCGGCGTGAGTTTTGGCCTTGCCGAACTCGGCGAACTTGGCTCGCTTGCGTGTTCCGTCTTGGTAGTGGGAGACCGTAAACGTCTCTGAGCTGCCTCGCAGGGCTCGGTAAATTTTCACCTCCACCGAACCGCGTTTTACACTGCACGGGAAATTCACTTTCCCGACCGCTGTTTTATTTTTCATTTGATGCACCTTTCGGCACACCGGAAGCACGACAAAAAAAATGACCGCCCAAAAACATATTGGGGCGGTCTTGTCGTTGGAGATATTTATTTTTCCAGAATAGCTGGCACATGCGCGAACCCACTCGGATTCGTTTACCACCGTTGCGTCTTCCAAACGCCCGGTTGGTGAAGCATACCTCAACGGGTAAGCTTGCTCCCAATGTCAGCCCCAAACTGAACTCACTTCGAAAGGGAATCAAGAGCAAAAAACTGGAGAATCTGTCACCATTTTGTCACCACTTTTGAAAATATTGAAAAAAGCCCAATAAAAGATGGTGCGCGCTGCAGGTTTCGAACCTGCGACCCCTACCGTGTGAAGGTAATGCTCTACCACTGAGCTAAGCGCGCGTTCCCTGACGAAGACTTAGGCTAGAAAATTATGCTGGTGGCAGCAAGATTTTTTGCAATGGACGATGATTTCGCACGTAGGCAAAACTAAAAATCACTTCAACTCAAAATCATGCTCACCCTTCACTTTGCCAGCAGTGATGAAGATGCGGTAGACCACATTCGTCTCGGGTAATTCTGGGTGAGTGCCTTTGATGGCTGGATGTAGGCCACCAATAAATTGACCGTAAAAAAATGATTTTATCGGCACAGAGTTGGAGTCCGACTGCAAATGCCAAAGGGGTAGAACATTTTTATTTGTCTCCCAACGAGCTAACGGAACAACTTCGATTTCCGTGATGCGAACCTGACGACTGACGCCAAAAATAAGCGAAGGCAAGGCTCCGCCACGCTGCTGACGTTGCCGTAGATTACGGCTAGTATGGAATATCTGAATGGTCTTGGGCTTGAACCAATCCGTAAAATAAATCACATAAATAACGGCCAGCACAGCCGCGAACACGAGCATTATCCAGTTTTTTTTTGTCATAATTATTGTAACACTTCTCCTAGCTATCGCGTCGGACTAGTTGTTCAGACGTCCACGGCCAATAGTTGGTTATGAAAATTAGCATCAAATTTTTTCCCGGCCGCCTTAGAAAAACTTCTTCGGCACCACTTGCTTTCACTTTGATCGAATTGCTCGTGGTGATTGCGATCATCGCCATTCTCGCCGCCATGTTACTGCCAGCCTTGAGTCGCGCCAAGGAGGCAGCCAAACGCATCGCCTGTTTGAATAATCTTAAACAGATGGGTCTCGCGCAAAAAATTTATGCCAGCGATTACGGCGACCAGTTGCCGCATCGTAACAACAAAAACCGCTGGCCGCAGCAGATGTATGACAGTTACGGCCGGAATATCAAAATTCTGCTGTGCCCAAGCGAAGCTAAACTGAATCCATCCACCATTGAAACCGATACTAATAATTACCCAGCCGATGCCGCGCCGCGCAGTTATTTGCTGAATGGTTTTAATGATTACTATGCTGCCAAATTTAGCATTGCTCCGGGCAACTGGCCGGCACTTTCAGACGCCATCGTTTCTAATTCAGCCTCGATTCGGGAAACCTCCATCATGAATGCCTCAGAAACCATCGTGCTTGGCGAAAAAAAATCGGGAGCGGGCGATTATTTCATGGATATTTTTGAAAATGGTGGGAACGACACCACGGGCATTGCCGAGCAATCCCGCCATGGCGGTCGAGGCGATGACTCGAACACGGGCGGCTCGAATTATACGCTCGCTGACGGCAGTGCCCGCTTCATCCGCTTTCCGCAAAGTTTCAGTCCACTCAATCTGTGGTGCATCAGTGATGCCGACCGCATTGCGAACAAATTTTTCTATTAAACGTCGTGTCTAGCGGGAATTTTCGTTTGCATTCTTAATCCGGCGTGGCATCATTCGCCTCCCTAACGTCGGGGCGTAGCGTAGTCTGGCTAGCGCGCTTGCTTCGGGTGCAAGAGGTCGGGAGTTCGAATCTCCCCGCCCCGACCAATTTAATCCGCTTTTCAAACCGCACCTTCGCTTGAAAAAATCCGCCGATGCTGCCGAAAATCTCGTCGTCAATCTGCGTTCCATCCTTGAACCGCTGACCTTGAC
Source organism: uncultured Verrucomicrobia subdivision 3 bacterium (assembly GCA_903911825.1). Taxonomy (GTDB): domain Bacteria; phylum Verrucomicrobiota; class Verrucomicrobiia; order Limisphaerales; family UBA11358; genus UBA11358. The sequence continues at coordinate 3,149 of CAIWFB010000101.1, forward strand.
GGAACATTTCGCCTCGCTCCAACCGCTCGAAGTTGAATTAGGCTGCGGCGATGCTTCGTTCCTCGTCGAATATGCTCGGTGCCATCCGCAAATAAATTTTATCGGCGTGGAACGGTTGCTGGGGCGCATTCAAAAGCTAGATCGCAAAGGTCGGCGACTTGGTTTGAAGAACATGCGCGGAGTGAGGATTGAATCCGCCTATTTTCTCCAATACCTGTTGCCTCGCCACTGCACGACCGCGCTGCATATCTATTTTCCTGATCCGTGGCCGAAAAAGAAGCATCGGAAGCACCGCCTCATCAACGAGCAATTTCCTCAACTCGCCCGCCAAGTGTTATTGCCAAGTGGCACGGTTTATTTACGCACCGATGACGTGGATTATTTTCAGCAAATGCAGGAAGTTTTTGCGGCGGCGAAGGGATTTCAGATTATCGAAACGCCCACAGCCTTGGCCGAAGTCACCACGGATTTTGAACGCCTCTTCAATTCCCAAGGCATTCCCACCCAACGCGTCGCTTATCGCTTGAACGACTGAAGTCACACATCAATCACCGGACCATTACCGCCACCCGGAGTTTTGGGCGGTCTGGGGGGCGAACCGCGTTGCATCGAGACGCGGGAATTTCCTGTCAAAACATTCAAGGCCACGGAAATAAGGCTAATGATGAGCGCGCCGAGAAAAGCATAGCCAAACGTATCGACATGAAAGAACGGCAGCAGCACCGTCAGGAAGCACAGCAATAAAGCATTGATGACCAAGGTGAACAAACCCAGCGTAAAGATCAGCAGTGGCAACGCGATCAATAACAGGATAGGCCGCACGAAGGCATTCAGAATTCCCAGCAGAAACGACGCAATCAATAGGTTCTCCAATTTATCGCCGTAACTGATGTGGTTGCGCAAAATGATCACCGCCATCAACACTGCCACGGTGTTGATAATCCAGCTTTGCAAGAATCGGAGGGCTTTTTTAGTTTGCGGGTTCATCGCTGAAATCGGACGCAAGATGCGTCACCCTGCCCTGAAAAACAAGGCACGATTTTGGTGGCTTCTCCGCTGCGTTCCCGCCAAATTTTCCCGCAGATGAAAGCATTCTTCACCGTCATCTTGCTCGCCACCACGCTGGCGGTCTCCGCCCAGAGCGTCTTGGCCCCAAACGCCCAACTCAAAAAACTCGTCGGCGGTTTCGCGTTCACAGAAGGGCCGACGTGCGATGCGAAGGGAAATTTATTCTTCGTCGATCAACCCAAAAACCGCATCCACAAATGGAGCACGCGCGGCAAGCTCACCACTTTTCTCGAACCCTCCGGCCGTGCGAATGGCATGTATTTCGACGCCCAAGGCAATCTCATCGCCTGTTGCGATGCCAAGAATGAATTATGGTCCATCGCGCCGGACAAAACCGTCACCGTGCTCGCCACGAATTTTCAGGGCAATTATTTCAATGGCCCCAATGACGTCTGGGTAGCGCCGAGCGGTGGCTTGTATTTTACCGACCCGTTTTACAAACGCAAATGGTGGGATCATTCCGTGATGGCCTTGACCAACGAAGAAGTCTTTTACCTCTCGCCCGACCGCAAACAACTCTCCTACGTCACCGACGATCTGAAGAAACCCAATGGCATTATCGGCACGCCGGATGGCAAAAATCTATTCGTCTCCGACATTCGCGACGCGAAGACGTGGCGCTACGACATCGCGGCGGACGGCTCGTTGACTAACAAAACGTTTTTCTGCGCCCTCGGCTCAGACGGCATGACCATTGACGAGGAAGGCAATCTCTACCTCACCGGCAAAGGCGTGACGGTTTTCGACCGCACCGGCAAGCAGATTGACCAGATTGATGTGCCCGAGAAATGGTCCGCCAACGTTTGCATCGGTGGCAAAGCGCACAAAACACTTTTCATCACCGCCACGGAATCGCTTTACGCCATCAAACTCCGAGTCAAAGGCGCGAACGCCGCAAAGTGATTTATTTCCGCCCACGTTTTGCTTTTCGATAATTCACCGGCTTCGCTTCGGGCTTAGTGCCGGCGACCAGATGCTTGAGTTCCTTGATCTGGTCGCGAAGTAATGCGGCTTTCTCGAACTGCAAATCTTCGGCGGCCTTGAGCATTTCACCTTCGAGTTCGCGGATGGTTTCGGTCGCATCCAAATCAGTCGTGGTTTCGCGTAGCAAGCCAGCGGCGGCGGCGTGCTGATCTTCCTGCACGGCCAGACTTTCCTCCACGGCGCGGCTGACGCTGCGCGGCGTGATGTTGTGCTCGGTGTTGTAGGCGATCTGTTTGGCGCGGCGTTTTTCAGTGACGGCGAGAAATTTCTGGATGCTCTGCGTCATCACATCGGCGTAGAGAATCACTTCGCCATTCAAGTGACGCGCGGCGCGACCGGCAGTTTGGATCAAACTGGTTTCGCTGCGGAGAAAACCTTCTTTGTCCGCATCCA
>CAIWFB010000102.1 GCA_903911825.1 uncultured Verrucomicrobia subdivision 3 bacterium
CAAATTACCTGGCCTGAAAAAGCGAAGTCACCTCACACCCCTTCGCCGAGCGTGCCCCAAGTGTCGTTGGTGGCGTCCCAAGGAATCAGCATCCGGTAAAAACGACCGCCGTCGCCGGTGTTGTTGACGTTCACGAGCAAGTCGGCAGAAACCACCACCGCGTTGCTCGGCACTTGCCAGTAATTCGTGCCGGAGAAATTGTCGAAGCGCAATAGCACTTGCGATTCGTTCGGCGTGCCACCATCCGGCCAGTCAATCAACAAGTCAGAATTCGTCGGGAGAATGGTGCTGGGTGCGGACTGCGTGAGCGCGGTATCCGCCGCGCCAAAATAATTTCCATAACCAAAATCCGCACCTTCCTGAAATTGCATGAGGCGAAGCGCGCCAACGCGGATAGATTTGCCCGTCATGACGGTCACACCCAGGCCATCATTCAAAGCCAGCGTCACAAAACGCGTGGCTCGTGAAGGGTTATTTGTCGTCGTGCGGAAGGTCGTGCTGCGAATCAACTGTTGCGCCGCCGCGAGCGAGGCGTTGGCGTTAAGCAAGACTACGAGTGGCGCGCCGTTCGTGCCGCCAGTGAAACTGCCGATGATATTGCCAACGTAAGTCACGTTCGTATCCGTCACGCCGATCTGATTGTCGCTCGTGCCGTCGTCGCGAATGGCAAGCACGTCGTCCGGTGTGCCGTTGGTCGTGAGCGTGAAGGTGATCGAACCGTTGTTGAACGTCAGCGCGTCCGCATCGGTGATGACCGCGCGGCCATCAATGCCCACCGCTGGCATCCCGAGGCCGTAGATGCAATCGCCGGACGGCAGCGCAACGGAGGTCTCGTTGTCCAAACGAACTGCGGAGATTGTTTTGGCACCGTTGAAATCGGCGTAGAGCAGATCCGTGATCGTAACGACATTCGTGGTCGTGCCAACGATGTTCGTGACGGTGGCACTGCTTACGTTGACCAAGTTTGTAATTATAAAGCCAACATTTCCGTCAGCGATGAAGTTATCCACGCCAGAAACCGTCAACGTCTGCGGTATGTTCCAATTGGCTGGGGTAAAAGTGATGGTGGAGGGCGACACGGTGGCAATGCTGGCATCGCAGGTCACAGTGATGTTGACGTTCGTGTCAGGCTGGGTGGCAAGCGAAACTGTATAGTTCGTAATGCCGCCTTCAATCACTCTAATCGGGTCACTGTAATTCCAGAGGATGGCCGGATTGTCGTTATCAAGGTTCACCAACGAAACGTCCGCCGGGTTGATGCCGTTGTAGCTCACATCCGCGCTCACCGCTGCGGTCGTCGTGATGAGGTAAGCTTGGTTACCGTCTTTGCGAAAATCATCCACCCCCGTGACGGTGACGATTTGCGGCGTGCTCCAATTATCCGTGGTGAAAGTCAGTGCATTCGTCGAAGCCACGCCTTCCGCTAGATTGCTCGAAGCCAGTCCAATCACGACATCCGCTGACGGCGCGCGGTTCAGAAATACAGAGAATTGCGCCGTGCCGCCCGCTTCAGTTGTGACCAAGCCGCTCGTCGGCGTGACGGTGATGCCGTAGGTCTCATCGTCCACGTTAATGACGGAAACGTCGTCGGGATTGAAACCGTTGTAACGCAGATCACCGCTGGAAATCGTGCCGAGCACAATCGTGTAGGCAACGTTGCCATCCGTCAGCGTGTCATCTTGTCCGGTGATGGTGACGGGTTGCGGAATGTTCCAGTTCGTGGAATTAAACGTGAGCGAATTGGTCGAGATGATCCCTTCGGACGGATTGCTGGAAGATAAATTGATGACGACATCATTCGTCGGCGCGAGATCCAATTGCACATTGAACGTCGCCGTTAAGCCGAATTCAGAGGTGATAAGCGTGTTCGTGGGCGAAACGGACACACCCGGTGTCGCGGCGGGAATGTAAACAAACGAGCAGACCGGTTCATTCGTGCACGCTTCGAGCACCGGCGGGAAAACTCCTACGTCGCGATGCTCAATGATCCAAGTATTGCCGTCTTTTTCGTAGCTGACCGTGTTGTCAAAATTAATGGTTTTGCCACCTTCCGACGAAACCACCAAAACGCCCTGATCCGGCGAACCACCGGGAATCGTGAGCCGGTAGCGTCCGATATCCATGTTCGAAACCGTGAAGGCTGGCGCATTGCCGCTATAAATCATGGTCACCGCATTCGTGCCCGTGGCATCGAGACCGAACTTGCCGGAAACAATGGTGGTGTTCGTGCGAGGAACAAACACAAACGCGCACGGATCTTGTTCGAGCGAGGTGCCGTTGGCGAAATTGTCTTTCACATAAATTTCCCAAGTGCCATCCGCGTTCGTGGCTGCCGAGCAATAATTACCTTCATTCTTCGCGTGATTGACCAGCAGCACGCCAGGGTCCGTCCGCGAATCGAAGCCCTTGTTGAAGAGGCTCACGCGAAATTCGCCGTTCTTCACCCATTTGAAATTGTAGCTGCCTACCGCCGTCACCGAGCTGTTCGCTTGGATCAAACCCGGAAAGCCCGTGTAGAGTGTGTTCGATCCGCCGTTCACCGCGTTCGTGTTGCGAAACCAGCCGCACAGCCAATCGTTCGTGCGGAAATACGCCACGGAACAATTGATGTTCAATTCGCCGCGATCCGATTGCAGGTTATTGATCGAGGCCCACAAGCCGTTCGGGCCACCATCGAACGCGGGTGCCGAATAGTCTTTTTGCTCGCTGGCCAGTTCGCCGTTATCGCGACCGTTCTGCGAGATGGAAACGATCGTCACGCCCCCAAGCGCGTCGTCACCGACCACGTCCCCGATTTGAAAATTGTAATCACCACGATTAGAGCCGGGACGAACGCGAAAATCATTGATCGTCAGCGGGGCGCTGACTGTCACAGAATTCACCGTATTGCCCGTGTCGTTTTGGATGACTTCCAAATTTCCCGCCGAGATGTTATGCGGCGGCGGTTTGGCGTGAGCCACTGGTGATACGGCGGCAGCCAAAACGGCTAATCCAAGCGCAAGACACTGCGCCGTTTTTCCGCCGAGGCTTTTTTTAAGGTAGGCTAACGATACTTTTTTCATGTCGCAAATAATCGGGCTACTATTTTTGGGTTGGTCGGATAAATGACTGAACCTTTCGGGATGGGAAACGGGGTCATTGTTCCTTCAGCTCGCGCTGTCCTACGGTTTTAACTCCAATTTTTTTTTATACAAACGACGTTTGTGTGTCAGCGCGGGGAAATGAGTGACGAACAGATTACGATTGGATGACGACTTCTTTTTGAAGCCAGCGCGTAACCAGATCGTGACCAGAAGCCAAACTGTGTCGGTTTTAGCAACCTCCTGTAGCGAGCCGATGACGCAGGGCGCTGCGGCACAAAAAATCCCCACCATGACGGTGGGGATTTATTAGCAGAACAATTTTCGATTTAGCCGCAGGCCAGTCCGCATCATTGCGCTCGCGGCGTCCAGGTGCCGTTACCTTCCTCCAGATACCGCACTCCATTGACTTCGGTGAACTTGAGATATTGTTTCCAGAAGCCGTCTTTGAAATCGTAGCGGGCTTCGCGGCGACCCAGTTCCACCGCGCGTAACGACGGGGCATCGCCTACGAGCGCTTCACTCAAGACCCGGCCATCAAGCGGGGTAGCCGGCTTCAGATTCATCAACCAGAGCAACGTCGGCACAATATCAACATTGCCAGAAGGAATGGGCGAAGTGACGCCGCGACGAAAATCCGGCCCCGCCGCTACGGCGATATTGTGCAAATCCGTAGGGCTGAGCGTTACGTGCATCCCGTCGCCCGATTTATATTCAGCATAACCGTCATTCACAATTTCGGTGTGGGGGTGACCGGACACGTCCACAGACATTTTCCAAGCTGAAGCAATCAACACATCCGGCGCCGTCGGCGAATCCAACAACACATCTTTGAGCGGGAAAGTCCCGGGCAAACCCGCCTTGGTAAAAATCACCCCGGTCGCTGACCGCTGTTGCAACACAGCGACAATTTTTTTGATCGTCGCCGGGGATTTGCCCGTGACGTAAAGCAACACGGAACCGCCATTCCCTACGGCCACGACGTCATCTGGCTGCGGCGACTTATCCCAAACCGGGCGGGTATTGATGTTCGCGGCCCGCAGCGTGGCCGCGACATCACCATTTTCTCCAATCGTGGAAAAACCGTGATCCGAGACGACCATGATATCGGTTTCCGCCCGCACGCCGCGTCGCTCCAACTCCGCCAACAGGGTGGCGAGCCGCTGGTCGCAACTACGGATAGCCGCCAGCGCTTCCGGCGTGCCCGGTCCATAATGATGTTGTGAATAATCTGGTTCGCTCAGCCACAGCACCGAATAGCGCGGCAGTTCTTTTTCCCAAAACGCTTCCGTCAGACAACGGGTCGCCCAAATATCCCGCGCCTCATTCGGCGAGTGCGCCTCGGGGAAACTGCCGAAACGATTTGTCAGCGTCGCAAAATTGGCTTCGGGCAACGAGCCAGCGGCGAACCAAACCGGGTTGGCAGCAGCGGCGGGGCGCGGCAATCGGTCATGCAGTAGCGCCACGGGTTTGGCTCCCGCCACCGCCGTGCGTTCGCCCTGCGCTTGCACCATTTCCGCCAACGTGGGCACGCGCACATATTTTCCACCGGTCAATTCATCGCCACGCCGCACTGCCGCCAACGACTCGGTGCCGAACGGTTTGAGCGGGTCAATCTCGGCGCGATATTCCTTATTCGCCGAAATGCCGCTGCGCTGCGGGAACACGCCGGTGGCCAGCACGGTGCCGTTCACTTCGGTGGAGGTGGGGTAAACGCTGTGGTGATTGGCGAACCACACGCCGCTTTCCCGCAACGCGTGCAAGGTCGGCGTCAATTCGGGCGAGACGAAATCCGGACGCATACCGTCCCAAACCACCAGCACGAAATATTTTGCCTGCCCGGCGGCGAGCGGCGTGGCCATAAAAATAGGCGCAGCCAAACAGCCGCACAAAAAGATGAAACCTGAACGAAATGTCATGCTTAATTAAAAGCACATTTTTTCACACATTCAACGGCGCACTTGTAACGATTCGGCAACGTCAGCGGCAGGCGAAGCGTTTATTTGATCAACGCCAGCTGCTTGGGGGTGAGCAGCCAAGCCAACGTAGCGCACCGGGTATAGCCGAGGTGATTCACTTCCAGTTTGGCGAGCGACCCTTTGCGCAAGTCCACGGCGACGGAATCGTTCCCCGCGATGAGCAAAGAAATCAGTTTGCTCAAATAAGGTTCGTGACCCACCAATAAAATATTTTTGGCACGCGGGCCGAGTTGCTGTAATTGCGCGAGCAGTTGGCGCGGGCTGCCTTCGGGGGCCAAATGGTCGGTCAACGTCAGTTTGCGTCGCAGTTCCAGAGCTTCAGCCACAATCTGCGCCGTCTGCCGAGCGCGCAGCAGCGGGCTGGAAACCACCACGTTGAATTTTAATTCCATCGTCCGCAGGGCTTCCGCGATCTCCCAGAGCTTCTGTTTGCCTTTCGCCGACAGCGGACGCTCCGCATCTTTTAAGTTTTTAGGCAAGCCATCTTCGCCCGGATCAGAAGCGATCCCATGCCGCAGGATAAACAGATTCATAGCTTCTTTGGTTTGGGAAAGGGCGACGGCACCAACGTGACTTGCGGATATTTGGCTTCGGCTTTCTCCCTCGGTTTGGGCGTAGCCAGCTGCATGAATTCACGCTGACTGCGGCGAGGTTTTTCACCCGCGCGCGGCTTGGCGAGGCGATAAACCCCATCGGCACCAAGGATCCGGGCTTTGGTGTTATCGGCCAGCGACACATTCAGGATTTCGCGGATCACGCGGTCGGCAAGCAGGCCGTCTTCGATCGGAAAAACAATTTCGATGCGCCGGAATAAATTGCGCGGCATCCAATCGGCGCTGCCCGCAAACACTTCGGGCTGACAGGCGTTATCAAAATAATAAATCCGGCTGTGCTCCAGAAACCGATCCACGATGCTGCGCACCTCGATGTTTTCACTCAAGCCGGGCACGCCGGGGCGCAAGCAACAGATACCGCGAATGATGAGCTGAATTTTCACGCCGGCTTGGGAAGCCGCGTAGAGCGCATCAATCAACTCGGGTTCGACGAGCGAATTGAGTTTGGCGATGATGCGGGCGGGCAGGCCGCGCTGGGCATTTGCCGCTTCGCGAGCGATGAGCTGCAAAAGTTTTGCGTGCAGATCAAACGGGGCAGCGATCAATTTTTTCAGGCCTTGGAACTGACAGATGCCCGTGAGCAAGTTGAACAGGTTGGAAGCGTCTTCGCCGAATTCGGGACGACACGTCAGCAGGCTGATGTCGGTGTAAAGTTTGGCGGTGTTGGGATTGTAGTTGCCGGTGCCGAGGTGGACATAGCGGCGAATCTGGTTCCCTTCGCGCCGCACCACCAGCGCGCATTTGGCGTGGATCTTGTAGCCGACCAACCCGTAAACGACGTGCACGCCGTTCTCTTCCAGCCGCCGTGCCCAAACGATATTATTCGCTTCATCGAAGCGCGCGCGCAATTCCACCACGGCGGTGACTTGCTTGCCATTATTCACGGCATTCATCAAGGCGCCGACAATGCGCTCATCACCACCGGTGCGATACAAGGTGATTTTGATGGCGAGCACGTCTTCGTCCGTCGCGGCATTTTCGAGAAACTCCACCACGCTGCCGTAAGTTTCGTAGGGATGATGCAGCAAGACATCGCGTTCGCGGAGAGCGGCGAACACATCTGTTTTGCCGCGCAAGGACGGGCCGACCGCGCCCTGAAACGGGGCGTCGCGCAACTCGGGCGAATGACTGCCTTGATACAGCATCATCAAGCGCGAGGGATTCATCGGGCCATCCACCAGATACAAATCCGCCTCCGTCAAATTCAATGTCTTGAGCAGATTGTTCCGCACCTCCGGCGGCGAATCGTGCGCGATCTCCAAACGCACCGCGTGACCGCGCCGCCGCTTGTGTAATTCTTCCTCCACCGCCTTGAGCAGGTTGGGCGTATCGCCTTCGTCCACATACAACTCGCTGTTACGCGTCAGCCGAAACGCCCAGTAGCCGATGATCTGCGTGCCGGGAAAAAGGTCGGCCAAAAAATGCCCGATGAGATGACCGAGAAAAACGTAATCGCGCCGGTCATCGGCGCGGGGCAGTTGGATCAGGCGCGGCAGAATGGCCGGACACTGCACCACCGCCAGATGTTGGCGCGTCACGCCATCTTTCACCATGTCCAACCGCACGATCAGATTGAGCGATTTGTTCAGCAATTGCGGAAACGGATGCGCGGGGTCGATGGCCAGCGGCGTCAATACCGGCTGGACTTTGCTGTGATAGAATTCTTCGAGCCAAGCGATATCCGCCGCTTTCAGTTCGGAAAATTCCAAGATGCGGATTTTATATTTGGCCAGAGCTGGACGCAGTTGTTCCTGCCAGACGACGTATTTATCCATCACCATTTTACGCACGCGGCGGGTGATGGCTTCAAACGTTTCCTTCGGCGTCAGGCCATCCACGCTGCGGGCGCCGATGCCGCTCTCGATGCGTTGCTTCAGCCCCGCGACGCGCACTTCGAAAAACTCATCCAGGTTGGAGCTAGCGATGGTGAAAAATTTAAGGCGCTCCAGCAACGGGTTGGTGGGATTCTGCGCCTCATCGAGCACGCGCTGATTAAACTCCAGCCAACTCAACTCGCGGTTGAGGAAGTGTGCTTTGGATAGATTAGGCTTCATACGTTTCCCAAACAGGGCGCCACAGCTTATAAAAAAAAACGGCCTCGCCAAAGTTACATTTTAGCCAAATCCTTCGACTCCATTTTGGCGACAGATCTCGGTGTAAATGTGCGCCAAAGGCTTCATCGAGCGCGGGAGTTTTGCATCCGCGAAATCTACCGCCAGCAGGCCGAACTTTTTGGTGTAGCCGAACTGCCACTCGAAATTGTCCATCAGCGACCAGTAGAAAAACCCGCGCACATCCACGCCGGACTGGATGGCGCGATGCAACGCCGCGAGGTTTTCCCGCAGGTCACGCTCGCGGAAATTTTCATCCGCCGAGGCCGAGCCGTGTTCCGTGATGTAGATGGGCAGGCGAAACTTGCGGTGCAGATACGGCAGGATTTTTTCCAAGCCTTCCGGGTAACGCTCCACCATGTCGTCGCAGACGAAGCCGAATTCCTTCAGCGTCTTCACCGGCGTGCCGCTCGCGGGAATCATCGCGCGGAAATGATGGAAGCGCACGCGCCCGTAATAATTCAGCCCGATGAACGTCGAAGCGTCCCGCCGTCCGGCACCGAGGAACGCATCCAGCACAAACTTGTTGAACGTGTAGTGACACGCGAACGCCGTCGTGCGATCCCACGGCGAAAATCTTTTATACGCGTGGAAGAACGTCCAGTTCTTGGCGATGCCCACCTCGGGTTTGCGACCGGCGTGGCCTTCGCGCTGGATGACGCGGCTGGCTTGCGCGTGGGCGCGGGCCATGTGCGCGATCACCTTGCGGAACTGGCCGAGTTGCCATTTGCGCTGCGGCGGAAAACCCCCGAGCAGATACGCCACGCACGCGTAAGTGTCCGGCTCGTTGAACGTGTTCCACAGCCACACCCGCTCCTTCAGCGCCGCGACCAGCTGGGTGACGTAATCCACGAAGGCCGGAATCGTCGCCGCGTTGGTCCAGCCGCCGGTGGCATTGATCCACGGCGGATTGGAGAAATGATGCAGCACCACCATCGGCGTGATGCCCTGGGCGATGAGCCGGTCGAGCAAGTCCACGTAGCGCGCCAACTCGGTGGGGTTCAGCGGGGCGAAGGGCGCGGATTGCAGCCGGCCCCACTCGATGCCGAAGCGGTAGGCGTTCGTGCCCAGCCGCGCCATCCAGTCAATGTCCTCCGGGTAACGGTGATAATTATCGCAGGCCACGCGGCAATGGCTGCCGTCCTGCGCGGTGAACGGCGTCCACTCATTTTCGATGTGGCCCTCCACCTGCGTCGGCGCGGTGGCCGTGCCCCAGAGAAAGCCGGGGGGAAATTTTAGGATGTTGCCGCCGCTCATCCCGAAGATTTTCTCCTAACCGCCAACTCAATAGCAGCAAAAAACGCCGACACGTTTCGGACGGGCGGCGATGCGTTTCAAAACTCCCAACGAAGTCTGCTACTAGCCAATTTGTCACACTGCAAATGTGAACGTCACAACTTAAAATCTCCATTAATACAATCATCAAACTTATCCAAATACTCACGCAAAACATCGGCGTGATTTTTACCCGTGCCAAGCTGTGCGTTGAAGGCTGCTATCATCCGCGTGCTGCCGCCCTCAAACTCGCTCTTGTGATGGGACTGATAATCACGCAAGACAGCGTGCAGGCATTCCCAATCACCAACAGGAATAAAAGGCTGAATACCATAGACGGCCTGAGTGAAGGCGGGAACACTCTGCTCGAAAAACTCTGCCTCCTTCCACTTCAAGGCATCGAACTTGGCACGCTGATCGGCGAGAACCTCCAGAAACCTGTCTCTAGCCTGCCTGACGCGCGCCTTACTGTCACGCCGGAGACCCCAAATATACCCGCCGATTCCGGTAAAAATAGACATCACAGCACCGAAGATGTATGGCTGCAAATTTTGGTATTGGCTATGTGCTTCTACATTGGTGCTAGCCTCGGCCAAAATCAAAATAGTGGATATTACCATAAAGCTCCTAACATGTATTCAATAGCCAAAACGGCGTGTAACACGGACCGGCCACGGTTAGATTTTATTGCGTTGGCTGCGTTTGTGATCGCCAATTTCCCGCCAGTCGGCGGCCGATGCGGCGGCGGTTGATGGGTTCAATCCGTTCACTGGCGGCGACCATAAATCCGGTCGGTCGGCTTGTCCAGCCGGGAGTTGGGGGGCGGGGAGGCGGACAGAATTACAGAATTATCCAGAATTCAAAAACCGGAATCCTCCTTGCCGAGTGGCGTGGTAGGGCGCGCAGTCCTCTGCGCGCCGGGCTGGGCGAGCCAGAACGCGTCCGTTCCAGCCAGCGGCGGGCAGAGGACTGCCCGCCCTACCCATTTTAGGCGCACCCGTCATTTCCTAGCGGCAATTCTCATGGTGGGCGGGTGGTTAAAGGTGGGTTAAACGGGGCAAAACTTTAAAAACGCGCAGTAAATACCGAAGTTTCTGCGGCGGAGGGCGAAAAAGTTACGGCATTTCGGCGCGCAAAAATGAAATCTCGCGCTCCCTATTCGGCATTCCGACGCGAACGCGCGATTTTTCGACGCCGAAAAATGAAATTTCGGCGCCGTAATGTCATTTTACCATCGCGAAAAATGGAATTTCGGCGTGGAAAAATCGCTGGTCGGCGTCGAAATGCGGCAACTTTTCGCCGAAATGGCGCAAGATTCAGCGGAGTCGAGGCAACGGCTACGACCTCCGGCACAAAAGCGAGCCGGTTCGCGGCGGATGCGGCAGGCAATGGCATAAAATGTTCGGCAGACATGGCGGAGCGGGAGCGTCTTTTTTCGGCTGGTTTCCGGCTTCCTCGCCCCCTCGGGGGAGAGGATTGAGGTGAGGGGGCGACCTGGCAGGTTCTGAAGTCAAAGGATTGGCGACGGTTTACCCCCTCACCCTAACCCTCTCCCCCAAGGGGGCGAGGGGAAAGGAAGTCCACATTCTCCAGCACAGTTACTTTTTCCCGACGGCGAGATTGATGGCGGTGAACAATTTTTCCGGCGCGGCGTCCACCCAGTTGCGGAATTTCCCCGTGGGCAGACTGTCCGGCAGTTCGGCAAGGCGGTCGAGGTTGAAACTTTTTTCCGCGAGGCCGATGCCGAACTGCTCGGCATCGAGGGCGTTGACTTGTTGCTCGACGTGGTTCTCCACGGGCACGAGGAACAGCGGCTTGCCCAACCACGCGGCTTCGCTGACGGATTCAAACCCGGCGGTGCAGACGACGTGGCGGCACTGGGCCATCATCTGCAAAAACTTTTCGCCATCCAACCGGTGAAACGTGAGCGCGGGCGAGTGCTGAAATTCGGCGGGCGCGTTCGGCTTGTCGTAAAAGCAATGCAGCTTGGTCTGCGGATTCTTGGCGCTCCACGCGATGATCTGGTCGGCATAACCGTGGTTGAGCAGATAGACGAGGACGAAATCGCCGACGGGATTTGAGGTGAGCTGGAAAAGTTGTTTCCGCAAAATCGGCGGGCCGACGATGATGCGTTTGCCCGGCAGATCGGGCGCTTCATAGAGCGAGAGCGCCAGCTTGGTCGCGCGCGCGCCGAGGAGTCGCGTGTAAATTTTCATGCTCAACAACTGTTTCCACAACTGCGGGGCGCGGACGTAGCCGGGATGTTGGAACATGAACTGGTGTCCGATGGCGACGACGGGCGGACGTTTCCGCCGCGTGATGGCGTAGAACGCAGCCATCGGCTCGAAGAAATTGATGATCACGTCCGGCTGCGTTTCGGTGACGATGGCGTCTAGTTGGCGGAGGATGCGAAAATATTTTGGCAATTTGCCGAACACGCCGAGGAGCGTGGCGGTGTTGCTGACCGAACGGCTGTTTTTATATTTGAACTCGAGCGTCGGCAGTGGCCGGACGGGAATCTTCATCGCCGACGCGAAGTATTCCGGCATCGGCCGTTGGGCGCTCACGCCGAGCGTTACGGCGACGATTTGATGCCCCGCCGCTTCGGCCATTTCCTTGACGGCGATCGCTTGAGTCAGGTGACCCCGGCCCTCGCCCAGCACGCAGAACATCAGTTTCATGGAAGTGAATGAGTTTGATCTTGCCGTCAAAATCTTCGATCAGCGCCGTGCAACTTTCCACCCAATCACCGCAGTTCATATATTGCACGCCGTCCATCAGCTTCATTTCCGCGCGATGGATGTGACCGCAGATCACGCCATCAGCTTGGTGGTTGCGCGCCATGGCGGCAAGCGTGTCTTCGTATTCGGTGACGAATTTGACGGCGGACTTGGCCTTGAATTTAAGATACGCCGCCAGCGACCAATAACCGAAACCCAGCGCGCGGCGGAGGCGGTTGAAGTATAAATTAAAATCAAGAATCCAGTTGTAGAGGTGCGAGCCGAGTTTTTCCAACAGATGATTAAAGTGCGTCAAGCCATCCGCCTGATGCCCGTGGATGACGAGATATTTTTTCCCATCCGCCGCCGTATGGATCACCTGTCGTGCAATCGTGACGTTACCAAACCGCATCCCCATAAACTGCTCGATGAATTCGTCATGATTACCGGAAATATAAATCACCTTGGTTTGCTTGCGGCTTTTGCGGAGCAATTTTTGGATCAGCACATTGTAGTCATCACGCCAATACCAGCGAAATTTCAATTCCCAGCCATCAATAAAATCGCCAACGAGATAAAGGTATTTGCAATCCACGACGCGCAGAAAGTCCAGCAACTCCTCCACCCGCGCGTGTTTGGTGCCGAGGTGGATGTCGGAGATCCACACCGAACGGCAGACGATCGGTTCATCCAGATTCAGGTCAAGATGGGGTTGGTTATCGTTCATCGAACATCAACCACACGACTCTGCAACGGGACACCAGCAGGCAGCAATGACAATGCGCAGGCGTAACGCATTCTTAACCCGGCTGTAACCCAATTGGCAAAAACAGTCCCCTAGCAAGCTCCGTATTTCAAAATCCACCACGCTACCACCGCAGACGCTTGTGCAATATTTCATAGTTTTCGGACCGAATTGGCAGCGATATTTTGATGGAAGCCGCGGCGCCGTCGGGCTTAACGCAGCCTCGACAACCAACGCCAGCCTCACAGATACTTCGCCCGAGGCGGCGCAACATTTTTGATCGCATCGCCCTTACTTGAACTATGTTGGTCGCGCTTAAAAAGGTTTCTCTGACACGCTGGATCATGTTGTCCATCGTCGCGGGCGGGCTCATTGGCTGGCTGTTTCCGCAGCAGGCGCAAGCGCTGGCTTTTCTCTCCAACATTTTTCTGCACCTCATCAAGTGCATCGTCGTGCCGCTCATTTTCAGCACGCTTATCGTGGGCATCGCCGGGCACGCAGGCGATTTGAAATCCGTCGGGCGACTCGCCTTCAAATCCGTCATCTATTTTGAGATCGTCACCACGCTCGCGCTCTTCATCGGGCTGGCCGCCGTGAATCTAGTGCAACCCGGCGTGGGCGTTCAATTGAATGCTTCCGCCGCCACCGGCCAGCAGCTCGCGACGAATAAGATCACGTTCGCCGGCGTCGTAGAACATCTCGCGCCGCAAAGTTTCTTCGACGCCGCCGCGCGCAACGACGTGTTGCAAGTCGTCATCTTCGCCATCCTGTTCGGCATCGCCGTCGCGCGCGTGCAGGAAAAATCGCGGCACACGATGCTGAATTTCTGCGAGTCACTTTCGGAAGTGATGTTCAAATTCACCGGCCTCGTGATGTGGGTCGCCCCGTTCGGCGTGGGTGCGGCCGTGGCTGTGACCATTGGAAAAAACGGTTTCGACGTCGTCCTCGCACTCGGCAAATTAGTGCTGACACTCTACGGCGCGCTATTCGTTTTCGTGCTGGCGGTGTTGATTCCCGTTATGCTCATCGCGCGGATTCCCATTCTCGCCTTCTTCAAAGCCGTGCGCGAACCGGCGATGCTCGCCTTCTCCACCGCGTCCTCTGAAGCGGCGTTGCCTGATGCTTTGCAACGCATGGAAAAATTCGGCGTGCCCCGCCGCATCGTGTCGTTCGTGCTGCCCACGGGCTATTCTTTCAACCTGGATGGTTCGACTCTCTATCTCGCCGTCGCTTCTATTTTTGTAGCGCAAGCGGCGGGCGTAGAACTGACCCTCTGGCAACAGTTGCCGATCGTTCTCACGTTGATGCTGACAAGCAAAGGCGTCGCCGCCGTGCCGCGCGCCTCGCTCGTGATTTTATCCGGCACGCTCGTCACCTTCGGTCTGCCGCTCGAAGGCGTGGCCATCATTCTCGGCGTGGATGCGTTCCTCGACATGGCGCGCACGTCCATCAATCTCGTCGGCAACTGCCTCGCCTCCGCCGTGACGGCGCGGTGGGAAGGTGAATTCGACGATGTCGCAGCGAAGAAATCCGCCGCCACGACTGCGGTAAATTAATTTCCCATGAGAACCTTGTTCGCCATTTCCCTGTTCATCGCAGTCGGGTTTTACTCAACGGCGAGTCGCGCCGACACTGCCACGCACGGCATGGTCGCCTCGGTGCATCCGCTCGCGACGCAAGCGGGCGTGAACGCGCTCAAGTCGGGCGGCAACGCCATTGATGCCGCCGTGGCCGTCGGCCTCACGCTCGGCGTCGTGGACACGCATAATTCCGGCATCGGCGGCGGCTGCTTCATGCTCATCCACCTCGCGAACGGCACGAACCTCTGCCTTGACGGTCGCGAAATGGCACCCGCCGCTGCCACGCGCGATATGTTTCTTCGCGCAGGCAAAGGCGACACCGATTTGAGCCAGACCGGCCCGCTCGCGAGTGGTGTCCCCGGCGAAGTCGCGGTGTTCGCTTACGCCGTGAAACAGTTTGGTAAAAAATCCTTCGCGGATCTGCTGCTGCCGGCGGCGGACATTGCACAAGCGGGTTTTCCCGTGCCGGAAAATTATGCGCGCCTGATCAAAGTTGAGGCGGATAACCTAAAAAAATTTCCCGCGTCTGCCGCTATTTTTCTGCCCGACGGTAAACCTCTCAAAGCGGGCCAGACTCTGAAACAACCCGACCTCGCGAAAACGTATCGCAGCCTCGCGACGCAGGGCGCGGATTGGTTTTATCGCGGGCCCTTTGCTGCCGCGTTGGAAATGTGGATGAAATCGAACGGCGGTATTTTGACCTCCAATGACTTCGCCAATTATCACCTCGAACTGCGCGAACCGGTCGCCACGATGTATCGCGGTTACGAAGTCGTTTCATTTCCGCCGCCCAGCTCCGGCGGCGTGCACGTGTTGGAAATGTTGAACATCTTGGAACATTTCGACCTGAAAATGATGGACGACGCCACGCGGCTCAACGTGATCGCCGAAGCGATGAAGCTGGCGTTCGCTGACCGCGCTTACTGGCTCGGCGATCCGGATTTTGTGAACGTGCCGCGCGGGCTAATCGCCAAAACTTACGCCGCTGAACTCGCTAAAAGAATTGATCCGCAACACGCCACGGCAGTGCCGACGCACGGTTTGCCGCCGGATTGGCAGACCGACTTATTCAAGAAACACACGACACATTTTTCCGTGGCGGATGACCAAGGCAACTGGGTCGCCTGCACCGCGACGGTAAACACGAGCTTTGGTTCCAAGGTCGTAATCCCCGGCACCGGGGTGACCATGAACAATCAGATGGATGACTTTTCCGTCCAAGCGGGCGTGCCGAATCACTTCGGTCTCGTCGGGGCGGCGGCGAACGAAGTTGCGCCCGGCAAGCGCCCGCTTTCGTCCATGAGTCCGACGCTGGTCTTCACGAACGGCGTGCCGATCATTTCGCTTGGTGCGGCGGGTGGACCCAAAATCATCAGTGCGGTGTTGCAAGAACTCGTAGCCATGCTCGATCTCGGAAAAACTCCAGCTGAAGCGGTGGCGATGCCGCGCATCCATCAGCAATGGTCGCCGAATGAATTGTATGTGGAAGCGAAGCTGGCACCAGAATTGAAAACAGCCCTAGCCGCGCGCGGCCACAACATCACCGAGCTGCCCGTCGCTTCCGTTTCGCAAATCGTGGCGCGTAGTCGTGATGGCAAAAGTTTTATCGGCGCGGCGGACCCGCGCGCTCGCGGCACAGCGACTGGCTGGTGAGAAGCCCTTCGCATTTTTGTGCGGGTTTGCGTCAGCCGCTCCGCCCTGTAACTTGAAGCCAATGCTCCTTACGTTTCGCATCCGCTTTAGCACTCAACCTGGCCAATCGCTCTGGCTGACCGGCTCCCATCCCCTGCCCAATCATTCCATCCCGCTCCAATATCTCGACGCGCAGCATTGGCAGGTGACGATTCCGCTCACGACACTCGCCGCCAGCACTGCGATTAACTACGCCTATTCCGTGCGCCACAGCGACGGCTCGCAAACAACTGACTGGGGACGCGACCGGCGTTTGACGCCGGCTGATTTTGGCGCGGCGGAATTACTGGTGCTCGACGCTTGGAACCATGCGGGTTTTGTCGAAAACGCTTTTTATACCGAGCCTTTCAAGAAGGTGTTGCTGGCCGAAAAATTTCCTAAAATTCCCGCCAACAAACTGGCCTCCGCGACGCATACCTTTCGCGTAAAAACGCCATTACTCGCCAAAAACCAAACGCTCTGCCTCGTGGGGGAAGGCGCTTTGCTGGGTGATTGGAACCCGGAAAAACCCATTTTACTGACGCGCCAATCGAGCGATGATTATTTTTCAGTGCGCTTGGATTTGCGCGGTCACTCCGGGCCACTGGCTTACAAATATGGCGTGTATGATTGCGCTAAAAAAACGTTCGTGCGGTTTGAAGCGGGTGCGAACCGGGTTTTAGCCAGTGCCTCAAACCGCCAGCAACATACGCTCATCAATGACGGTTTTGCAGTGTTGCCCACCGGCACTTGGCGCGGGGCGGGCGTAGCGGTGCCAGTGTTCAGTTTGCGCAGCCAGAACAGTTTTGGGGTGGGTGAATTTGCCGATCTAAAACCACTGGCGGATTGGGGCAAATGTGTCGGCCTAAAATTGATTCAACTCTTGCCCGTCAACGACTCCAGCGCCACGGGCACTTGGAAAGATTCCTATCCGTATGCGGCGATTTCGGCATTCGCACTGCACCCGCTTTACCTGAATCTCGCCGCCGTGGTCAGCGCTAAAAACAAGCCGTTGCTCAAGGCTTTGGAACCGGAACGAAAACGCCTCAACGCTTTGGCTGCGGTAGATTACGAAGCCGTGATGCAATTCAAACTAGGCTTCCTGAAAAAGATTTTCCCATCGCAAAAGGTGGCCACGTTTCGCACCAAGGAATACAGAAAATTTCTGGCGGAGAACGAACATTGGCTGCTGCCTTACGCGGCATTCTGTTATCTCCGCGACAAAATTGGCACGGCGGATTTCGGTCGCTGGCCGGAGCACAGTCAATTTAACGCGGAGAACATTGACGCGCTCGCCCAAGATAATGACGCCATTGCTTTCCACTGCTTCGTGCAATTTCATCTGCACTTACAACTGCAAGACGCCACCGCGCACGCGCACGCGGCCGGCTTGGTGGTGAAGGGCGATATCGCCATCGGCGTGTATCGGCACGGCGCGGATGTCTGGCAAGCGCCCGAGCTTTACCACGTGGACATGCAGGCGGGCGCGCCGCCCGATCCGTTTGCGGCGAAAGGCCAGAACTGGGGTTTCCCGACTTACAACTGGCCACGCATGGCCGCCGATGGTTTCCAATGGTGGCAGCAACGATTCGCGCAGATGGGAAATTATTTCGACGCGTTTCGGATTGATCACATTCTCGGATTTTTCCGCATCTGGAGCAGCCCGACGCACGCGGTGGAAGGCATTTTGGGTTATTTCGTGCCAGCCATTGCCATTGAGCGCGCGGAATTTGCGGCGCGCGGAATTCACTTTGACCACGACCGATTGACGAAGCCGTTCATCAACGATGCCGTCATGAGCGA
Organism: uncultured Verrucomicrobia subdivision 3 bacterium; assembly: GCA_903911825.1. Lineage (GTDB taxonomy): Bacteria > Verrucomicrobiota > Verrucomicrobiia > Limisphaerales > UBA11358 > UBA11358. Next base: position 17,579 of record CAIWFB010000102.1, read on the forward strand.
GATTTTCGGTGAGGCTGCGGACGCCGTTCGCCAGAAATATCTCCTCGCCAACGGCAGCGGTAATTATTCGTTAAAACTTGAATTCGCTACGCAGCGGCAGGTGGAAAAATATTTCGGCACGCAAAAATGCACCGCACGAAATACAAAATTAAAGATCGGCCTGTTCGATTTGATCAGCAACGTGATCCTGCTGGAAGTGAACGGAAAATTTCACTGCCGCTTCGGGCTGGAACAGACACTGTCGTTCAAAAATCTGCCCGCCGATCAGCAGGCGAAGCTGCGTGAATTGTATGTGGATTATTTCTTCCGGAGACAAGACGACTTCTGGAGACGCGAGGCGCTGCAAAAACTGCCCGCGCTCAAACGCACTACGGACATGCTCATCTGCGGCGAAGATCTCGGTCTAGTGCCTGCCTGTGTGCCGGAGGTGATGCGCGATCTCGGTCTGTTGAGTCTGGAAATCCAGCGGATGCCGAAAAATCCGGGCCAGAAATTTTCGCGACCGGCCGACGCGCCGTATTTGAGCGTAGCCACACCTTCCACGCACGACATGAGCACGATTCGCGGCTGGTGGACGGAGGACGCGGCGTTCAGTCAGAAATTTTTCAACGGTGAACTGCGACAACCCGGCACTGCGCCGCAAGCAGCCACGCCGAAAATTGTCGAAGCCGTGGTGCGGCAACACTTGGCGTCGCCCGCGATGTGGAGCATTTTTCAGTTGCAGGATCTGTTCGGCATCGACGGCGACTTGCGCCACACGGAAGTAGATGCCGAACGCATCAATGTGCCAGCGATCCCGAATTTTTACTGGCGCTACCGGATGCATCTGCCGCTGGAAAAATTGTTGCGGGAAAAGAAATTTAACACGCATTTGGCTCGACTGTTGCGCGAATGCGGACGTTAAAAAACAGAAAAGCCCCAGATTGCTCTGGGGCTTTTCAGTCAAATCAGCGAACCCACATTTAGCGAGTCCGACGGCGCAACAAGACGAACGTCGCTACGCCGGACAGACTCAAAAATACCGTCGAAGGCTCCGGCACGGCGGTCGTGGTGAAAGTGCTAAAACTAGTTTGCGTATAAGGATTCCAGCCTTGCGTGCCAGTGTCATTACCCGCCACGGTTTCGCTGGAGCGATAACCGCTTTCAGAAACCAAGGTGCCGAAGAGATTGAAACTTTGCCCCGCAGTTAGCCCCAAACTAGCGAGCGAAACCGTGAGGCTGTAGGGCGAAGCCCCGCCTTGGCTCGCTCCGGTGTTGTAGGTCAAACTGTTGTTACCGCCGTTGGCCAACGTGAACAAACTGGCGAAACCGTTGCCGATACCCAAAGCATAATCCGCGCTGAAACCAGAGGCGAAGGTCAAAACACTTTGGCCAGACCCGCTGAAGCCGGAAACCGCACTGCGACCACCATCGGCAGCGTCATTGAAGCCAGCCGTGCTGGAAAATCCGCCCGCGACGGTGTCGAGATACAACACCAAATCATTGCCACCCAAGGCGGCAGTGGTGTTAAGCGTGAAGGTGATGTTCACCCCGTCATTAGCAACGACTAAATTACCATTACCGACGGGGCCACCGAAACCGGTGTTGCCATTACCGTTGAAAGTGCTTTGGGCGTTGGCACCGAGGGCGGCAGCAACGAGGAAGGAAGTCAGGGCGGTTCTAGGGTTCATTATGATATCTCTAACAGATTAAGTTCGGGCTTCGTATCGCATCTTTGTGCGGTGCTGGATCAATTACGGCAGCCACTTCACTTTGAAATAACGGGCGGCATTAGTGGCCTGATTCGTAAATGAAAGCGTTGAACTTAACGCCGTCACCGTGCCGCCATAGGCCACGAAGGGCAGCGTCAGATTCGTCGTCGTCCAAACTTGATAAACTTGTCCCGCCACGCTCGACCAACTCAAAAGCGCGGTGGTCGTCAGACTGGCCACCGGAATCCACGCGGGATTCAGCAGCGAGATTCCCGCACTTATCGCGGGCGCACTTTCGATGCTTGCGTTATTCACCGCCGCGACCGTGGCGTAAAGTTGCGTGCCAAAACTATTCGTCACCGTCAAAGTGGTTCCTACAATCGTGCCGTTGAAAACATTGGAGCCACCCGACGCCGTGCCGACGAAAACGTGATAGCCAGAAACGCCACCTTCCGCATCCGTCACCGCCAACCAAGTGAACGTGACGACGTTTGTGAAAACATAGTTGTTCGTCGTGCCAACCATCATCGGCACGCCGGGCGTGGGCGGTGGCGTCACGTCGTAAAGTTTTAGATATTGCGCCTCAAATGGATTGCTCACCCAGCCGCCATTCGTCGTCGGCACCGGATTCAGTGAAACAAAAACTCCGTTCGCCAGCACGTTGCTGCCCGCGATGCCGCTGCCCCACTGCCAGATGTTGCGGCGATTGCCGTCAATCGCGGTGTAAGCAGAAATGTTTTTTACGTTGTAAATCCGATTCGATTTTACGCCGAAAAGATTCGCGCCGTTCTGCGAGATGTTGACGTTGAAATTTCCCGACTGCGAATTGTTGCGGTCGAGTGTGGCGAACGCAAACACGACATCCGAAAAATTCGGCGCAGCGTTGGCCGCTTCATATTTCGCCACGGAAAAAATGCTCGCCTGCGCGCCACCGCTGCCGGTCTGATCTAGGAAGTAACGATTAGAACTGCGCAGCGCCTTGCTGAAATTACGCGCCTGATTGATGCCAGCATACACCGGCAAGAGTTGATCCAAACCGTAGTTGCGATTCGCCGGATTGAAAATTGGCTGGAGCGAGTTGAACGTTTTGAACTGCGGAATATTTTTCCCGAAGTTTGATTCGTAAAGGTTGAATCCAAACGTGGTCGAGATGCCGAGTTCTTCGCCATAAAAAACCATCGGCGCACCGTCAATCGTGCTGACGACGGCGTGACGGATGAGCGCTTGATACGGATCGCTATAAGTTTGCTCGTCGTGCGAAACGTGATTCAGCAACACGAGGCTCTGGCCGTAAGCCGTGCGGCGCGACTCGAACGCGTTACGGTAATCGCTCGCGGTGGACGCAGATTGCAGCGAGAAAATTAAATTTTCATTAAGGATGTCGAAGTGGCGGTTCGAGCGATACGTCACCGCACCGCCGTCCAGCGACTCGGTCATGAACACGAAATCCCATTTGCGAGCGCGGACTTTATTGATGATGTATTCCCAGCACTGCGGCGGCAAACCTTGGCCGAAATCCGCGCGCAAACCATCAATGCCCTTGTAAGTCTGGTTCGCCGCCGTGCCTTGCGGGCAGCCGGTTTTGTCGAGCCAATACAAAACGCTGTCGGCAAAATAGCGCCAGACGTTTTGTGTGACGCGGTCAAAGCTTCCGCTATTCGTTGAGTAATCAAACGTGTCGGCTTCGTTTGAAAAATTTCCATTATCGCTCGGATTCTGGCAGACCAGCGCGGCGTAGCGGCCAAAAAAAACGTCATGCACGTCTTCAAATTTTCCGAAGTCGCCGCGATCTGGCGCGACGGCGACATTCGCTGCGCTGCTGGCGCGCCCGCAGTAATCGCCGCTCGCCGAATAAAACCGCGCTTCCGAATTTCTGATCTCATCCGTCGGCGCGGCGTTGGTCTTGAAATAATAAACGCCGCTCGCGTCCAACTCGCAATCGTAGGCCGTGTGGTTGAACGGTTCGTCCAACATGACGTTGATACCCGCCGCATCCGCCGCCGCGACAAAGTTGGTGAATTCTCCCAGCGCCGCGTCGCGCGTGTTGGCCTTACTCAACAGCGGATTGATCTGGAAAAAGTTTTTCACCGCATATGGGCTGCCGACGGCATACGGCTGGCTCGTGGCGGGATTCGTCTGCCGCCCGTCAATGCCGGTCGGGTGGATCGGCTGGAACCACAGCCAGTTGATGCCGAGGTTCTGCGCGTATTGCAGATTGAAACGGTTTGTCACCGCATCGTAACCGCGCGAGCCGGGGCCGTTGTAAAGGTCGGTGAACGTGCTGCGATCATTTTGTCCTGTTCCCTGCGCGCCGATGGTCATCGCGTTCAATTCATACATCGAGATGTCGCGCGCCTTCGACGGTGTGACAACGATGGCGTGATCGCGGCGACCACCGCTACCGGAATACCAGTTCCAATTCGTGTTGCCGACAACCTTGAACCGCGCGGTCAAACGATACGCGCCGGTTTTCGCGGCGTTGAGTGTGAGGGAATAATTTCCGCCGCCGAGATTTGTCATCGCGTAGGCCTTGTAGTAACTGCTGTCGTCGCCTACGAAAATAAAATTTCCATCCGGCGTGACGATGCCATCTTCGATGCTGTCGCCGTTGGCATCCAGCGTCGCGCGGTCGCGACGATTGACGTTGGAAAAGATTTCCACATTCGTCACCGTGCCGCCGTTCGGAGTGAATAGCAGTGTCAGCGGCACGGCATCGTTGTTCAGCTCGTTCACAAAAACGTGCGTCGTGGTGTAGTCGGCATTGACGCCGTTGACCGTCAGCACGGGCGTGCCGAGGATGTTGTTCGTCACGGTGTAAGTGAACGGACTCGCTGCCGCCGTATTGGAAGAAGCTGTCGCGGTGCTGCCCGCGTTGTTGCCGTAGAGCCAAGTGTTCGACACGCCCGCGTAGCCGTCAAACGTGAGCAGGAAAAAATATTGAACCGTGTCGCCGCCGCTGAAAATTCCGCTGGGGAGCGCGGTCTGCCAGTATTGATTCGCACTGGCGTTGGAATAGAACGAAAGATTCGTGCTGCTCCACGAACTTTGCGCGGATGTCTTGAAATACAAAATGCCGCCGGTCTGGTTGCAGAGTTGCGTAGCTCCGTTGAATTTATAAACGCCCGTATAAAATCTCACCACCATGTTCACGCCGATGGCGGTTTCAGGATTCCGCAAAGTGAAACCAAGGTCGCTCGCGTTGTCGGGAATATGCCAGCAATTCGCCAGTGCGGCATCCGCACGGAAATTAAAATGCAGCAACGCAAGGGCAATTAAAATTGCTGAAGCGCGGAGACTAAAATTGAAACGGCTCATAAAAATTGTTCGATCGACTTCTCCCCAGCCCTCTCACCTCCATCCGATGGAGCGGAGAGGGAGAATTGATTCCAGCGATTTGGCAAATCCACGGCTGGCTGCTAAATTTCTGACCACTTCCAGCAAATGTTTCCGCCTCACCTCACGGCACTGATTGAATCTCGTAAAATTTCTGCGGCGCCGGATTTGCGTCGTAAAAATACGTCGAGGAACCGGAGCCAGGAATCAGGTCGCTAATGGGCGCGAAGGGCACGAGTAGATTCGTGGTGGCAAGCACTTGATAATTCACGCCGGGCGCGCTGTCCCAGATGACGAGCTGATTATTATTCGCCAAACCGGAAATGCGCAACAGCGGCGCGACGATGACGGCGCGCGTGTCGCTGATGGGCGGAATCGCGTTGGTGTAGATGACTTGAATCAGGTTCGTGCCGAGCGGCGGATTGGCCCAATTATAGAGCAACGATTTGTAGCCCGGGCAACCGGCAACCGCGCCGACGGGGCGCAAAATATAAGCCGTCTGCGGTTGCAACACGCCGTTGATGAGCACGTTGAAATTATTCGTCAACGACGTGAGGGTAGAACTGAAACAGGCTTGCACCAAGTAAGTGGAATTCGTCGTGTAAGTGATCACAGTGCCGTCCGTCGCGGGACTCGCGAGGGCGACGACTTGCACAGGCGCGAGGGTGTTGACGGTATTGGTCAGGAGCGTGACGCGGTTGGTGTAAATACCGCTGGCGAAATCTTTCAAGCGCACCGTAATTGTCGCCGTGCCGCTAGACGGAACGTTGGTATAGACGAAGCGGAATTCGAGCGGGTAATTCGGATACTGCGCGCTCAACGTGGCGTCGGGATTCACGGAATTCGCCGCGACAAAAATCGGCGCACCGTTCGTATCTCCGTTGCCGTTGGCTTTACCGGTGAAGGTGTCATCGTTCCCCGCGTTGCTATCTTGAAGGTTGAATTCCGCTCCCGTCACCGTGCTTTCGGTGCGGACGACGACGGTGTAAGTGCTGCCGGAAATCGTGCCGTTATTTGCGGGAAATGGAATCACGCCATTCGGCAACGGCCCGGCGTAATAAAATGTCTGCGCGAAGGTGTTGAACGAACTGGATTGATTCGTGCGCGGTAGAAACGTTCGTGCCCGCACGATGTGAAAACCGGGTTGCAACCCGATGACGGTGCTGTTCGTGTTCAGATCGTTGTGCTGCCAGACCACGGCGGTTTGCGGATTAAAATTTGTGACCGCTGCCTGCGTCATTCCGTAAAGTTTGGAGCCGGTAACTTCGCCGTCGGAAATCGGCGAAACACTTTGTCCCGCGTAAATACTGCCGCCTTTGAACAGCGCCACTTTGTAGCGCACCGGCGTGCCATTCGGCTGCGCGGGAATCGTGCCTTTCCACCAATCAATCGTGCTGACGGCGCTGTCAGCGGCGACGAAAAATGCGGGCACAACTTGCGTGGTGCCTTTGCCCACGCCGTAAGCGCCTTCAGGATTCGAGCCGTCGGTGGTGTAATAAATGAAAGCGGTGTTGATCTGGAATTGGTAGCCGACCTTCACATAAATATCCACGGCCTGATTATTCGTCGGACTGAACGGCACGCGCTGCGTGACGGAATTATTCGGCAGCCCCGCCGTATTCGTCGCCGCCGGATCGTGATACACAAACGCAGCGGTTTGATTCACCACGCTTTGCCCGATGCCCGCGCCGGAAACAATCTGATTCGTGCCGCCGACGGTGTAGTAATACGTCTCCGCGCCGAGCGAAATGACGTTGTTGCTCAAGGTGTTTTTTGCGGCGAATTTTTCCGGGCCATTGCGAAATTGAAACGCCGTCTGTTCGTAGCCGAGAAAAACATCCGTGGCGTAACCGGGTTTGTTGTCGCGCAAATCCGCGCCGCTCGGACCCACGCCACCAGTCGTTGGGCCGAGATTCATCTGGCTATTCACGTCCACGCCGCCGTCAAGTTTCACGAGCGTGTTGATGGCCGAGGCATCGCAGCGCACAAGAATGTCGAAGTTCGCATTCGTCACGATGGGCACGTAAATCGCGTAAGCCCGCACGCCGACATTCGCGCCGCCGACCAATGTTCCCAGCGGATTCACGCTGCCGCGCATCTTGAAAGGGAACGTAGGATTATAATTCGTGTCGCCGTTCGCGCCGTCTGTGCGCGTGACCGTGATATGTGGAACTTCGTTGCCGCCTTGTTTTAAAATGATGGCGTTGGTCGAAACATTCGCGCGACTTGCTTCCGGCCATTGCAAGCCATACATCACCCAGCCGCCGCTCGGCACATTCAATTCAATCGCGCCGCCGCCCGCCGGAATCACCTGACTGCCGACGTAGATCAAACGATCGGACGCATTCGCCGCATTCACGCTGGCCGTCGCCGCGCTGGAACTCGTCGTGGCGCTGTGAACGAGAAGTTTTTGATACGAACGAACATTGCCGGTGGCGCTGCTACACAATTGCGCCAGCACCGTGCCGGGCGGAAAACCGACCGCGAGTCCCTGCCCTTTGGAATTCGAAATGGCAATGCCGCCATAATAACCATCGAACGTCTGGCCGACACCGTCGTCGAAGGTGATGTCGCCGGGGAACGTGTATTTGTCGTTCATCACGAACAGGCAGACGTCCTGATCTTTCGCCACGCTGGCTTCGCGATAGTCGTAGCGCTCGAAGGCCACAATGTTCTGATCGCTCCAGCGCGTCCAAGTGCCGCCGCGCGCGAGTTGGCTATGCAAGTAAGCGATGTCCGGCATCGTGTTATCCGCGAATTCGCCGAGGTAATTCGCATACGCGACGGAGGGGAAATAATTCGGCGCGCTCGATTGGTTATAGCCGTCGGAATAGATCACCGTCATCCCTTCGTGCATCAAATAATAGGCGTTCTGCAATTCGCGATGCGCCGCGTAGCTGCCGCTCGCATCGTGGCTCTGCGCAAACATCACGCTCTGCGCCGGACTGAATGCGCCCGCATACGGAACGTAGTCGCGCGAATCCATGCCCACGAGTGAGGCGTTGCCGTTGAGCGCGTTGTTCATCTGGTCGCGCAAGGGCGAATTCAGCAGCCGCATCCCGCGCGAAATGTATTCGCCGTAGCTCGGCGGATTGCCCAGATGTTCGCCGAACAACATCGCGTCATTGCGCGGCGCTTCCGTGTCGAACACGCTGTTGCGACTGTCGTCCGCTTCAAAATAGCCGTTGCCTAAAACGTTCGTGCCGTAGCCGTGGACGTAATCGAACATCGCCTGGATCGCGCCGCAGTAACCGTTGAACGTCGTCGTCGAATCACCGAAAAATCCCGACGGAACGTGCTTCACCGCGTCGAGACGAAAGCCATCGCACTTTGTTTGATCCAGCGTGTAGAGCGCGGCGCGAATGGTGTAGGAGTTCACGTCTTCCACGACCGGCGTGCCGTTCGTGCCGTTGAACGGACGCCACGGACTGCCCTCAATCGCAGGCTTTGTCGCATCCATGTAAAATTGATTTTGCCCCGGCTGCCGGATGAAGCTGGGCTTCGTCGTGGTGCTGCCAGACGTTGCGCCGAAATTGCCATTCACCGAACCCGGCTCCGTCGCGAGGTCAATCAAGCCGCCGAGCGATTGATACTGCACATCGAATTGATTGCCGTAGTCCTGCACACTCGGCCAGTTCTGGTAAAAATTTCCCGAAGTTTGCAAATGAAAATCTTGTGGGATCAAGCCGGGATAAAAATTCGTGGCCGTGTTCGCATCGTAGCCCGGCACGGTGAACGCGCGATGATTCATGATGTTGTCGAAATACACGCGGATGCCGAAGCGATGCGCCACACGCACCATTTCCTGCAACTGCGCTTTCGTGCCCCAATGCGTCGCCGTCGTCCCCGCCTGATTAATGTCGCCGAGATCAAACGGGTCATGTAAATCGTAGCCGATGGAATACACGCTGCTGCCCTTCGCGGGCGGCGGCAACCAGAGCGCGGTGTAACCCGCCTCCGCCAGCTCCGGCATCTTCTTCGTCACGTCCGCCCAACTCACGTTGAATAATTGCAGGATCGTCTCCCCGCGCGCCGAGGGCACGTTGCTCACGGCCAGCAACATCAACAGGCCAAGCAAACACCACGCGGTGTGGGCAGCGGACAAAAAGTTTTTTTTCACAACGGGCGATGGAATCAGTTAAAAATTCAGCGTGAAGCAGCGGTTGTCAAATGACAAGGCGCGCGGCACAACACTGGAATCAACGGCAACTTACGCCTCAGACCGCCCGGCGACCATCGCATCTATGTGCGAGGAGGAAATCTATGCGAAGTAAAACTCCCGAATCGGCGCTCGGCTTCGTCGCACTTGTGCCGCGCGCATTTCCGCGCCATAATTTTATCATGTCCCGCCCAGTCATCCTTTTTGCGCTGACGATTTTATTGGCGATACTGACCTCGTCGGCGCGTGCCACCGTTTTGTATCAGGAGGCGGGCAAGACCCTCGTTCATGAAAATGGCTTAGGCGTGGACATTTTGAACGGCACTTTTAGGCGCAGCGAAACCGCGAGCGACACGCTTTATTTTAAATTCCACATTGATCCACTTTCCGACGTCGGCACCGAAGAATACCTCGCGGGGCTAGAATTTTTCGAGGGCGAGGCGGAACGATTCGGCGTGGGCAATTCGCTGAAGGCTTATGGTTACAGCGCGTTCAACACAGCGGAACAAGGCACGAACAATAAAATTTTTGGCGACGTGGATCTGCATTCCGCGAGTCCCGAAGCGTTCGAGACAGGAAAAGTGGTGGCTTACGAACTGCCGCGCCGCGGCCAGGAACGCACGATCGTCTTCAAGGTGCAATACGTTCCCGGTGGCACCGACAACGTGACGGTGTGGATGAATCCGAGTCTCGCGACGGGCGCGACGGAAGAAAACCAACCGGAAAAACTCACTACCCATTTTAAAGCGAACGGCAAATTCACCGCCATTCATCTGCGTCACAGCGGTAACGGCGGCGGCTGGTATTTCAGTGACGTGGTGGTCGCGACATCGTTCAACGACCTCATCGTGCCTCACTTCTGGCAGCGCTGGTGGTTCTTTGTTTTGGCGGTCAGCGCGCTGGTCACTTGGGTCGGTCTCACGGTGCGTTTTGTCGAGAAGCGGAAATTTCAATCGCAACTTTACCGCGCGGAACAGGAGCGCGCTTTGGAACAGGAGCGCGCCCGCATCGCGCAGGATTTGCACGACGACCTTGGCTCATCGCTGACGCGGATTTCGCTGCTGAGCGGTTTGCTGCGGGCGGAAAAAGACAATCCCGCACAGGTCGAATTCCATGCGCAAAAACTTTCTGAATCGGCCAACCAAACGGTGCGGGCGCTGGAGGAAATCGTGTGGGCGGTGCGGCCCGGCAGCGATACGTTGCAAAGTCTCGTGGACTACATCGCGCATTTTGCTAACGAATTATTCGAGGAACATCCGACGCGTTGCCGTCTGGATTGTCCGCATGATCTGCCCGCCCGGGCGCTGCCTCCGGATCTGCGCCACAACATTTTTCTGATTATCAAAGAAGCGCTCACGAATGTTGCTCGCCACGCTGAGGCCAAAGTGGTGCATGTGCAGATCAAAATGGAGCAACAACGGCTGCAGATCGTGATTATAGACGATGGCAAGGGGTTTGATTCCAGCGCGATGAAAAATAATGGCCAGCATAACGGTTTAGAAAACATGCGGCGGCGAGCGGAAGCGGTGGGCGGACAATTGGAAATCCACAGCGATCTAGGTCAAGGCACGCGGAAAGTATTTCATCTGAATTTTCCTCATTGAGCCCACCGACCGACCAGCTTATCGTCAACCCATATCCCCAAGAAATTTTATGCAAATCAAAATCGCCGTGGTGGATGATGACGAAGGCATCCGCAGCACGTTGACCGCGTTGATCAAGCGCGCCGCAGGTTTTAAGTTAGTGGGCGAATTCGGCAATGGCGAAGCCGCGCTCAAAGAAATTCCCAAGCTCATGCCCGATGTCGTGCTCATGGATATCAATTTACCGGGGATGAAAGGCTACGAATGCGTCCGCCAACTCAAGCTCGCGCAGCCCACGATTCAATTCCTGATGCTCACGGTTTACGAAGACAGCGATTCGCTTTTTAATTCCCTCCGCGCCGGGGCCAGCGGTTATCTACTCAAACGAACGGCTTCCGCGCGATTGCTCGAAGCCATCCGTGATGTCTATGACGGTGGAGCTCCGATGACACCCCAACTCGCCCGCCGCGTGGTGCAATTCTTTTCCAAACCGGCTGGTGAATCCGCCCCACTCGCCAAACTCACGCCCGCTGAAAGAGAATTTCTCGACCAACTGGCCAACGGCTACGCCTACAAAGAAATCGCCGACCGCATGAACATCAGCATTGATACCGTGCGAAGTTATGTGCGGACGGTTTATGAAAAGCTGCACGTGCATTCGCGCACGGAAGCCGTGGTGAAATATCTCCGCGGCTAATAAAGGTTTAGGAAAGCCCGCACGGATTTTTAGTCCCGTCACGGCACGACTTCGATCCCGTAGAATTTCTGCGATACGGGCGGCGCATTGGAGACATCCACAAACGCGGTGCTCAAGCTATCCGCCAAAATGATTCTGCTCACCGGCGCGAAGGGTTGCGCCAGATTGGTAGTGGCCAGAACGCGATACTTCACGCCGGGCGTGCTGCTCCAAACAACTTGTTGCGCGTTGCTGGTCAGTCCGGTGATGACGAGCGGGGATGCCACGATGATCGTCCGCGTGTCGTTCAGCACCGCGAAGCTGTTGCTGAAAATAATCTGCAAAAGATTCGTGCCAGACAGCGTGGGCGTCCAATTGTAAAGCAGCGACCGCAAGCCGGGGCAGCCCGCCACCGCACCGGGCGGCCGCAGAATATAATTGACGGACGGCTGTAACACTCCGTTCACGGTCAACTGAAACAGCGACGCAGTATTGGTGGTGAGCGTGGGCGTAAAACAAATCTGCACGAGATAGGTGACGTGATTGGAAAGCGTCACGCCATCAGTGGCGGGACTGGAAAATTGCACCAATGGCAGCGCGGCGGCGGTGCGGAACATCAAGGAATACGCGGCAAAAAGTGTTTTGCCCGAAGCGGTGGCAAAAGCGGAATTACTCACCGTCACCGTGATATTCGTTGCGGCGGCAAACCCGCCGACGCCGGGGGCGAACGTCAAGGTATCGCGCGCCGCCGACCACCTGAACGTGCCGCTGACGGACGGTGCGGTGTGGAACGCGGCCTGCACACTGTTGGTATTCATCGGCTCACTAAATCGCAAAACCATAGGCAGCAACGGCGAAACGTTCGTGGCACTATGCGTAGGAAAATTCGTGACGACGACCGGATCAAGCGCGAGGAGTTGCGCTTGCGGGAGAAACATTTTCGCGGTCAGCGACGGAACGGAAATGGGCGGCGTTTGTGACGTGGCGGTGGTGGAAATAATTTCATCCGGAGCGAGCAGATTCACAAGCGCGGCGTTGGCGGCGAAAGTCGTCGGACGGCTCGGCAGTGTTTGCGCGGAACTCGCAGTGTTGAACACGACAAAAATTTCCTGCGAACCGAGGCGGCGCGAATACGCAAACAGGCCAGCAGCGTTGGGATTATTCCATTGATTGACGTGCGTGCCGAGCGAGAGCGACGGATACAGGCGGCGGAAATTATTCAGCTTGGCGATGAGCTGAAACTGCGGATGCGTCATGTCAAAATTATCGCCGAGCGACGGCCCTTGCTCGAACGCGCCGGCGAACATGTCTTCGCGATTGTTCGGATCGGCGCCGCCATTGAAGGCTTGCTCTGTGCCTTGATACACGCAGGGAATCCCGCGCGCCGTGTGCAGAAACGTGAGCGCGACATTGAGCCGATTCGTGTCGCCGTTGGCGTTGGCGGAATTGAGGAAGCGGGTGGTGTCGTGATTATCAAGAAACGTGACGAGCTGGTTGATGGTGCGAGGGTCGTAATTGGCAGCGAGCGCGTTGTAATGGTCTTCAAGTTGCTTGGTATTGCCGCCCCATTCGAAAACATTTTGCGCGGCGAAGAATAGCGGGTAGTCGAGGAGCGAATCCAATTTGAAAGCGCCGCCGCCGTTCGTGCCGGAGTAGCTGCCATTTTTCGCTTCCGAGCTGTCAAACACTTCGCCAAACATGAAGAAATTAGTTTTGCCATTCGCGAAGGCAAAGTCATGGATGCGCGGACACCAATCCGACCAGAAACCCATTTCGGCATGTTTCACGGTATCAATGCGAAAACCGTCAAAGCCAGTGTTGGTGATCCAAAAATTATAAATCGCCGCCATATTGGTGCGGACGTAAGCCGTCTCCGTGCGAAAATCATCGAGGCCGCTCAGCTCACCCAGTTCAATTTGCTGCTGGCTGCTGAAATCCGTGATAGCGCCGAAGTTGTGGAAGAGATTCGTGAGCGAAGGATTCGCAGCGTTAGTGTTGAAGGGCCAGGCGTATTTTTTGGCAGAATTGGCGTAGGATAGCGCGTAGCCGCTCGCATTGAAGGCGGTGTTGCCATTGATATTGTTCAGTGTGCTGCCGTGATTGATCACAACGTCTTGAATGACGGAAATTCCCCGCGCGTGCGCGGCATTCACCATGACTTGCAGATTTGATAACGTGCCCCAATGCGGATCCACCGAGTGAAAATCGCTGCCGGAATAGCCGTGATATTCGCCGTTGCCGTTTTTCACGACCGGCGAAATCCAGATCGCCGTCGCGCCGAGCGCCTTGATGTAATCGAGCTTTTGCTCGATGCCCTTGAAGTCGCCGCCGTGCACGCCGGTGCCGCTGCTGGCATTGTAGGAACCGGAGGCGTTATTGTTCGCGGTATCGCCATCGAAAAACCGATCCGTAAAAATCTGATAGATACTCTGGGCCTGCCACGCACTATTCGGAGCGGTTTGGGCCACCATCGTTCCCGCCAAAAACAGCATGGCCAGCGACCCGACGACTCGCAGTGGTAACAATCTCTTCAGCTTGGGAAAATAGTAATGCACGGTTCAACCCCACTTAACGCCATCGCCAAAACGATTACAAACGGAATGAACCCCGAGCGACACCGCATAAAGATGCGTGCGCGGTTACCCCAAATCCCTTCGCGCGGAAAAAACGAAAAGCCCGGGCGATTTCCCGCACAAAGATGCGATAGCTGTTTTTGAATTTAGGCGTAAGTTCAAACACGAACCCGAAAACTACCGTCTGACTGCGACGCATCCTCGTCGGCGGCGCACGGCGGTTCCGTTACTAAAAAAACATATGAACAAAACATTAGCAGTTCTAGGTTTAGCCGGCCTCCTCTCCGCTGCTGGCAGCCTGCAAGCCCAACCTTACTACGTTTCCGGCTCCGGTCTGACGCCCCCATGGACGCCGGGCACAGCGGCATTTGAAATGTTGGGGGGACCCACGGTTTACACACTTAGCACCGCCACGGTGACGAACGCTTACCATAATTTCAAAGTCACCGGCGTGACTTGGGGTGACCCCAATTTCCCCGGCAACGATGTGCAAGCCAAAGGTGACGCCAATGGCTCCAACACGTTCTATTTCTTTCCCGGCACCACAGCAGATGGTTGGTCGCCGCTCGCGAATCGCGTGGGCTATGCCGATCCCGGCAACATGGCGTTTGAAGTCGCTGGCGATTTTACCACTCCAGCTTGGGGCAGCGATCCGGCCTCCCAACTGACTTCAGCAGGCAATGGTCTTTATACGAACACCTACATCGTCGCCACGGCAGGCACGCATTATTTCAAGTTCAGAACGCCCAACACTTGGAACGAAGTGCGTTTCGGGTCAGATTTTGGCAATAACGGTGGCGATGCTTCGTTCATCACGACCAGCGCTAATGAAGCGATCTTGTTCAAACTCGATTTGCCGAATGGTCGCTGGCAAGCCGGTGGTCCGCCGGTGTTTTGCAACGTCCAATTCTCCGTGGATATGTCCTTGGTGAGAGCGTCGGATGCGGGCTTTGACCCAGCTTCCGTGACAGTGAACGGCGGCGCACTAGCTCCTTACGGTTGGGGTGGCACGGTTTGCACCAACAACCCCACGGCGGCGAATACCAATATTTATACCAGCCCTTATTTCAGCATCTCGGCGGGCACGGCGACGGAATATCAATTCCGCTACGTTAGCAGTGGCAACACCCAATATGACGCGCGTGGCGGCATCGGTGGCCAAAATCGCACGTTGACCGTGCCGAATATGAGCAGCACCAACATTCCGACGGTGTATTGGAACGACGCTTTGCCGACGGACCTGTTGAATGTGGATACGGCGGTCACTTTCACTATTGATATGAATGGCGCAGCTTATCTGCCCACTCCGCTAACAGGCTTCAATCCAAGCGCAGATTACGTTTACGTCAATGGCGATTTTCAAGGCTGGCTCGGTTGGGATCCCATTTCTCTGACTGGTAGCCGCTTGACGGAAAATCCGCCCGGCAGCAGCATCTATCAATTGACCATCATCCGGCCCGCTGGTAGTTCCCGCGCCATGACCTATAAATACGCGGTGAATGGTAGCGACAATGAAGCAGGCTTTGCCCAAAACCATTTCCGCTACATCCGCGGCACAAACGGCACTTACAACTTGCCGATGGATACCTTTGCCACGCAATACAGCGAACCCAAAGTGGGCGGGCTAACGATTGCTCCGCCTTCGGTGGGCGCGCTCCCCATCAATTGGTTGAGCTACCCGAACGTCAATCTCCAAGTCAGCAGCAACCTGACGAGCTGGCAGGATGTGGCCAACACCATGGGTGCCAGTGCCACCAACTGGCCAGCGGGCGGCGGCCCACGCTACTTCCGTTTGGTGCAACATTAATATCTGTTGGTTAACCCGCCGGGCCGGCGTCAATCGGCCCGGCGGAATTATTTGAGAATTTTTTCGCATTATGTTTATGCCACTGAAATCCCGCCGCTCCGGTTTTACTTTAATCGAACTGCTCGTCGTCATCGCCATCATCGCGATTCTGGCGGCGATGCTCCTCCCTGCTTTATCCAAAGCCAAAGAGCGTGCGGTGGCCATCTCCTGCATGAACAACTACAAGCAACTTGGTCTGGCGTGGTTCATGTATGCCAACGATTCGTCGGATAAACTGGTCAGCAATTCCGACCGCAATGTCGGCGGCAATAAACTCAACTGGATTTGTCCCTACGGCGTGACCTTGGATTGGAGCGCGAACGCCAAAAACACCAACACGCTCTATTTGACCATCGATGATCCGGTGATCGGCACCGCCTTGTTGGGTAGTTACGTTTCCAAAGCCTTGAAAATTTTCGTTTGCCCGGCCGACAATAAACTCTCAGCCAATCAACGCGGCTGGAATAACCGCATTCGCACTTGCGCTATGAATGGCGCGATGGGTGACGGTTCCAAATGGTTTGCCCCGCCGAACGGCGGAAATTGGCCAGCCTTCTACAACGCCAAAAAATTGGGCGACCTGCACAGCCCCGGCCCCTCTGATTGCTGGGTGTTGCTCGACGAACATCCGGATAGCAATGACGATGCGACGTTCTACGTCAATCCGGCGGATGCGAGTGGCACCGGCACCAGCTTCACCGAATTGCCCGGTAGCCTGCACGCCAAGGGTTCCGGCATGGTCTTTGCCGATGGTCATGCAGAAGTTCACACTTGGAAAGGCAGCGTGACCACTCAGCCGGTGACCTATCCCGGCAGTTATTTGCAAGCCGTCAGCGTCACCAGCGACACCACCAGCAAAAACGACCTGACGTGGATGGCGCAACACACGCCAATTAACTAAGTCGTCCGCGCTTCACAAATTTTTAATTAAACGGCGGCGCATCCTGCCGCGATGATCCACCTGGTAATAAAGGGTTTTGTATATGATGAATTTATCGCGTTTCACGAAAAGTCTGCTTTCAATCGCCGCCATCATCTTGGCAAGTTCGTTAAGTGCAAAGACGGATCAAGATGTCTCCGGTGCCACCGCCCGCACTTCGCCCGACTGGCTGCGCAGCGCGACGATTTACGAAATTTTTCCGCGCCACTTCTCGCCGGCAGGTAATCTGGCCGCCGTCACGGCAAAATTGGATGAATTGAAAGACCTCGGCGTCACCGTGCTGTGGACGATGCCCATTCATCCCATCGGCGAAAAATTTCGCAAAGGCGAATTCGGCAGCCCGTATTCCATCAAGGATTATTACGCCATCGATCCCAACTACGGCACGCTCGCCGACTTCAAAGCGCTCGTAGATGGCGCACACCAACGCGGCATGAAAGTCATCATGGATCTCGTCGCCAACCACACCGCGTGGGATAGTGTGATGATGACGAATACGGATTTTTACAAGCAGGACGCGCCCGGCCACGTCATTCCGCCCGTGCCGGAGTGGACCGATGTCGCCGGCCTCAGCTACGCCACGCCGCAGCTTCGCGACTACATGATCGCGATGTTGAAATATTGGATCAAAGAATGCGAAGTGGATGGATTTCGCTGTGATGTCGCCTACATGGTGCCTACGGATTTCTGGGAACAAGCCCGGGCTGAACTCACCAAGGTCAAACCCGACATCATGATGCTCGCGGAAGCCAGCAAGCCCGAACTGCTCACCAAAGCGTTTGATTTAGATTATTCCTGGCCTCTCCACGCCAAGCTGAACGACGTGATGCTCCACAACGCGTCAGCTACTGAACTCCGCAAATCGTGGGAACAGAGCCGTCGCGAATTTCCGAAAAATTCCCTCCACCTCCGCTTCAGCGACAACCATGACGAAGCCCGCGCCGTCGCCCGCTTCAGCTTCAAGGGCGCGCTCGCCGCCAACGCCATCATGTTCACGCTCGATGGCGTGCCCCTGCTTTACAACGGCAACGAAGTCGGTGACGCTACGGAATCCGGCGACCCCGCGCTGTTCGACAAGCTCACGATTTGCTGGCACCCCAAGGAACGCCCGAAGCTCCGCGAGATTTATCAGCAATTGATCCAGATGCGCAAAGACTACGGCGCACTCCGGAGCGACAACGTGAATTGGCTGCCGAACTCCGACGAAAGCAAAATCGTTTCCTACACGCGCAGCGATGCGAAAGATGAATTCCTAGTGGTGGTGAACCTTTCCAACCGACCTGTGAGCGGCTCGGTGAAAATTTCAAATGCGGCAGAGTTTAAGCCCGTCACTATTTGCAGTGTCGCTGACACGGCAACGGGAGACCTGCCGCGTTTTCAATTGGACGGATTCGGCTGGCGCATCTATCACCGAAGCACTACTAAGTGATTGCGTCTGCCGCTGCAGCCTTAAAGTAGCGTAGGTCGGCTTTGCAGTTATTTAGCCAAACCCGCACTGCGCGCTTCCGGCGGCCATCATGAAGCGATTCACCGCCAATTTTCGGAAAGTGCATCTGGGAATTTTCCTTGGTTTAAACCTCGTCTTCAGCACGCTGACGCTGTGGGCGATGGTTCATCAATCGCCCTCCGATTGGCGCGAGAACCAAAACTTCACCGCCACCGCACTCGCGGTTTCCGGCCCGTTCACCGGTGCCATCGCTCGCCCGACGCAAACGGACTGCCGACAATTCGGCTGGAAATTATTACCTTACTGCGCCGCAGGATTGTTGTGGGCCGTAGGTTGGCAATGCGTTCCCCTTCCCTTTCAACGCGGCGCCAACGCGTTCCGTCTCATCATGTGGGGACTGGGGCTGGCCGGCTGGTTCGCCGGCACTGTGCTCTCGCTGATGTTTGCGCTCTCTTGAATGGCACTTGCTCGCCGATGAAGAAAACTAACTCACAGCCGACTGTAAAAGTGAAAGCGCCAACGAAACTTTCACTCTCCACTCAAAAGTTGCTGGCGCTTTGGGCAGCGGAGTGCGCGGCGCATGTGCTGCCTTTATTTGCGGTGCATCAACCGGACGATGCGCGTCCTCGCCAAGCCATTGCAGCGGCACGGGCTTGGGCGCGCGACGAAATCAAATGCGGCCCGGCGCGCCAGGCCGCGGTGGCCACGCACGCAGCGGCGCGGGAAACTAATAATGCCGCTGCCTGCGCTGTCGCCCGCGCGGCTGGTCATGCGGCAGGCACCGCGCACATGGTCGGGCACGCGCGCCACGCGGCGACCTACGCCCGCCAAGCTATCAGCGCCGACACTGCCGAACGCGGGTTGCCGTCAACCGTCGCCGTTGCCAAGGAAAGGCAATGGCAACGCCGCCGTTTACCGAAGGTATTGCAAACGGTTATTTTTTCGCCGGTGAAGCCACAACCAAAACGGGCCGCCTAATTTTTTGCCGTCTTGCAAACTTCTCAATGCCCCGCACCGCCAGTCGCCGCAGCCTTTTCGCCAGTAGTGCGCTTGAAGCTCACCACCAGCAGCGTCAGCAACGCCGCCAAACCCATACTCGCGCCGCCTAGCACCAAGGCATTCACCGGTTCGTTGTGCAGGTAATGTTTGAGGATGAATCCGAGCAGACTGGACGCCGCAATCTGCGGCAACACGATGAACAGATTAAACATGCCCATCATCACGCCTACTTTTTCTTTGGGCAACGCCGGGGACAGCATTGCGTAAGGCATAGACAAAATGCTCGCCCACGCCACGCCCACGGCGGTCATGGCGAAAAGCAGATGATGCTTGTCGGTCGCGAGCGCTACAGAAGCCAAACCTACCGCGCCAACCGCGAGGCAAAGAACGTGCATGAGTTTCGGGCCGGTATATTTCGTGCCCCACAGCAGCACGAAGGAAAATAGAAAACACACGGCGTTATACGCGGCGAAACAAAAGCCGGACCACGCGCCCGCCGCTTCCATTTCCGGCGTGTCTTTTACGGCGTGGAAAATATTTTTGGCGACGGCGGGTGAAAAATAAACCCACATCGCAAACATCCCGATCCAGGTAAAGAATTGCACCAGGCCCAATTCCCACATGCGGCGCGGCAACTGAAAGAGCAGCGCAAAAATATCCCCGAGGCCCAGCGTCCAATCAAATTTCCGCGCGCGAATGTCTTTTAGCTCCGCAGCGCTCGGCGGATATTCCTTCGTCTTATAAACTGTCCACAGCACCGCGCCGAGAAACGCCACCGCGCCGATGTAGAAGGAGATCCGCACGGATTGCGGGATGTGGCTGGCCTTGGGGTCGGTGACGACGCCAAACCAATTCGTCAGCATCCACGGCAACGCGGAGGCCACCGTTCCGCCGAGGCCGATGAAGAGCGATTGGATCGCGAAGCCTTGGGAGTTTTGTTCTTCCGGCAAATTATCCGCCACGAGCGCGCGAAAGGGTTGCATGCTGGCATTGATGGTGCCGTCCAACACCCAAAGCAAACCGGCGGCCATCCAGACGGAGGGGCAATTCGGCATGAGCACCAGCGCGAGCGACGCCAGCAGTGCGCCGCCGAGAATGAATGGCCGACGCCGACCCAGTCGCGTCCAGCAACGGTCGCTCGCCTGCCCGATGAGCGGTTGGATGATGACGCCGGTGACGGGTGCCGCGAGCCAAAGCATCGCGAGTGAATCCGCATTCGCGCCCAGATAACTGTAGATGGAGCTCATGTTGGCCATCTGCAGGCCCCAGCCAAACTGGATGCCGAGAAAGCCGAAGCTCATGTTCCAGATTTGCCAAAAAGAGAGACGCGGTTTTTGCATGGGATTGAGTGTGGCGAGAGTGTGCGTCGCCCTCTGTTCGGAAGCAACCCGCACGATGATGCGAGAGGAAAATGTTTAGCTGATAGGCGCACCGATCATTTTCACTAAAAACCGCGCTGGACGGGAATCCTCCGGCAAAATACAGTCGCAGCCGTCTGCATGAATAAACGCGCCATCCTCAAGAAAATTACTGCCAAGCTGGTGGCAGAACTCGAAGTCTATCATCGCGCCGCGCAATTCTCCCGCACGGAAGCCACGCACGAATCCAACAAGGCCGAGAACAAATATGACACGCGCGGCCTCGAAGCCTCTTACCTCGCGCGCGGCCAATCCATGCAAGCGGCGGAACTCGAAGCCGCCCTCGTGGAATTCGAGAAGCTCGGCCTGCGAAAGTTCACAGCGGATGACGCCATTGCTGTGGGCGCTTTGGTGGCAGTGGAAGTCGGCGGCGAAACGAATATCTATTTCCTCGGCCCGCGCGCAGGCGGCACCGAGATTGAACACGACAAAAAGGAAATTCTCGTCATCACCCCGCCTTCGCCGCTCGGCGAACAGCTCACAGGCAAACGGCAAGGCGAGAAATTGCAACTCAACTTCGGCGGCAGCAAACAGACGGCGAAGATTGTAAGCGTGGAGTGAAGCCCCGCGCGGCGGCAGCCCATTTTGGTCTTCCGGCAAGGTGGTTTTGCACTCCGGCAGGCCATTTTCCCATCCGGCAGCCCAACTTTGCTTGCCCACCCAGTAACTTTGGCGTCCGGCAGCCGCACTTTCGCCTCCGGCAGGCTAACTTTATGTTCCGGCAGCCCAACTCGCCAGTCCGGCAGGCTAACTTTGACTTCCGGCAGCCCATTTTACTCTCCGGCAGGCAAAGAGTTGTTTCCCGCCGCCCATTTACTCCGCCCGGCAGCTTAAATTTCCAGACTGGCAGGGCAATCGTGGCGCCACGGCGGGGCGATCCGGCGACCGCTATTGTTTTTGGTAGCCTTGTTTTACGAGGACTTTGATCTGGGCATTCAACACATCGGTCACGGTCTGACCGCTGTCGTTGGCGGTTTGGGTATTGGGGATGGCAAAGGTATGGGTCGAAGTCGCCTCGCGTAAGATCAGGTTGCCGGTTTGAGAATCGGGATAGACGTGGGTGTCGCTCCCGGTGAAGGTGGTGGGGAAAGAAAATTTCCGTTTGTTGGCGATGACGAGGGGCGTGTTCAATCCGCGATGCAGATAAGCCCAGAGATGCGGGAAACCGCTGTCATCAATCCCGTCGCCCGCGCGGCCGAGCACGGTGTAAGTGTGGTTGAGGCTGCCGGGAATGGTGACCCATAGGAAATCGCTGAACGGGCCGACCCAGTATTGTTTTTTGCCATTGAGCGTGGTCCAGCCGATGAAGGCGCCATTGGTGTTGGCGGGCGTGAGGAATAGTTGGCCGGAATATTTGTAGTTCAGCTCTTGGCCGAGCGTGGTGTATTTTTCGCTGCCGACATAATTATAGATCAGGAGATCTTGGGCCGTAACGGTGACCACCGCGCCGGAACTGGTGAGCACTCCCGTCGGCGTGGTGACGACGACGGAATAAGTTCCAGCCTGATATGCGTGCAGATTGTTCAAGCTCAGCGTGGCATTGGTCGCCCCGGAAATATTGGTGCCGTTGAAACGCCATTGATAGGTGAACGGCCCGACGCCCCCCAGACCGACCGTTAGATTCAAGTCCGAACCCGCCACCGTCGTCTGACTTTCGGGGGATTGGGTAATGACGGCGGAATCACATTTGCCCGCGCTACCGGCTTGGTAGATGGCTCGAATATCGGTCGGCGACAAGGCGCGATTGTAAACCGCCGGTTCATCCAGCAGGCCAGCGTAACTGCCCTCTTCACCGCTCGGCGCGGGCCGACGGCCTAAATACAAAGCATAGCTGGTCAGCGGCGTGAAACTGCCCAAGTTTTGTTGGCTGACAATTTCGCCGTTACAATAGATGGTCGCCACACCCGAACTTTTATCGTAAGTCAACGCCACGTGCTGGAATACATTGGAAGCCACCACGCCACCCGCCGAACCGAGTTGATGCCAGCCGCCAAAACTATCCACAACGTTCGCGTATAATTGTCCCGGCCCCGGCGTGCCGCTGGAAGGTTGCCCCGGCGCGATGTGAAAATGCACGCCCCACCAATTGGAATCATTCCACTCGAACAACGGATGTGCTTGCGTCACGTCAGTCGGGTTGATCCAAGCTTCGAGCGTGAAGCCGCTCCCGCTGCCGACATTCAAGCTCGCACTTGCCGGCACCATCACTGCGGAATCCGCCTGCTCAAAATTGAAGGCTTGGCCCACTTCACCCGCCGCATAACTCACGCCGCCCAGCGTCACGCCATTGTTGGTGCCCACGGCATCGGTCGCATTTCCTTCCGCCGGCCACCAAGCTACCAAGCCGGCTGCCGGCGCGACGCAGTTCTGGCCACATTTGCCGGCGCTGCTCGCGTTGTAGATGGCGGCAATTTCATTCGCAGAAAGGGCGCGACTGTAAATCGAAACCTCATCAATGACCCCGCCAAACATGCTCAGGTAAGGCGCCCAAGTGCCCGAGGTGCCGAGGTAAACCGGCGTCGAATCATAGTCCAAAGCGAATCCCGGCGTAGCCGAAGCCTCCGCCACACCATTGACGTAAAGGATTGATTGGTTGCCGTCGTAAGTCGCCGCCACGTGATACCAAACGCCGCGTTGCACGATGGTCTGGGAATTGATGGGCACCTGATTGCCCGATCGGGAGACGCAAAATTGGAAACGGTCGGTGTAAGTTCCGTCCCCATTATCAACGCTGTATTTCAAGAGACTGTAACCTTCAAACCACGCGGACCAGGTATTTTTTTTGAACACGATCTGCTCGCCACCATTATGGTTCGTCAGATTGGGATCGAGCCACACCCACGCCTCGACGGTGATATTCGCCGGCTTCAGCGCGGCGGAATCGGGGATCTGCACATAACTATTTGTGCCATCGAAGCGAAAGCCCTGACTGACTTTACCGTTTGCGAAAGTCGCGCCCGCCACCAGCGCACCAGCGTTACCGCCAGCAACATCATCGGCGTTCCCGTTCCCCGGCCACCAACCCACTAGACCTGCCGGCGGCGTGACGCAATCCGGCACGCTCGTCAGTGGTTGCACCACTCCGGCCACCAGAGCGGGCAAAAATTGAATCAACGTCAAACAGCCCAAACCCCAAATCAGTGCGCGTTTCATAATGGCATTTGTAAACTTCCGGCCAGCAAAAGCAACGAACTTTACCGACAAATAACTCCGCCCTTCACTCCGGGGCTCGGACCTCAGCGTAAAAATAAAACGGGCGACCCAATTGAGGGTCGCCCGTTGGAGACTTTAGCGGAGGGCCGAATTATTTACCGGGTTCCGTCGGCAATTTCGCCGCATTCCAGCCATCAATTCCGGCGGACATATGTTGGACATTCGTGTAGCCCAATTTTTTGGCCGCCTTGGCCGCTTGCAGATAGGCCGGGCAGTTGGGGTTGCCGCAATAGGCGATGACCAGCGCGTTTTTATCCGCCGGCAACTTCGCCGCCAGATCCGCTTTGACAGCACCCCAGCTCAACGCGCCCGGCACATGACCGGTCTTGTAAGAATCAGGGCTATTGGCATCAATGATCACCGCCGATTTTGCTTCGGCAGCCGACAAGACGTCCTTGGGGCTGATGTCGGCGAATTCGCTGGCGTAAACGGAGGCGGTCATGAAAGCCGCCGCTAGGAGAGCAATGTATTTCTTCATAGTGGATGTTTATTTTGGTTTAGTTGGTTTGGTTAGCCATCAATTCAGACCAAAACCGCCCCTCGCCGTTCAAACTTAATGGCGCGGGCCAAAGGGGTGACCTCGTTTCCCGAGGTTTGCCGGTCAAGCTTCCCATGTCAGGGAACGCTTTCTCAAACTGAGGCTAAAGGGTGTAATCCCATATGAAGTTTGGGTGAACCCCCAATGCTTTTGGGTCTACCCAAACGCTCAAAGGGTAGACCCAAAGCCAAAAAAGGTAGACCCGCCAGCCTAAGCGGAGAACTCGCCGTGTCTCCGGGTGAACCCAAAGGTTCCAGAGGTAGACCTCCAGGCCTTTTGGGTATAACCAAAAGCTTGAAGGGTAGACTCAAAGGTCCTGCGGGTAGACCCCAAGCCTTGGGAGGTCCACCCAAAGCTCCAATGTGTAGACCAAAAATCATTTTGGGTGAACCCAAAGACCTTTTGGGACGTCCCCAAGAGGTTTTGGGAGCACAAAACCCCATCAAAAGTCGAACAAAAGAGGGTTTTTGGCTAAAAACCAGTGAAAACGGTGCCCCGCCCCATTCAGACCGCAAACCTCGGACTAACGCATGGAACTTGGTTGGCTTGGGGGATGTCCTAAGCCCGCCGCAGGTTGCAAACCTGGGCGAACAAGTTGAATGCCGTGGGGATTGGGAGCGGTAAACAAATCACAACCGCGAAATACGCCAAATACGCGAAAGGAAATTACATTTTGGAATTTATCGAGTATTTCGCGTGGTTCGCGGTTCAATCGGTCTCTCACCGCGAGCGCCAGAGGCGCGGCATAGTTGTAGAACACCAATTCACAAAATGAAAAAGCCCCGTCAGGGGCGGCATGGGCGGAAGATGTCGCTCCTGACGGAGCTGGAAATTCTTGGCGCTGGGTTTCTACAAAGATGGCGCGCCTACGGCGCTGCGGATATCCCGAAGGGATTACGTCATTCAGCCCAGCGTTGACGTGACGCAGGAACGGCTACGCTGGGTAACGGCGCACAATGTTTATCAACTCTGACGGAGTTGTAGCAAACCGCAGCGGGAAGGTGATGCAACCCCGTTGGGGTTGAGGATTTTTTGGACGACCTGCCACGCCGAAGTCAGACGAAGGCGGGTGACCCAGAGTAGTCGTTCCTCGCCCGTCCGGCTCGGACCGCCAACCCTGAGCTGAGGGATGGAATCCCGTTGGGATTCCCTGTGACCAAATAATTTTAATTCTTGAATCCTTTTTTACGAGTGACTGGGGAATTATTTTGCCGAATTGTGACCATCCAATTTTCACGAGGCTGAAATGGCACGCGCTGTGATGAAACAACCATAAGTTTCCCCATGCCTGTAAAAAGCGAATCAGAATCTATCAAAACTGGAGTTGAAGCATCTGAAGTTAGCTCCGGAAAAAGATCAATTACCTTGTCTATGACCTCAGCTGAGCTATTTGCCAAAGTGGCGCTTTGGGACGCGGCCATAATTGCTCCCTTTGCCCAAGGTCTTCTTTTTGCAATGAAGGCGGTCAATTTGCGAAGGTCTCTTTTGATTGCTCGGGTATTGGATTGTAATCCAAAAAATCTTCTTAACCGTGAAGCATCGAGCAAATATGCGTCATCAAGAATTTCATCCAAGCGTTCGCTCAATGATTGACCTATGGTCGGCAAACAACGAAAGCCAGGGATATCGCTAGCTTCGGTATAAAGCGCAAAAATTCCTCGAACTATTGCTAATCGAGTTCGACTCTCTGCTCGCAACACAGATTCCCTATTCAAAGAATCTATATCAGAAAGTGTCCGCGAAGGAGCAATTGGAACTTCCGAATGACCGCGTGTTGCGAGCAAAAGCAAATATAAATCCCACGCGATTCTGTTTAGTGGGGTGCTACCCCCACGTTCCGTTATCTCTTTAGAGAAGGCCTTTTTTAGGTCCTCGTAAATTGGTTTTAAATACTTCTCTAGAGCTGTCCAAACTGTGTGGTTCGGGTCAATGAACTTTAGTTTTTTTGCAGCGCTTTCACTCAAACCAGATTTAATTTGGCGAGGAGAAGCCCACATTGCTCGTCCGTAGGCTGGAATTGATATTGATGACGCACATGCGCAAAGCATGCTTCGAACGTAAAACTCTAAAGGACTTCCCACATCTTCCTTATTGAGGTCTATTGCCTCTCGATGCTTTTTATCCAGCATCAATCCCTTAATACCGTTTAGATTTAACGCGGGTGATAGGCCATCGTTCTCTGTGTAGCAAATAGTTGGAGCACAAAGTATGGTATTAAAGCCAAATTTTGTGCTCACAACTTTAATTCCTTTGGTTGTTGGCAATATCGCCCGTCACATTATTTCTTCTTCCCATGCACCTTCGCCGCGACTTTCAGGCGCAGCGCATTCAATCGGATGAAGCCGGTGGCGTCGTCCTGGTTGTAGGCCTTGGTCGGGTCGGCTTCCATCGTGGCGATGTGCGGATTGTAGAGGCTCACCGGGGATTTGCGGCCGCTGACCATGATGTTGCCTTTGTAGAGTTTCACGCGCACGGTGCCGGTGACGTTCTTCTGGCTCTCGGTCACGTAGGCCTGCAACGCGAGGCGTTCCGGTGCATACCAGAAACCGTTGTAAACGAGTTCGGCATATTTCGGGATGAGCGCGTCGCGCTGGTGCATGACTTCGCGGTCCATCGTCAGGCTTTCCATCTGGCGATGCGCAAAATGCAGAATCGCGCCGCCGGGCGTTTCATACACGCCACGGCTCTTCATGCCGACGTAACGATTCTCCACCATGTCCACGCGGCCAACGCCGTGTTTGCCGCCGATCTTGTTCAACAATTTCATCACGCCAAGCGGATTCAGCTTCTTGCCGTTCACCGCGACGCAATCGCCCTTCACGAAATCGAGTTCGACGAATTCGGGCTTGTTGGGCGCGTCTTCGGGCAGCACGGAGAGCGTGGTGAAATAGCTGCGGTTCTTGAGGTCGTAGGAATCAAACCACGGTTCTTCGAGAATACCGGCTTCGTAGGAGATGTGGAGAAGATTGCGGTCCATCGAATACGGTTTCTTGGCGCTGGCCTGCACGGGAATCTTATGCTTGGCACAGTAATCAATCATTTCCTGACGACCGGGGAACTCGGCGCGATAACGTTCGTCGCGCCACGGGGCGATAACTTGCAAGTCGGGCGCGAGCGCGGCGGCGGTGAGTTCGAAACGAACTTGATCGTTGCCTTTGCCCGTCGCACCGTGCGCGATGGCGTCGGCTTTTTCTTTGCGGGCAATTTCCACCATGCGCTTGGCGATGAGCGGCCGCGCGATGCTGGTGCCGAGGAAATATTGGCCTTCGTAAATGGCGCTGGCCTGGATGATGGGATAGATGAAGTCGCGCGCGAATTCTTCCTGCAAGTCATCAATGTAGATCTTGGAAGCGCCGGTGTTGATGGCTTTCTTTTCGAGGCCATCCAGTTCTTCTTCCTGCCCGACGTCAGCGCAGAAGCCGATCATCTCGGCGTTGTATTTTTCTTTGATCCAGGACATGAGCACCGAGGTGTCCAGTCCGCCAGAGTAAGCGAGAACAATTTTCATGTGGCGGTGATTTTAACCGCCAAAACGCCCGAAACGCAAAGTGGAAATGCTGAGAAACGAGGAGCGTCAACTCACGGTTTTTTCAGCCGAAAGAAGGCGTTGGTGTTGCCCGTGCCGTTGGTGATGGTGAACGTCTTGGTTCCGCTCACATCCACAATGCCGGAAGTGACGGGCGACCATTGCACTGGCGGATTGAGCGAAGGCGTTTTTTCCAGCGAGAAAAAAGTCGCCGCACTCGGCCAGGAAACGCTGGTGGTCGTGGCGCTGCCGCTCCCGCCGCCCACCACGCTTTTGGAAACAATCAGTGAGGGACTGGCGACGCCATTCGAGACGATGCCGATGCCCGCCGCAAATTCCGAGGTGTTCCCGCTGGCATCCGTGGCCGTGGCGGTGATGAGATAATTGGTATCCGGCGTGGTGGCGATGGCGGCGGTGAAACTGGCGTTGCCGCTGCCGTCGGTCACCACATTCGTGCTGCCGACAAAGATTTTACCTTCGGCAATATTCGTGGCGTCCCAATTAGGCGTGGCGAAAAATTCCAGCCGATACGCGGCGGTGGCTTTGCTGTTCAAGCTGCCTTGCACCGCCAGCGCGCTAAACGTGATGCTGGCGTTCGTCAGCACTGGAAAGTTCTGCAACCCATTCGCGCCAGTGTCCACGTCGAGCACGTCATTCGTGCTGATGCCTAAAGGGTAAAGCTCAATGCCCAGACCGCCGTTGTCGTAAATGGCGTTGCCGGAAATCTCGTTTTGCACCGCCGTGGTGGAAGTGACTTCCACGCCCGCGCCGCCGTTGAAGAAAATCGTATTGGCCTGTCCCGCGCTCAAACCGCCGAGGCGATTCGTGCCGCCGCTGATGGTCACGCCGGCAGCCAGATTGCCGAATGGCCGTGAGCCGGTGGCATCGGTGCCGATGGAATTATTTTCGACCACGGTGTTGTTGGCGCTGGAGAGGTTGATGCCGTTGACGCGATTGTTCACGATCAGGTTGCCGAGGATTTTTGTGCCGTTGGCGGAGATGACATAGACGCCATCGTAAAGATTGCCGAGGTCATATTGGCCGCTCACATCCGAACCGATGTAATTGCCCTGAATGACATTGTTCGCCCCCGCCTGCACACCGATGCCGTTGCCGCCCGCCGCCGTGGAAGCACTGATGACATTGCGCGCCGCACTGGTCGCGCCACCGATGGTATTGCTGGGGCTGGTGAAGAAATAAATTCCGCCGAAAGCGTTGCCGCGCGGCAAGGTGCCGGTCGGATCGGTGCCGATGAAATTACCTTGGATAAAATTGTTGAACGTGGTGCTGCCGTTGAAATAAATGCCGGTATTGCCATTGCCGGAGATAATGTTGCGCGCCGCCAATGTGGTGCCGCCGATGACATTGTTTTGCCCCGTCGAGAAAGATGAGGCGAGATAAATGCCGGAACCGCGGTTACCCCGCGCAATGCCGTCCACGTCCAGCCCGAGCCAGTTGCCGCTGACGGTGAGGCTGGAAAGTTCGTTCGCCGAGATCCCGTTGTTGAATCGCACAATACATAAACCGCGCACGGTGCTGCCGCTGGCGGGCGAGGCGGCGAAGGGATTGGCGGTAGTGAATTTCAAACCATCCGCCGAGCTATCGCATTTCAACCCATCCAGCCGGATGAGGTGAATGGAGTTGTCGGCGCTGGCCGAAGAGTTCGCGCTGCTGCCGGGCTGAGAAAAACCGTCAATGAACACCTGATTGGTGATGGCAGGCAGGGCGTTCGTCGGCGCAATGGTCTGCACGCCGGAGCCGGGGAGATTGAAACTGATGGTGTCCGGGCCGGGCGTAGTATTGGCATCCAAAATCGCCTGCCGCAAGGTGCCGGGGCCGCTATTGGCTGAGCTGGTGACGGTGAAGGTCGCCCCTGTAGCGATGAGTTGCGCAAGCAGCGCGCCGGTAAAAAACAGGGCTGTTATTAGTTTCATGGGCTGAAGCTGGTTGGTGCGAGAGACGTCGCCAGCTTAAAACCGGGGTCAGGGAGTTCAAGCGAATTATTTATTCTGAAATTGCGAGAAAGTTAACCGCTATACCGCCTCAAAATTGCGGCCGACGTGCCGAATATGGTGGCGATTAAATGTGGGTCTGCGATGCTGGCGGCACCCGTGGATCAAATCCTCTGCTTCCTCACGCGCCTTGGCATTGGCCTGCTACAAGCCCTGCCGTTGCGCTGGGCGGCGCGCTTGGGCCGGTTCGGCGGGGAAGTCGTTTTCTGGGCGGACCGCCGGCATCGGCGCATGGCCATCGCCAATCTCACCCGCTGTTTTGGCCACGAAAAATCTCCGGCTGAAATCCGCGCACTCGCACACGAAAACTTCCGGCGCATCGGCGAAAACACCTGTGGCGCCATCAACATCGCCGCGCTAAACGCGACTCAGTTGCGTGCA
This sequence comes from uncultured Verrucomicrobia subdivision 3 bacterium, assembly GCA_903911825.1. Taxonomy (GTDB): domain Bacteria; phylum Verrucomicrobiota; class Verrucomicrobiia; order Limisphaerales; family UBA11358; genus UBA11358. The sequence goes on from CAIWFB010000102.1 coordinate 47,914, forward strand.
GTGTTGGAAGTAAAAGGCCCCGGTATCATTCCGCACCCCGCGCAGGGTGGTCCGCTGCCGAGCCGCTTGTTTGCCACCGGTCACTTCGGAAACTTTGAAGCTTTCGTGCATATCGCCGTTTACTTAACCGGCTATCAATGTGCCGCGACCTACCGCGGCATCCGGCAGCCAGCGTTGAACCGGATGTTTCTCAAACTACGCACTGGTTCCGGCACGCTGATGTTTGAACGGCGCACGGAGGCAGAGGAATTGAAGCACGCGCTCGTCAAAGGTGGAATGCTGCTGACACTGGTGGCAGATCAAAGCACGCGGGACAATGGCTTGGAGGTGCAATTTTTCGGGCAACCTTGTTTTGCCTCCCGAGCACCCGCCGTGATGGCCAGCCGCTATGGTTGCGAATTATACGTTCCCATCTGTTACCGCGTCGGCCTAGGCCGCTGGGTCATCGAGACGGGTGAGGCGATTCCGACCCGCGTTAATGGCCGCCGCCGTTCTTGCGATGACATCACCCGCGATGTGAATGCCGCCATGGAACTGGCCGTGCGGCGCGACCCGGCGAATTGGTTCTGGGTTCACAATCGTTGGAAAACCCGGGCGGTGCCCCTAGCGGCGTCCGCGCCCGTTCCTGCCACCGTATAAAGCTGCGTCACTGCCAGCCCGACATCGAATCGTAGCGGAACGTCATTTCGTTAGTCTTGTAGCCGTTATACCACTTGGCATGACCATCGGCGAACAATACGTTCTGTCCCTTGCTATGCGCCTGCCAATCTTTCCAGTTTAGAATACCATTAGCGGGACCACCCACACAGTTTTGAGAGTAGTCATCCTTGTCGGCATCCAGTTCAGCGGGCTTATCCCAGATTATGTCACCCGATAAAACAAACGCGCTGGCGAATTGAATTTTTTTGGTGTCCACCGAAGCGTCGTCGTTGGCAACGATATACGCCGCCCGCGATCCATTGAAGTAATTGAATGCGGACTGTTGATCCAGCGGGACTAATTTATTTCCGGGACAACGATAAACATTCGTGTTGCCGACGTAGCTGACGATCTGTTGCATCCAGCTCGCCACACGCGTGTGCGGATCTGTTTGCCCCCAAGCAATGCTGCCGCCCGACATCGGATATAGCCCTTGCGAATCATCCGCATACATGGTCATACCCAGACTGATCTGGTGGAGGTTGGAATTGCACGCGATGGTGTAGGCGCGTTCTTTGGCTTTGGCCAGCGCGGGCAATAACATCGCAGCGAGAATCGCAATGATGGCGATGACCACCAGCAATTCGATCAAGGTAAAAGCACTTCTCCGTTTCATACCCGTTAAGACTCCGGTGAGCGTCCCTGCGTTACAAAAAAATTCCTTTGCCTCAAGTCGGCAGCGATGCGCAATTTTCAAACCACTTTGCAGGAAGACCCCGCTGACATGGCCAGCGTTTAATGGAATCATGAAGCTATGTTCCACCCAGCCCTGATCCGTTGCGCCCTCGTGTCTTCCTGTTTGATCGCCACTGTCAGCGTCGCCGCCGCCGCCGTGATTCTCGACGACACATTTGCCGACGGCAATCGCACCAGCCAAAATCTTCCGACGGATGCCGCCTGGTTTGTCTCGAGCGCCGCCGCCGTGTCGACCTCCACCAACGGCATGGCGTGGACGCTCGCTGGCAGCGCCTTTCAAGCCGTCAGTTTTTTTGGAACAAATTCCGCCAGCCCCATCCAACTCAACTTAGGCGATACGCTGACGGTGAATCTGAAACTGACTTTGAACAACGTCGGTGCTCTCAACACCTCGCAAGGTTTCCGGTTCGGCGTTTTTAATTTCGCCGATTCCACCCTCTCGCCGCGTTGGCCCACGGCGGATCTTGCCAGCAATAACGGTCAGGGCACCGGCGTGCAGGGGTATGCGCTCTTCGAAAATATGGGCGGGCAATTCAATAACTCGTCGCCCATGGAAATCCGCAAGCGCACGACGATTGCCGACAGTGGCTTGCTCGGCACCAGCGGCGATTACACCGCGCTCTTGAATGGGCCAGGCAGCACGAACGGCTTTTCCGGCTTCACCAACGGCGGGCAATACAGCGTGCAGCTGGCCTTGCAGCGCGATTCCGCAACGTCGCTCATCATCACCGCCACCCTGCAAAATCTGGCGAACTCCGCCGCCCTGTCAATCTCAGTGACGGACAGCGCCGCTTCGAATTTCCGTTTTGATGGCGTCGGGCTGCGGCCGTCGAATGCGGCCACCTCGGCCACGAACGTGATCTTCAACGAAGTGCGCGTTGACCTCACCGGCTCCGGCGTGCCGCCCGCAATTGGCATACAGCCGAACGACGTTTCCGCTTACGTCGGTCAAACAGCGACGTTTTTTTCGGATGCGATGGGCACCGCACCGCTGACTTACCAATGGTTTTTTAACACGAACACCCTCCTCGCAGGCGCGACGAACACCACGCTCACGCTCACGAATGTGCAGCTTGTAGATGCGGGAAATTATTCACTCATCGCCAGCAACGCCTTCGGTCTCGCCACGAATGACCCGGCCACCTTGCTCGTCACCGTGCCCACGGCTCCCGGCATCGTCACGCAACCGCAGAGCCAGACGGTGTTGCCGGGTCAGAGCGTGATCTTGCTGGTGCAAGCGGGCGGGGCACAGCCGTTGAGCTATCAATGGTTCTTCAACCCTAACACTATTTTGACGAATGCCACGGACGCCACGCTGACGTTGACGAATATTACGGCGGCGGACGCGGGAAATTATTTTGTCGTCGTCAGTAATTTCATCGGCACCGCCTCGAGTTCCAACGCCACGCTCACGGTGAATACCAACTCGCAAGCGCCCGTCATCGCTACGCAGCCCGTTTCGGCCACAGTCTTGATCGGCGGCACGGCGAGCTTTAACGCGAGCGCTTCCGGCACGGCGCCCATTTATTATCAGTGGCAGAAAAACGGCACGCCGATTTCCGGCGCAACCAACCCGACAGTTACGGTCACGAACGCACAATTGACCGATGCCGGTAGTTTCACGCTCGTCGCCTCCAACCGCCTTGGCACCGCGATCAGCGCGGCGGCCACGCTCACGGTTTCCTCTGCGACCGCTTTGCCCAACAGCGCTTTTAATCTCGTCGGTTTTGCCCAAGCCACCACGGGCGGCGGCGTGATTTTGGAAACGGATGCGGCGTATCGCAAAGTTTACACGCCGCTGGACTTCGCGAACGCGCTGCTTTCCGCCAATAAAACCGCCGGTTCTGTGAAGGTCATTGAGATCATGAACGACCTTGATCTTGGCATTAACGAAGTCGGGGCGGCCGTGACCGGGCTTGCGTCCACGCCCTTTCGCGCGCACACCGTGGCGAAATTACATCCGCGTTTACTGACCACGGGGGTGAGCTTGATTGATATCCAAAGCAAAAGCGGCCTGACCATTTTTTCCACGAACGGCGCGACGCTGCGCCACGCCTGCCTCAACGTCAAGAACACCTCAAACATCATCATCCGTAATCTCAAGTTCGCTGAAATGTGGGAATGGGATGAATTAAGCAAAGGCAACTACGACAAGAATGATTTGGACTCGATTGATCTCGGCAACGGCGGCACGGTGACAAATATCTGGATTGATCATTGCACCTTCACCAAAACTTACGATGGCCAAGTGGACATCAAGCAGGGCAGCGGCGGCATCACCTTCTCGTGGTGCAAATATATCGGCGATGATGGTGCGACGAATACAAACAGTTGGGTGCGGCAACAAATTTCTTCGCTCGAATCCAACAAGACTAGTTACGCGATGTATAATTTTCTTCGCAGCAACGGATTTTCGACGGAAGACATCATCGTCATCTGTCAGGGCCACGACAAAACGCATCTCATCGGGGCGAATTCGCTCAAGGCGGAAAATGCCGGGCACACCATCACCTTCCATCACGATTGGTTTGTGAATCCATGGGATCGTCTGCCGCGTTTGCGCGCCGGGAACGTCCACAATTTTAATATCTACGTGGACGACACCGCCGGTCTGGTGGCGAAGCGCTTGCGTGATGCTCGTGCCGCCGCGATGAGTTCCGCGAATCAAAGCACGCTCAACAACACCTACAATTTTAATCCGTTCCTCAACGGCAGTATCTCGACCGAAGGCGGCGCGGTGCTCGTGGAAAAATCTTATTACAACGGCTGCCTCACGCCACTGCGTAACAATCAGACCGATCCGGCCAATCCGGTTTACACCGGGAAAATTCTCGCGCTCGACACGATTTACCAAATGGATAGCACCGTCGTGCGCGGCGACAGCACGGACGCTGGCAATCCGCTGGGCCCGTTCCAAGCGCCGATCATCGCCTTCTCGTGGAATGTTGCTGGCGGGGTCTTGCCTTATAGCTACACACCCGATGATCCGAGTGAATTACCGACCATCCTCGCCGCCGGTGCCGGAGCGGGGCTGATCAACTGGCCCAAAACGAACTGGCTGCGCACGACCTATTCGCCGACGGCACCGACCATCGTCACGCCGCCGCAAAGTCTAACGCTGAATGCCAGTAATACTGCCACATTCATCGTCGTGGCCAGCGGCAGCGCCACTTTGAATTACCGCTGGTATTTCAACACCAACACGCTGTTAGCCGGAGCGACGAATGCGACGCTGACGCTTTTGAATGCGCAGGCGACGAATGTTGGAAATTATTTCGTCGTCGTCAGTAACAGCGCAGGCAGCGTCACGAGCGCGGTGGCGACGTTGACATTGAATAATGGGGCAACCGGTTTTGCCGCGTGGCAGAACGCCAATTTTTCCGCCGACCAACTCACCAACAACGCTATTAGTGGACTCAACGCCACGCCCGCGAATGATGGCGTGAAAAATCTGGTGAAGTATGCGCTCGGCCTCCTGCCCTTCGTGCCCGCAACGAATGCGCTGACGAGCATCGCCAACACCAACGGCGCTTGGGTGCTGGAATATCAGCGTCCGACGAATGTGTCCGATATAATTTATGTCCCGCAAGTTTCCACAAATTTGTTCAGTTGGTTCACGAATGGTTTGGTGCATCAGCCCTTCGGGGCGGTCGCCAACGGGTTGCAGACATGGCGCGTTTTTTATGACAATGCTGGACGGAATACGCTATTCTACCGCCTGCAATTGAATTATTAAACGCGATGTCTGAACACTCTACCGAACCTGAAGCCGAACCGATCCACCCCGTTACCCGCCTGTTTCCGTTTGTCTTGAAGACCGGCATTCTGCTCGTGGGCCGGGATAAGCTACGCAGCAACCGTAATAAACTGCATTTCATTTTGCTCGCCACGGACATCGCCGAGCATCATCGCGAAGAAGTGCTGAAAGATTTTGCCCCCTATCCCATCGTGCAATATTTCTCGGCGGCAGAATTAGAAGGCTTCCTAAATTTCAAAGGAGCCAAGGCCGTGGGCTTCATGAAATCCGGCCTCGCGCAATCCATCTACGCCGAACTCAAGCCGCACCGCATCAATCAACCTTTGCATCCATCGAAGCCGTCTGGATCGCCTCCAGCTCCTCCCAGCGCGCATAAAGCTGAGTGACTTTGGCTTTCGTGGCTTCCAATTCCGCCGTGAGCCGGTTGACCTGTCCGGCTTGCTTGCGGAAAAATTCCGGATCGGCGAACTGATTTTCAATGCTCGCCACTTCGGCTTCGAGCGTGTGGATCTGCGCTTCCATCCCGGCGAGTTCGTGAGTTTCTTTGAAAGATAGTTTACGCGCTTTCGGGTTAGCAGCGGCTTCCTTGGCCTGCGCATTTGCTTTGTTCGTCGCCAGAATTGCGGCGCTTTGCTTGGCGGCAATGGCTTCGGCTTTTCGCTTTTTCTCCAAGTAATAATCGTAGTCGCCCACGCTGTGAGAAATTTTGGCATCACCCTCAAACGCGATGATGTCCGTGCAGACGCGGTTCAGAAAATACCGGTCATGGCTCACCACGCACACCACGCCGGGAAATGCGATGAGCGCTTCTTCCAATACGCGCAACGTCGGCAGATCCAGATCATTCGTCGGCTCGTCAAGAATTAGAAAATTTCCGCCGCACTTCAAAATGCACGCCAGCAGCAAGCGACTGCGTTCACCGCCGGAAAGTTTTCGCACCTGCGTGAGAATGCGGTCGTCCGCAAAGAGGAAGCGCTTGAGATACGAGCGCACCGAAATTTTCGTGTCACCCCAGATCACGAATTCCGTGCCGGAAGAACATTCATCCAAAACCGTGCGCTCCTCGTTGAGTTGCAAACGGCCTTGGTCCACGTAATTGAACTTCGTGAGCTGGCCGATTTTCACTTCGCCCGCCGTCGGCTGCATCTGCCCGATCATGATTTTCAGCAACGTCGTTTTGCCCAAACCATTTCGCCCGCAAACACCGATGCGCTGCCCGTTTTGAAAGGTGAAATTAAAATCAGAAATCAGCTTTCGCCCGCCGAGCTCCATGCCCAGACCGCTGACTTCCACGGTGCGATTACCCAATTGCGGCGGAGGCGGAATGCACAACTCCATATCTTCCTCGATGACCGGCCCGGACTTCGCAGCTTCATCATAGTAACGCTCAAAACGATCTTTCTGTTTGCTGCGCTGCGCGCGCGGGCCTTGCCGCACCCACGCGAGTTCCTTTTTCAAGAACATCTGGCGCTTGTGCTCAACGACTGCGTCCGCTTCCTGCCGCTCCGCTTTGTCCAGCAGGTAGTCCGTGTAATTGCCGTTGTGCGACCAGAATTTCCCGTCGCACAATTCAATGATGCGCGTCACCACGCGATCCAGAAAAAAGCGATCATGCGTCACGCATAAAAACGTGCCGTCGTAACTGGAAAGGTAATCTGCCACCCACTCAATCGATTCCGGGTCGAGATGGTTCGTCGGCTCGTCAAGAATCAGAAAATCCGGCCGCGACACGATTGCCCGCGCCAGTGCCACGCGCCGTTTTTCACCACCGGACAACGTGCCGATATCGCGGTCGCCAGCGGGACAATTCAGATGCGAGAGCGCCGATTCAATCCGTTGATCCACCGTCCAACCGTCCAATGTATTGATGCGATTTTCAATCTCTTCATAGTACTTCGCATCCATCGCCATCGCTTCAAACTGCGTGATCAAATCCAAAACAATTTGCGCGCCCGCCCGCACGTTGCCGCGCACATCCAACGCGGGATCAAGCGTGAAATCTTGCGAGAGATAACTCATCGCCAGATCGCGACGGCGTGTGACATCGCCGCTGTCCGGCGCTTGCAACCCGGCGAGAATTTTCAAGAACGTCGTCTTGCCACAGCCGTTGCGTCCGACCAAACCGATGCGTTGCCCCTCGTCAATCGCAAGCGTGGCAGAGTCCAGGATCGCGCGCTCGTTGTAGCGCACGGTGACGTCAGTGGCGTTGATGATCGTGGACATTTAGATGGTTTGGCTCGTAGCCGGATACAGTTTCAAAATCACAAGAACGTAAATCCTAGCAAGGAATCAGGCAGAAACAAGGTGCGCGTTTACCGATGGGTGTTTTTAATCGCGAGTAAAGTAGCGCAGGCGTCCCGCCTGCCGCTCTTGGTGTAAACGGCGGTTGAAAAGTGCGGCGGGTGGCGCTCGAAAAGTGCCTCACCTTCCGAGCAAAGGGAACTGGATTTTCAGGTCTCCGTCAAGCTGTTGATTCCGCTTCGAGGTAGCAGCAGCAGGAGGGGGAGCTTCGA